>NZ_JAKJSX010000022.1:0-42236 GCF_050337435.1 Vibrio satsumensis | reverse complement strand
ACGCGAGAGGCCCGAAGGTCCCCCTCTTTGGCCCGTAGGCATTATGCGGTATTAGCCATCGTTTCCAATGGTTATCCCCCACATTAAGGCAATTTCCTAGGCATTACTCACCCGTCCGCCGCTCGACGCCCATTAACGCACCCGAAGGATTGTTAGTGTCGTTTCCGCTCGACTTGCATGTGTTAGGCCTGCCGCCAGCGTTCAATCTGAGCCATGATCAAACTCTTCAATTTAAAGTTTTGATTACCTAAACTAATAGGTGTGACTCAACGAATACTGACTTCAAAACTAATATTCATTCGCTCTTTTCGAAAAAGGAACATGAACATGTAATTTTAAAGCTATTACCATTCCAACAGAATGGTAATGAATTGACTGTGCCAAAATTAAGTAAACTTAACTTTGTATTGGTCACTCAGCTCATTGAAATCAAGTTTGTTACCGAAGTAACTGTTATTACGCTCTTTCGAAAAAGAACCAATAACGTTTTGATATTCATCAACGAGTGCCCACACAGATTGATAGGTTTAAATTGTTAAAGAGCTTTACTTGTTGAGCGTTCCTTTTAGTAAGGAGCCTCTCGAAGTGGACGGCCATTCTAGCGAATTGGGTTTCAGTGTCAAACACTTTTTCCAGCTAATTTTTCAAAGCATCTTAAATGCTTATCACCGTATTGTTACTCAGTTCAAACCGCTTGGTTATCCTTGGCAACGGAGGCGCATTATAGAGAAAATAATCCTTTGCACAAGACCGAAAACAAAAAAAAACCGCCACCGGCGACCGTTCGAACACTATTCACACAAAGCGCTCAAAATAGGTACGATTAAGCCTCAATTTCGGCCAATCGTACCTACCGTTCTTGCTTTAACTATTGGTGAGCAATAATGCGATCGTTGTTTACTAATAGCTGTACTTTCTTATCTGGATTAATTTTTCCTGCCAATATCGCTTTCGCTAACGGGTTCTCAACACTTTGTTGAATAGCTCTTTTCAAAGGTCGCGCGCCATATACAGGATCAAAACCAACTTGAGAAATCAACTTCAGTGCTTTATCCGAGACTTCAAGCTCATAACCATTGTCTTCCATTCTCTTCTTAAGGTGATCAAGCTGAATAGAGGCTATCGATTGAATGTGCTCTTGACCTAATGGGTGGAATACAACGCTTTCATCAACTCGGTTCAGAAACTCAGGGCGGAAATGCTTACCTACCACTTCCATCACCTCATTCTTTATTCCTTGGTAATCGAGAGTCTTGAAGTTCTCTTGAATTCTCGATGAGCCAAGGTTAGATGTCATGATCACAACTGTATTTCTAAAATCGACCGTACGACCTTGTCCATCAGTTAAGCGCCCATCATCAAGAACCTGCAATAATATATTGAAAACATCAGGATGCGCTTTCTCTACTTCATCTAACAAAATCACAGAGTAAGGCTTGCGACGTACAGCTTCTGTTAAGTAGCCACCTTCTTCATATCCAACGTAACCCGGAGGAGCACCAACCAAACGAGCAACAGAGTGTTTCTCCATAAACTCAGACATATCGATTCGCACCATCGCATCATCACTATCAAACATGAAGTTCGCGAGTGTTTTACACAGCTCGGTTTTACCAACGCCAGTTGGGCCAAGGAATAAAAAAGAGCCAATCGGCTTATTCGGATCAGATAAACCAGCACGGCTACGACGAATCGCATTCGATACCACTTCTACTGCTTCCGCTTGGCCAATAACTCGCTTATGTAGAACACCTTCCATTTTAAGGAGCTTCTCTTTCTCAGCCTCTAACATTTTAGAAACAGGGATGCCAGTTTGCTTCGATAGCACGTCTGCAATTTCTGCGTCGGTGACCTTATTACGCAACAGCGTCATTTCTTGCATTTCAGCTTGAGTCGCAAGATCTAACTGCTTCTCTAACTCCGGGATTCGACCGTATTGCAATTCAGACATTCGATTAAGATCACCAGCACGTCTCGCAAAATCCATATCCATTCGAGCTTGCTCTAGCTCTGATTTAATATGTTGCGTGCCAGAAAGCGCGGCCTTCTCTGCATTCCACACTTCTTCAAGCTCTGCAAAATCGCGTTCTTTGTCAGAAAGCTCTTCTTGTAATGTTCGAAGACGCTTTTCACTGGCTTCGTCATTTTCATTAGTAAGAGCTTGCTGCTCGATCTTCAATTGAATGATCTTGCGTTCGAGCTTATCTAGAGACTCAGGTTTCGAGTCGATCTGCATACGAATACTCGAAGCCGCCTCATCAATCAGATCAATCGCCTTATCTGGCAGTTGACGATCAGAAACGTATCGGTGAGATAACGTTGCTGCCGCAACAATCGCTGGGTCGGTAATTTCTACGTGATGATGAAGTTCATAGCGCTCTTTCAAACCACGGAGAATCGCAACCGTGTCTTCCACGGTTGGCTCATCGACGATCACTTTTTGGAATCGACGCTCTAGCGCAGGATCTTTCTCTATATACTGGCGATATTCATCGAGCGTTGTTGCGCCTACACAATGAAGTTCACCACGAGCCAATGCTGGTTTCAGCATATTCCCGGCATCCATAGAGCCTTCGCCTTTGCCCGCACCGACCATGGTGTGAATTTCATCGATGAAGAGAATAATATTGCCCTCTTCTTTCGACAATTCGTTAAGAACCGATTTTAAACGTTCTTCAAATTCACCACGATATTTAGCACCGGCAATCAAAGAGCCCATATCTAATGAAAGTACACGTCGGCCTCTCAAACCTTCAGGTACTTCATTATTGATAATACGCTGCGCTAAACCTTCGACAATTGCTGTTTTACCGACACCTGGTTCACCAATAATGACAGGGTTGTTCTTAGTACGGCGTTGAAGTACTTGGATAGTGCGACGGATTTCGTCGTCTCGGCCAATTACCGGATCTAGCTTGCCTTGCTCTGCTCTTTCGGTCAGATCAATAGTGAACTTCTCTAGTGCTTGACGTCTGTCTTCCGCATTCGGGTCATCGACCTTCTGGCCACCGCGAACTTGTTCAATAGCTTGAGATAATTTTTGCTCGGTAAGACCTAGCTCTTTAAGTAGACTTCCTAAAGGGCCTTTATCTTCAATTGCGGCAAGTAGGAATACTTCTGAAGATATGTAACTGTCTTGACGCTTTTGCGCGACCTTATCACATAGGTTGAACAGCGTTCCCATGGCATTCGATAATTGAACGTCACCACCGATGCCACTTACTTTAGGGACTCGGTCTAATATTTCGCTCAATTTAGAGCGCAATTGAACCACATCAATATTCAGCATGGTGAGCAATGGACGAATTGCACTACCATCTTGATTAAGCAAAGACACCATTAGGTGCACAGGTTCTATATATTGGTGATCACGACCTAATGCGAGCGACTGAGCATCAGATATCGCAATTTGGAATTTACTAGTGAATCGATCGAGACGCATGCCAACCTTCCTACTCTTAGATATGTTTATCTTATGATTAGAAGATGGATACGGTAACGCGGATTTTCAAGGGATAAGAATGAAGAATAGAGCTTATATAAAAATATAAATGAGCTGGATGCCTGGTTGCACTAGCTAAAGCTTACTCTAACCAAATAAAGGTAGCTTGGCGTCCAGTAATACCATCACGACGATAAGAATAGAACAAATCAGGATCTGCAAAGGTACAGAGATTTGAATCCGTCACTTCCGACACACCCACTTTTTCAAGTCGTTGTGTAGCAAGTTGAGACATATTCGCTAGCCATTTGCCCGGTTCAGCTTTGGCTGCAAATGCGAGCTTAGCTTGAAGGTCAAAACGAACAAAAGCTTCCAACACATCATCACCTACTTCAAAGGCTTGTTTGCCTATTGCAGGACCAAGCCAAGCAATGATCTTATTCTCTGAATCTAGGTTTGAAAACTTTGCGACTGCATTTTCAAGAATTCCACCAGCAAGGCCACGCCAACCAGCATGAACAGCCGCAACTTGAGTGCCTTTGGTATCAGTAAGAATTACAGGTAAGCAATCAGCTGTCATCGCAGAACAGACAACACCTTTAGCCGTGGTAAATGCACCGTCAGCATCAAGAACATTCGCCATAGGTTCTA
Organism: Vibrio satsumensis; assembly: GCF_050337435.1. Classification (NCBI taxonomy): domain Bacteria; kingdom Pseudomonadati; phylum Pseudomonadota; class Gammaproteobacteria; order Vibrionales; family Vibrionaceae; genus Vibrio; species Vibrio satsumensis. Next base: position 38,143 of record NZ_JAKJSX010000022.1, on the reverse strand, counting down.
AAACCGTAATGACATCTGTTGAATGAGTTTGATTTAGCCATACCGGAGCTGCGGGCATATTAGCTTGCTGCTTAAGCCAGGTTCTATTGTTTTCAACAAGCGAAGCATCATCCCCAACATGCGTACCTAAGTTTAATCCTTGATACGCGTCAGTAGAAAAGCCACCTACACGTGTCGACGCAAATGCCTTCACGTTGTTAGGTGCATTCCAGTTAGGGATGATCAACGACATATTAAATGTCTTCTTCTTTATTTTCGCGAGCATCAACACGTAACGCTTCAGCCATCACAACCATGTCATTTGGCACAGGAGCGTGGAACTCAACTTCTTCACCTGTAATTGGGTGAACAAATTTAAGCATAACGGCGTGTAGCGCTTGGCGATCAAAAGAACGAATCATGGTCGTTAGTTCTTCAGATGCACCTTTTGGAATACGAGCACGGCCACCGTATGCAACATCACCTAACAGCGGGTGCTGAAGGTATGACATGTGAACACGGATTTGGTGAGTACGACCCGTTTCGAGGCGCAGACGAATACGAGTATGCTCACGGAAGTGTTCAGCAACACGGTAGTGAGTTACCGCCGGCTTACCCAGTTCATTTACGTCCATTAATGTACGCTTAGTTGCATGGCGGCTAATGCCTTTTTCTACCACACCACCAGCGGTCATTTTGCCAATTGCAATTGCTTCATATTCACGAGTAATACGACGCTTAGCAAGAGCACGCACAAGACGAGTTTGAGCTGGAACCGTTTTAGCCACAACCATAAGGCCGGTTGTGTCTTTATCAAGACGGTGCACAATACCTGCACGAGGCACTTCTGCAATCTGTGGGTAATGGAAAAGCAATGCGTTTAGTATGGTTCCATCCGGTGTGCCTGCTCCTGGGTGTACAACCAGATCGCGAGGCTTATTGATAACCAATAAGTCATCATCTTCGTAGACAATGTCTAGAGGAATATCTTGTGCTTCCCAGCGCTCTTCATCTGCAAGCTCAGCTTGCAAGATGATCTCCTCACCGCCCAAAACCTTAACGCGCGGCTTAGTTATAACTTCGCCATCCACTTGGATTTTGCCGTCAAGAAGCCACTCTTTAATACGAGAGCGAGAAAAATCGGTAAATAGTTCAGCGACAGCTTGGTCTAAACGTTGACCTAACTGGCTGCTTTTTACTGTGTCTGTTAATGTGATCTGCTGAGCCATATCGAACTTTTTTAAAAACCGTGAGACTAATACCCATTAGTATGGATAAAATAGAATAATTGCATCATTGTATCTGTTACTGGTTAGAAAGTAACGGAAGCTTACGAAATATTTAATTCAAGGAATCGACGCCTGACATGAAACACCTTACTTTATCGGGTCTATTAGCCGTATCACTCTTGGTTGGTTGTTCAAGTAGTGAAGAGATAGTGCCAGATGTACCACCATCGGTTCTCTACTCTGACGCGCAAGAATCACTGCAGAGCGGTAGCTGGCTTTCAGCAATAGAAAAGCTAGAAGCCCTAGACTCACGTTACCCATTCGGCGCCTATTCTGAGCAAGTACAGCTCGATCTGATTTACGCTTACTACAAAAATGATGACTTGGCACTTGGCCTCGCTACCATTTCACGATTCCTACGTTTGAACCCTACTCACGAGAAACAAGATTGGGTTCTTTACATGCGTGGCTTAACACACATGGCGCAAGACCGAAACTTCATGCACGATATTTTTAATATCGACCGTAGCGACCGAGACCCAGAGCCGGTGAAACTCGCTTTTGCTGACTTCAAGCGACTACTCGAACGGTTCCCTAGCAGCCCTTACGCTGAAGATGCACAAAAACGCATGTTCGCACTTAAGAATCGCCTAGCCGACTATGACTTAGCAACTGCGGATTTCTACCTACGCCGCGAAGCTTGGATAGCTGCGATCAACAGAACGCAAGAGCTGCAAAAGACTTACCCAGATACCATCGCTGCTCGTAAATCTCTAGAGATTCAGCTAGAAGCTTATAAACAACTAGGCCTAGATGACGCTGTGTTAAGAACAGAAAAGTTGATTGAGTTAAACCCACTACCTTAATCTACTTCTTACATCTCAATCCCAAAAGCGCGCTAATTTACTAGCGCGTTTTTTTATCCACATATCGCAAACTTGATGAATCGCATATTACACGGTATCTTCAAAAGATAACTTTTAACAAAACATCAACATGGAGTGTGGATGTGAGTAGGTTGTTATTATTTATCTGGGTATCGCTATTTAGCCAATTATCCTACGCATTAGAACTGTCCCCATTAAGCAATAAGCCTTACATGGGCGACTTAGATGTGCTCAAAGCCAAAGGAACGGTTAGAGTGCTAGTTTCTGCCGATCTTGGTTTCTATTACATCGAGGATGGTAAGCCAAAAGGCATCGTGGCAGAAATGCTCTACCACTTTGAAAAAAGCCTTCGTAAGAAACACCCCTACCTCAATGTTCAAATCATCCCCGTACAACGAGATGATCTACTTCCCTCTTTAGAATCTGGCTATGGAGATGTCGCTGTTGCTAACCTGACGATCACCGACAAGCGCTTACAAATCATCGATTTTTCCAATCCAATGATTAAAGATGGGAAAGAATTGATTATCACCGGCAAGAACTCAGAGCCGATCACCGAGATCAAGCAATTGAGCGGCAAAGAGGTATGGATCCGTGCAAGCTCGAGTTACTTCGAGAGTGTACAAAGAGTCAATAAAGAGCTTAACGAATTAGGTTTACCACCACTGCATGTCCACTTCATTGAAGAATCACTGCAAGACTACGAGCTGATAGAGCTAGTCAACCAAGGTTATATTCAGGGCACAATTCTGGACAGCCATAAAGCAAAGCTGTGGATCGACGTAATGGAAAACATTCAAGTGCATCATGATTTGCCCTTACGTGAAAATGGCCAAATAGCATGGGCATTGAGAAAAAACAGCCCTCAGTTAAAGAAAGAGATAAACAAATACGTCAAGACTGCACGAACAGGTACCCTACTTGGAAATGTTATCTATCAGAAATACATCGACAACACTCGCTGGTTAGGTAGAGCACTCAACCCAAATAAAATAGACCGAGTGGCTAAGCTTTCAGATGTCTTTGAAAAGTATTCGAGTAAATACGAATTCGACCCTTTGATGATGTCTGCACAAGGTTTCCAAGAATCTGGATTGGATCAAAGCAGAGTTTCTCATCGTGGCGCTATTGGGGTGATGCAGGTGCTGCCAAGTACCGCTAAAGACAAAAACGTCAACATTAAAAACATACATAAGGTGGATAACAATATCCATGCGGGTGTGAAATACATGCGCTTCATTAAGGACAGATATTTTGACGACCCTGCCATTACGCCAGACAACCAAATCTACTTCACTTTGGCTTCTTACAATGCAGGTCCAGCTAAGATCAGAAAGATGAGGCGCATTGCCAAGCAGAAAGGTTACAACCCAAACATCTGGTTTAAAAACGTAGAGATCATCACTCGCAAATACGTGAGTAAAGAACCGGTAACCTATGTCGCCAACATCAACCGTTATTTTGTAATCTATAAGCAGTTACAAGCTATCAATGCCATCCGAGAGGACGGTACAGCGAGATTACTAAAAACCAACGATTAGTTTGTCTTCAATCCCAAAAGCCTGAGGAACAAAGGCACTAGGGGAAGATAAAAACACAAAAGCCGCATAAGAAAACTTATGCGGCTTTTGCTTATCAAATTCAGAGAAAGCTTACATAGCGAACTATATCACGAGAGCTACATCACAAAACACTATTGAGTGAATTTTCATCAAGTACTTTCAATAAGCTGTAGGACGCCCCTAAAAACTGGTTTAATTTTTAGCGAAGCCTTGTCTCCAAGTTATCGTTTTCCATAAGGATAACAAGCATTTTCCGCCAAAAAGATACTAAGATTTGCGTGAGATCACATTTGATTTTAATGCTCACTCCACCCAACAAAAACAAGATCTAGATCACATTCTTTATTCCTGAAAGTCGTAATCTGAAGTTAACCCATGAGGGATACAACAGAGGAAAACTTCTATGAAAATGAACATCACTGGTAAAAACATCGACATTACCTCTGCAATCCGTGATCACATAGAAAGCAAATTTAAAAAGCTGGATAAATGGCAAGTAGACATCATTGGCTGCCAAGCGAGCTTTAGCGAAGAACCAAATAAGAAGAAAAAATTTGAAGCAGTACTAACCGTACCAAAAGGCCAACTTGTTGCTTCATCAATCCATGACGACCTCTACGTTGCTATCAACGAAGTAGAACAAAAACTAGAGCGTCAACTCAACAAGCTACGCCATAAACCAGAAGCGCGCCGCGCTGAAAAGCCTGAAATCGAAGAGCTAGAAGCTGAAGTAGAATAAGGAAAGATAACAGATTAAAAAATAGCGCCTCAGGGCGCTATTTTTTTGCTTGACGCTCGTAGCTCGCTTGCTTATTGTGTTTAAACATTCATAAAACAATCACTTTTTATGCAAACTCAATCTTTGTTTATTTTTGACTTCTTTTTTCTTCCGTAAATCGGAGGCTAAGTCGTTTTAGAAAAACAAGTCAAAAACGAACAAGAAGCCTCCCACACTAGGGAGGCTTTTTTATAAGGACACATTTATGACTGACCGCTCAATTTCACTGGATGATATCCGCCTTCGTCTTAATGATTTAGATGACGAACTACTGAAGCTACTTTCAGAACGTCGCAAGCTAAGCATCGAAGTTGCTAAAAGCAAGGTAGAAACATCAAAGCCAGTTCGTGATGCAGTAAGAGAACAACAACTGTTGGTTAAACTGATTAACAACGGTAAAGATAAATACGAATTGGATGCTCAGTACATTACCAAGCTGTTTCACACTATCATTGAAGATTCAGTCCTACTGCAACAGTCATACCTACAAAACCTCGCGAATCCGCAAAGCCGTAAACCATTGGCTCGCGTTGCATTCTTAGGTTCTAAAGGGTCCTACTCTCATCTTGCGAGCCGTGAATATTTCAGCCGTAAGAATATGGAATTGATTGAATTAAACTGCAACCACTTCAAAGAAGTAGCGTCGACGGTAGAGTCGGGCCACGCTGATTACGGTGTGTTACCTATTGAGAACACCAGCTCAGGTTCGATTAACGAAGTGTACGACCTACTTCAACACACCACGCTTTATATCGTTGGTGAGCTATCTCAGCCGATTGAACACTGCCTAGTGGCGAAAAACGATATTCGTTTAGAAGACATCAAAACGCTCTATTCCCACCCACAACCTCATCAGCAATGCAGTGAGTTCTTGAGCCGCCTTAAGGGTGTCAGCCTTGAGTCTTGCGCAAGCACGGCTGATGCAATGAAAAAGGTTAAAGAGCTGAATGGAAATGACGTAGCAGCTATTGGTAACGCATCGAGCGGTAAGCTTTATGGGCTTCAGCCAATCCAAGGCAACATTGCAAACCAAACAGAGAACCACACGCGTTTCATCGTTGTAGCACGTAAGCCGGTTGAGGTATCGACTCAAATTCCAGCAAAAACGACACTGATTATGTCGACATCTCAAGAGGCGGGTTCTTTGGTAGAGACACTACTGATCCTGCAACGCTTGGGCATCAACATGACCAAGCTGGAATCTCGCCCAATAATGGGTAACCCTTGGGAAGAGATGTTCTATGTCGATTTAGAAGCACACCTGGATTCAGATAATATGCAGCAAGCGATAACGGAACTAACAGCTATTACTCGCCATTTAAAAGTCCTTGGTTGCTACCCAAGTGAAAACATCAAAGCGACTCAAGTTAAGTTGTCATAGCTGAGAGTGAGTATCAGCTTCTAGCCAACATAAGTATTTGGCCTACAGTAGGCCAAATACTTAAATCACCATCTAGTCGAGTACTATTCGAGCTAAGAACACTTCCCCTAGCATGCCTGTAACACAATTCACTTGTTTCGTAAATTCTGCACGATTATCTCCCTCCACCACTTACTCCTATCTAATAAAAAAACATTAATGGCTTTTTTATCAATAAAGACAAAACCTTACCGCCTTCACAGGAAATCATCGAACTGTGTGTAATTAATAGCGAGTAAGCATTAAGTAACATAAACTTACGCGCTTAAATTATAAATAGTGTTGTCATTAACTATGAAGCTAAGTACTAAAATCTTGCTGCTGATAACTCCTGTGATACTGTTCAGTACCGCTGCTTCTAGCTATATTATTTATTCGACGCAGAAAAGCAGTTTCATCAAACGCGAAGACAACGCACTTCAGCTCAACATGGAAAAGTTAGCTGGGTACTTTCGACAGTCTCGCTCATTCCTCAATAGCTACTCTTACACCTTGACCCAAAGTGATATGGTAAAGCGTTACTTTCTCACTGAACAAAACCTATCTCGCGATCTTGAACTGGTAAGTAATCTTCAAGAAGCCATACATTTTCTGCAAGATGATGATGAAAGTTATACTGGTTTAGCACTTTTAAATGGTGAACGAAAATTGCGCTATTATGCGGATAATAGCAACGATTCACGCTCTCAGATTGACAAGAAAATATTAGAATATGTTGACCAGTACTATCGAGATACCCAAGCAATCTCAGGTACCAAATATATTCAAAACTCTCAAGGCGAAGGGATGTTGGTTCATTATGAGAAGGTAGACAGAAAAGCGACTTTTCCAACCGAAAATAATCAACTAAACGATACGTTCTTTGTGGTTGTGTCAGTCTCTCTCGACAAGTTTAATACTTTGAGAAAACAGATAGAATTCGACTATCAAACAAGCTTATTTTTCACCTCGGTAGCGGTTTCTCTAGAAAATGATGTCACCCACTCAGTCAAACTTGCGCCAGAACTGTATGCCACGGTAGACCCAGCTCAGTTCCTATTAGAAAACAAACTCGACTCTATTTGGAACAAGCTGAGTGTCTCATTTGTACTATCTGCGTTTGTTACTGTCGCTCTGCTACTCATGCTTTTGTCTCGCAGCGTGATAACTCCGATAACGCGACTCGATCGACAATTACAGCAAGTAGAAAAAAAACAACGTAAGAACATTGAACGCTTGGGCACTCGTGATGAGCTTGGCCGTCTATCACAGCGTTTTTATGACATGTACCAAGAACTAGATAACACCTACCAACAAACCAAGCTTTTGGCCGAGAATGATCAGTTAACCCAAATCGCCAATAGGCATCAATTTCAAACCTTCGTTCAGAAATCATTGCCCAAGCCTAGCTCGAATACCGAAACCTGGGTTCTCTACTTTGACCTAGATAACTTCAAGTTTGTGAACGACAAATATGGACATCAAATCGGCGACTCCATTCTGGTCAGTTTTGCTCAGCGTATTTCCGATATTTGTAGCCACTATAAAACAGAATTTGACGCTCATTGTATGCCAGCCCGACTTTCTGGAGACGAGTTCGTTGTGTACATTAACGCCCCTACTCGCCAAGGGAATATCGCGCATAGATTCTCTGAGAGCTTACTGACGCCACTACAAAAAGGTTTTATCACAGAATCAGGGAGCTTTCCGATCACGGTCAGTATTGGTATTGCGACCTACCCCAACGATGGCCACTCCATCGAAAAGCTACTGTCGAACGCTGATACCGCGATGTATCAAGCCAAACGCGCAGGTAAAAACCAATTTGCTGACTATTCACGAGATTTAGACAAAGCGATTCAACGCCAAGCAAACATTGAACGCGCACTCAGAGACAAGAACTTTGATGATGAATTTAGACTCGTTTATATGCCGTACATGGATTCAACAGGAACCCATGTTATTGGTGTTGAGGTGTTATTACGTTGGAATTCGGAGCAACTAGGCTTGGTTCCACCTGATGAATTCATTCCAATTGCCGAGCAAACAGGATTATTCGATCAGGTTGATCAGTGGGTCATTCAGAATGCATTTGCTTCTTTTCATCGACTTCAAGCTCAATTTGATCACTCAATTCAGTTATCGATTAACTTATCTTCTGCTGGGATTGAAACGACTGATCTTGCTGACTTCATCAAAGAGCACGCCGATTTAAATCGAATTCCGCCAAGTTTGATTGATTTTGAAATTACCGAAACCTTTTACTCTAACTCTGAAGGTTTTCCGCTGCTTAACGAACTGTCATGCATGGGTTATCGACTGGCGATTGATGACTTTGGTTCCGGTTACACCTCTATCACTCAACTGGTGCAGTATCCAACTCAGAAAATTAAATTGGATAAAGCGTTTTTGGATACCTTAATTGAGACAGATAACCAGAACATCGTAAAACCAGTTATCGGGTTGTGTCATGCTCAGGGGAAAAAGGTCACCGCCGAAGGGATTGAAACTCAAGACATGCACCAGTGGTTACAGGATGCACAGTGCGATATGCTGCAAGGCTATTACTTTGGTAAACCCATGCCATTAGAAGAGTTGAGTGACTGGTACCGACAACATCAACTCAATCTAATCGACAACAAAAAGAATCCGACACATGAAATCTGTAATCATCGCATCGCTGAACCCAGCTAAAATTAACGCCGTTAAAAGTGCGTTCTTATCTGCTTTTCCTGATACTGAATTTGATTTCAAAGGCATCAGCGTCCCTAGTGGTGTCGCCGATCAACCGATGAGCAATGATGAAACCTATCAAGGTGCCGTGAATCGTGTTCACAACGCAACTCAAGCTCAGCCTGATGCAGACTTCTATGTTGGTCTAGAAGCGGGAATAGAAACAAACGTCACCTTTGCTTGGATGGTGATCGAAGCGAATGGTCAACGTGGCGAGTCTCGTTCAGCAAGCCTGATGTTGCCACCAGCCGTGCTTGAGAAGTTAAAGCATGCAAACGAGTTAGGGGATGTGATGGATGAAGTGTTTGGTACCGATAACATCAAACAGAAAGGTGGCGCCATTGGCTTACTAACACATAACCAACTGTCACGCAGTTCGGTCTATCATCAAGCTTTAATTTTAGCACTGATCCCATTTGTGAATCCTGAGCACTTTCCTATTTAGTGCTTCGTTAAACTTAGAAAGGTTCTGAAAACAATCTTCAGAAACAAAAAACGCTAACATTCAGTTAGCGTTTTTTATCGAATTCGTATTCGCACTATCTAGTGATAGCCTAATTCCGTTATTACTTTAGCAATAGATCGGCGATCACGGCTTTCTCTTGTTCAGACTTGGCCTTTAGCTCATTTGAGCCTCTGGTTATCGTTGCCACGCCTACTCCCAGCATTTGACTTACTTGCCGTTGAGACATATCGCCTTTCATCAACTCACAAAAAATATTAATTCGAGCAACCAAAGCATCTCGCTCGTCAGGTGTCATCATCATGGTCAACAACAATTCGTGCTGATCTTTTTCGACAGCCGTCTTTACCAAGTCCATCAGTTGTTGCCAATTATCATATTCAGGTTGTGATGCCATATCTCTACACTTACTTTTAAATTCTGACTTTAAAGAGTCGCTTAACGATTGAAAGCGTTTAACACTTTATACCGAAACACTTGATGCGATCCAATGTAAAAAGGCAGTAAGTGGAAATGGTTCGCACTCACTGCCTTTCATATTACTCAGATTAAGACAAAATACCGAAGCCTTAGTATTTCATTTTTGCCTCATGGGGAGCTAAAAACGTTCCCTGCTCACCCAAGATATCTCGATAGTAGGTCTCAAACATCAAGATATTTTGAACGTAACCGCGAGTCTCTTTGAATGGGATCATTTCGATAAAAGCATACGCATCTAGCTTTTCATCACTGCGTGAACGCCACTGTTTGACACGACTAGGACCAGCATTATAAGCAGCAAACGCAAAGATACGGTTATTATCATATTGAGCCAATAAACCATCTAAATAGTGGCTACCAATCTCAATGTTCTTGCCGACATCATAAAGGTCATCGCTGCCCTGGTACTTAATCTGATGCTTCTTCGCTGTATATTGAGCCGTCTTCGGCATGATTTGCATGATACCGCGCGCGCCAACAGGAGAACGAGCTTCTGAGTCCATGGCACTCTCTTGTCTTGCTAAAGACATCAAAGTAATTGGATCGAGATCGTGCTTCTCGGCGTAGAAATTAAACCACCACTTATGAGCAACAGGAAAACGTAGCGCAATGTTATCCCACATCTTCGCCGAGATGCTCGCTGTTACTGTAAAGTGATTCCAACGCTGCGTCGCGGCATGAGCCGCAAGCATTGATTTCTGATCTTTGTCAGCATTAGTTAACAACCAACGCCATTCACTCTTCGCTGCCGCTATTTTATCTCGGTCAATCAGCTCGCCGATTCGAACCAAAGAAGTCTCAAATGGCTTCACTGTTTCAGCATTGTATTTAAGTGTCGATGTTGGGTATTGAACCGGCTTACCTAACTGCTTAGCCGCAGCCACACTGTAGAAGTTACGCTTCCCTAAAATATCTGACAGTCGCTTATTGCCTTTATCAGTGTCGCCCGTCGCGATTTCAGCTCTGCCCTGCCAATATTGCCAACGAAGCGAAGCCTGATGTTTATCATCCAAGCGCGCTATCCACTCTTTCAGGCCCGTCCAATCGGCATGCTGAATCGCTAAGCGAGCACGTCGTTCGAGCAGAACTTGCTTTGATGAACTCGCGAGCATTTTGTCTCGCCACACCATCAACTCTTCAGAATCGGTGTTGATCAGACGAAACGTTAGATAATCGGCTAGCTCTTGAGATTTCTCTTTCGAAAATTTCTGAGCCTTGATGACATCATCAAACACCTCTTGAGCGCTGCTTGATGACTTCCTTGCTAACTTCTCGAAAGCAAACTCGGTTTGCGCTTGGTAGAATTCATTTACTGGGTGCTTCTTAGCAAACGCGAGTACATTTTCAGGCTTGTTGTACAACGCCTTCATCTGCTTAGCTTGAGTAATTGACTCATCATGCTCCAATTGCTTAATCAAATAGCTCATTAACTTACCGTTACGGCTCTCGAACGCTAACAGCATTCTATCCAGAATCAGCTCATCGGCTCTTAGCCCGGCTTGATCCCAGCTTTGAAATAGAGGGTCACAAGCGTCATCAATACCACTACCACTCAACCAAAGTTGCTTAGCCCCTTTAAAAGCAAGCTCTTGGTTGCCTTGCTCATAATTCGCACGGTAGTAGATACATTGATATTTTTCACCAACAGGCTCTTGGGTTTGAAACTCAAGGATCGTTTCCCACTGTTTTTGAGCCGCCAATAAATCTAAATAAGGCGCACGCATACGATTAGAAAACGGCAGTGCTTTATTCTCTTCAATAAAGGCATCCACTTCAGCAGGTGTGCGATCACCTAAGCCTAATAAGAAGGCGCGATAATCAGTGTAAGGCGTTAACGGATATGTTTGAATTTTGTTACGCAGCGCGGAGTAAGCTTCTAGATCACGGTTGTCTAAAATCTCTTGTGCTCTGTCATAAACATCACGCTGCATTTCAAGCTCGGAGGCATTGCTAGCCATAGCCATCGGAGCCAGTGAAAATGAAGACAAAATTGCCGATGCAGCGACAGCAATTTTCGTATTACCAATGCGGAAAAACATTCGCTCTTTCCTTAGTGCGTGTATGAATACGTGAAGTCTATTTACGCCCGACATCACATCAAATGTAAAGAGATTGAGTGTAAATATTATTAATATTTAACACTTCGCCTCAGAAGCTTATTAAATATAGTTTTAATGACCAATGTGACAATAATAGGTAAGGATTCGTTCAAGAATGGCTTTTCTGTCCTAGGAGTAACATCTTTGGGGATATTGGTATAAAATAGACGACAATTTTGAACAATAAATTAGGATCGATCGGCAATGGCTGAATACGTATATACCATGTCTCGGGTGAGCAAAACTGTTCCACCTAAGCGTCAAATTCTTAAAGACATTTCTCTTAGCTTTTTTCCTGGCGCTAAAATCGGTGTTTTGGGTCTAAATGGTTCAGGTAAATCTACCCTACTACGTATCATGGCTGGCATTGATACTGATATTGATGGTGAAGCTCGTGCACAACAAGGTCTTAAAGTCGGTTACCTACCGCAAGAGCCTGTACTAGACGAATCAAAAACAGTGCGTGAAATCGTAGAAGAAGCGGTTTCTGATGTTGCAGACGCGCTTAAGCGTATCGACGCAGTTTACGCAGCTTACGCAGAACCAGATGCAGATTTTGACGCTCTTGCTAAAGAACAAGGCGAGCTTGAAGCGCTGATCCAAGCAAAAGACGGCCACAACCTAGAGACAGCTCTAGAGCGCGCAGCTGACGCACTTCGCCTTCCTGAGTGGGATGCGAAAATCGAATTCCTATCAGGTGGTGAACGTCGTCGTGTTGCTATCTGTCGTCTACTTCTAGAGAAGCCAGACATGCTGCTTCTTGATGAACCAACCAACCACTTGGATGCAGAATCAGTAGCATGGCTTGAGCACTTCCTAGTAGATTACAGCGGTACTGTTGTGGCGATTACCCACGACCGTTACTTCCTAGACAACGCTGCAGGCTGGATTCTAGAACTTGACCGTGGTGAAGGTATCCCATGGGAAGGTAACTACACGTCTTGGCTAGAACAGAAAGACGAGCGTCTTAAGCAAGAAAAAGCGGGCGAAAGCGCACGTCAAAAGACAATCGAGAAAGAACTTGAATGGGTTCGTCAAAACCCTAAAGGCCGTCAAGCTAAGTCTAAAGCTCGTATGGCTCGTTTTGAAGAACTGACCACTGGCCAATACCAGAAGCGTAACGAAACCAACGAACTGTTCATCCCGCCAGGTGAGCGTTTAGGTGACAAAGTTCTTGAAGTGAACAACCTAACTAAATCGTTTGGTGATCGCGTTCTTATCGACGACCTATCGTTCAGCATGCCTAAGGGCGCTATCGTTGGTATCGTTGGTGCCAACGGTGCGGGTAAATCAACACTATTCAAGATGCTAAGCGGTGCAGAACAACCAGATTCAGGTTCGGTTGTACTAGGTGAAACTGTTAAGCTTGCTTCTGTTGATCAGTTCCGTGACAGCATGGACGACACTAAGACAGTATTCCAAGAGATCTCTGAAGGCGCTGATATCATTAAGATCAACAACTTCGAAATCCCTGCGCGTGCTTACTGTTCTCGTTTCAACTTTAAAGGCAACGACCAACAGAAGATCATCGGTGAGCTTTCTGGTGGTGAGCGTAACCGTGTTCACTTAGCAAAACTGCTAAAAGCGGGCGGTAACGTACTGCTACTCGATGAGCCTACCAACGACCTTGACGTTGAAACGCTACGTGCTCTTGAAGAAGCACTGCTTGAGTTCCCTGGCTGTGCAATGGTTATCTCGCACGACCGTTGGTTCCTAGACCGTATTGCGACCCATATCTTAGACTACCGTGATGAAGGTCAAGTTAACTTCTACGAAGGTAACTATACTGAGTACACTGAGTGGCTTAAGCAAACTCTAGGCGCGCAAGCGGCAGAACCGCACCGTATCAAGTACAAGCGTATCGCTAAGTAAATTAGCTTGTATTTTGAACAAAGGCCGCGATAATAGCGGCCTTTGATATATCTGGCTTACGTGTTACGCATCGATATAGAGAGATTACTTATGGTTGAAAGACGTCAATTTTCACGAGTTATTTATCAAGTCCCGACTGAGATCTCACAAGGACAAGTAAATGTTTCAGGCTCAGTGCAAGACTTATCACTCCATGGTTTACTCATTCAATGCAATGAATCAAAACAACTTAGCCATGATGTCCCTGTTCAAGTGAGCTTTAAACTCGAAAACAGTGATATCAATATTCAGTTAGCAGCAACGATAGTCTCTACCATCAATACCTCAATGCGTTTACGCATAGAGCATTTAGATATTGATAGTATCAGCCACCTTAAGCGACTTGTTGAGCTTAACGTTGGTGACGATGAACTGCTTTATAGAGAGATTGAACACCTTACCGATTTAGGTAAAGAGTGACATCTCCATTACCCTTTTCTATTAGAAGCATTTAGTTAATACAAACCATGTCTAAAAAAGTATCAATTACTATTCCCTCTAGTCAGGGGGAGCAGACGTTTTACTTCGGCCGTAAAGCCGTACTCATGTGCACCACTGCGATTTTTTCAGTACCGCTGCTGATTGGCGGAGCTGCGTACATGCACTTCGAGAGTAAACAAGAACTCGCACTGCAAGCGGGTGATGCCCAACAGTTGATTGAAACACTGATTGTTGAAAAAGAACAAACAGAATTTCTTTATGCTGAGCAGGTAGAAACCAACCATTCTCTATCGCAAATACTCACCGAGAAAGAAGGCACGATTCAGCTGCTTGGTAAGCGTGTATTTGATGTGGAATCAGTACTTGGTCTTGCAGATGAAGAGCTGCTTACCGATGATGTTTCTCTAGAAGATCGCATTGATGCGGCTGCAGTCGATTCAGCAGTAAGAGCCACGATGTTTCGCTTGATTCCAAACGACAGCCCTATGGCTTATCAACGTATCTCTTCTTCTTATGGTAGCCGCACTAACCCTATTTCAGGTAAACGCCATGTACATACTGGTATCGACCTGACGTGTAAACGTGGTGAAGATATTGTCGCGCCCGCAGATGGAGTCATTGAAACGGTACGCCCAAGTAAAAAAGGCTTCGGTAACTTTATTACTATGCGTCACTCGTTCGGCTTCATGAGTTCTTACGCGCACCTACAAAAATTCAAAGTTCGCAGCGGTCAGTTTGTTAGTAAAGGTGATGTGATTGCGAGTTGTGGTAACTCAGGTAACTCAACCGGGCCACACCTGCATTATGAAGTACGCTTCCTTGGTCGTTCATTGAACCCTCAATACTTGATGGATTGGACACCGGAAAACTTCAACTACGTGTTCGAGAAAGAGAAAAAGGTTAAGTGGGGTCCACTGGTTCAACTGATTGATAATGTAGTTCGCTTGCAGATCAACCTGACCAATGTGCCTTACATTAGCTCGACTATCGACACCGTATCGAGTGAAGAGAACAAAAAGCCTATCACGACTAACTAGTTGTTGGTAATTAGGAGATGTTGGTTTGGCCTATGGTGATCTAATTGCTTTTAGACTACTGTAGGCCAAATGCTTTCATAGCGTTCAGCACAAACAAAAAGAGCGACCATCAGGTCGCTCTTTTTTATGATTTCAAATAGTGATTAGCCACGATGAATCGAGTCATGTGCTTGTTTTAACAGGTTTTGGCTCTCTTGCAAGAACTGCTGAGAGTAGTCACCAAACCAATCACTGACTTGATTAAAGCTATCAACAAACTTGGCTTTATCTTTCCCATCCAAGATTTCTAATGCTTCGCCGAAACGACTATGGAATCGTCGAATCATCTCAATATTCTCATCCGAAGAAAGAATAATATCACCGTATAAGTTCGGGTCTTGAGCAAACAGACGGCCAACCATCGCAATCTCCAGTCGGTAGATTGGCGAACTTAGCTTCAGAAGCTGATCAATGTTTGGATTCTCTTTACTCAGGTGCAAGCCGTAAGCAAAAGAGGTGAAGTGACGAAGTGCTTGAATCAGAGTCATGCCGTGATCGTGTTCAGCAGCATCCATCTGGCACAGGCTCGCGCCCCAAATACCAAATTGATTCAGCAACCATTGGTAGCTTTCAGAGCCACGCCCATCACTGTAAACAATCACTTGTTTCGCAAGGCTTGGAACATCAGGACCAAACATTGGGTGTAATCCAACCACTGGACCTTGGTGCATGTTCATCATGGCTTGTAGAGGCTTTGATTTTATCGACGTCAAATCACAAAGAATACAATCGCTTGGTAGGTTGCCCAGCTTCGCAATCACACCTTCCGTCAGGTGAATTGGAACCGTAACAACCACAAGGCCGGCATTATCTAAGATTTCATCGGCTCTATCCCAATCTTGGCTGCCAAGGATTTTCACTTCATAGCCTGAAAGCTTGAACATACGGCCAAACAGACCACCAAGCTGACCATTACCACCAACGATAACCACTGAACGCAACTCTGGGTTAAGACACTTAAAACCAGAATCTTTTTCACTGGCATAAGACTCACGCATAGTACGACGCAAAATATCTTCGATTAACTGTGGCGGAACCCCTATTCTCTCGGCTTCTTGACGACGAGATGCCAACATCGCGGCTTCACGTTCCGGTACATAAATAGGTAAACCATGTTCACTTTTCACTTCGCCGACTTTCTCTACTAGAGCCAGTCGTTGAGCCAGTAAATCCAACATTTGTTTATCGACAGCATCGATTTGGTCGCGTAATTCGTTCAGTTCAACGGCCATTTTATTCCTTACTAATCTATAAGCCCGTACTAATCTAAAAGCCCGCATTGACGCAGGTTCGTTAGCGACAGATCTTAAAATGCCTCATTAGATGAGGCACTTAAATTTAAACTCTGACTAACCTTTCAGGCGGTTCTCTAAAAACGGGACTAATTCCGTATGTGCATGCTTCAATAGTGCCTCAGTTGATTCCCAATTGATACACGCGTCGGTAATAGAAACGCCGTATTTCATCTCATTTAGAGGAATATCTGACGGCTGATTACCTTCGTTAATGTGGCTCTCAATCATCAGGCCAATAATCGATTTATTGCCTTCACGCACTTGGTGGATAACGTCTTCAGCAACCAACGGTTGACGGCGGAAATCTTTACGAGAGTTTGCGTGGCTGCAATCAACCATCAATGCCGCTTCTAAACCAGATTTACCCAGCTCTTGCTCACATTCGTGTACAGATACTGAATCGTAGTTAGTTTGCTTACCACCACGTAAAATCACGTGACCGTTTGGGTTACCCTGAGTCGTTAGCAGTGCAACCTCACCTTCGCGGCTGATACCCATGAAACGGTGACTAGAAGAAGCAGCCTGCATCGCATTAATTGCAGTACCTAAGTTGCCGTCAGTACCATTCTTAAAGCCGATTGGCATTGAAAGGCCACTTGCCATTTCACGGTGAGTTTGAGATTCAGTCGTGCGTGCACCGATCGCAGCCCAACTGAATGTATCTGCCAAGTATTGTGGGCTGATTGGGTCTAGTGCTTCTGTCGCTAGTGGGATTTCCATCTCCGCTAACTCAACTAAAAGCTCACGACCTACATGCAGACCATGCTCAATATCGAACGTACCATCTAGATGTGGGTCATTGATCAAGCCTTTCCAACCAACCGTGGTACGAGGCTTTTCAAAGTAAACACGCATAACAATATACAGTTGGTCGCTCAGTTCTTCAGAAAGTGCTTTGAGGCGTTTTGCGTACTCTTTCGCCGCTTCTAGATCGTGAATAGAACATGGACCACACACGATTAGCATACGGTGATCTTTCTTATGAATGATATTCGCAATCGTTTCACGAGACTCTTGAATAAAACGACGAGCATTATCGCTCAAAGGTAATTTCGCTTTTAACTCCTCTGGAGTAATCAGTACCTGTTCGTCGATGATATTGACATTGCTTAATTCACTTTTTTGCATAACTCAACCTGTATATTTATTTTTACACCCAGCATTTCCATTTGGGCTAACAATCTTTAAAAACACAATAACAGCTACAAAAACGATTGCAAGTGTAAACAATAAAAAACATTAAATGTAAATTTAATTTTACACCTCATCTTTAGTTCGTTCTGAGGCACAAATAGGCCTAAACCACGCCAAGCACATACAAAAAAGGCGATATCTTTAATATCGCCTTCTTAAAACTTATAGAGTGTTTATTTATCACCCAGCGTTTAACATCCGCTTAATTTGCTCTGAGGCCTCTTTCCATCGGCTATCCGTGTGAAGCGTCGGTAAATCAAAGCTGTGCTTTTTAAGCAATGAGTTGGCTAAAGGCACCTCTTGAATCGCTAAGTGATCAAGAGCCTCAATTTGCGCATCTCGTTTATTACACATCAACACCATGTCGCAACCCGCATTCAGAGCAGCCTTCGCTCTGTCGGCTGGCCCACCCATAATTGCAGCGCCTTCCATCGTTAAGTCATCAGAAAATACCAAGCCTTTGAATCCAAGCTGCTGCTTCAATACTTTCTGCAACCAATACTCTGAGCCACTCGCAGGCTGATCATCATAGTGAGAAAAAACCACGTGCGCAGGCATCATCGCATCTAATATTCCAGCTTCAATTTGAGCCTTGAAGATCGCCATGTCAGTTTCAAAAATATCGTCTCTAGGGTCGTAAGGCGTTTCAAGGTGCGAATCAGCAATCACGCCACCGTGTCCTGGAAAGTGCTTTCCTGTTGTCGCCATTCCAACCGATTTCATGCCTTTAATAAAAGCACTACTGTGGCGAACGATGGTATCAATATCTTCACCAAATGCTCGGCTACCAATCGCTTTACAGTCGTGGCCTTTGTCTAAAACAGGCGCAAAGCTCAGGTCGATATCATGGGCAATCAACTCCGCCGCCATCAACCAACCCGCTTGTTCTGCTAATTGCTCGCCATTATTCTTGGTCGCAAATTCTTGAGCTGCCGGGATGATTGAAAAACCATCGCGGAAGCGCTGAACTCGGCCGCCTTCTTGGTCAACACCGATTAAAATAGGACGTTTTGCAACTTTGCGGATCTCTTTATTTAACGCCGATAGCTGTTTGCTATCGTGGTAGTTTCTAGCAAATAAGATGAGACCACCAACGGTTGGGTGCTCTAAAATTTCTCTGTCTTCAGCTGTTAGCTCATAGCCCGCAACATCTACCCACAACGGTCCCATACAATATCCTTTTATTGCTTAAATTCTGCTACTGCAGATTTACTTTGTTCAATTAATTGGTCGGCTTGCTCTTCCTGCTGAGTTAACGCAATGAACAACAAGTCAGTAATAAAAAGTTGGCTATCACGAGCAGTTATAGATGAACTGCGAATATGATTTTCGTCGGCTGCTGATATCAACTTAATGTCAGCGTATTTGTCTAAAGCAGAAGGTGATAGCTGACTAATCACTATCACCTTGGCTTTTTTCGATCTAGCTAGCTGAGCAACCTTCACCACTTCTCTGGTGTTTCCAGAATAAGAAATCGCAATCAACACATCATTTTCAGAAAGAGAAGCGGCATTGGCAATTTGAATATGGGCATCCTGCTCTGCATTGGCAGCATGACCAATTTTCATCAGCTTATAAGCAAGATCTTTCGCCACCAAAGATGAAGCGCCTACACCTGAGATCTGCACCTTACGTGCAAGATGCAAAATATCTGCGGCATGGTTTAGCTGCTCACCTTCGTTTAATAACACAGTGCGCTCAAGCGATTGTGTTTTGCTTGCAAGAAGTTTGTCCATCACCATATCAGGCGGGTCTTTACGCGTAATCGTGCCATGTATGCCACGTTGAGATACGGGCTGATAAGTCATATCGCTTTGGTAGAGTTTGACCTTCATTTCTGAAAACCCTTTATAACCAAGCTTCTGACTAAACTTCACTATCGTTGACTGACTCACTCCGACGGCTTTGGCCAACTCGGGCGAAGATAATTGCTTCACCTGTTGTGGGTGGTCAAGAACATATCGCGCCACCAGCGCATCGGATGGAGACAACTTGGGTAACAGCGCTTTTACTTTCGCAATGCCTTTCATTAAACGCCCTTCCCCTTCTCTCTAACCGCACCTCGTTATCATAACGAGTTTTGTATTTTCATTGGAATAATTATTCCTTCGAATTCTCCCGTATGGAATAGCTAGCACAACCTTCTGGGATCATGGTCAAAGAAAAGCATTGGTCACTATTCCACCAAGGAATAGATTTTGAAACTCATTATTCAAACTGACATTCTGAAAAAATAATTATAAGTACCCTCTACCCTATTCATGCTACGGAGCTGCTATGAATTCACTATTTACCTCACTGGACTGGGCTGTATTTGCGATATATTTCGCCATTATTGCTTTTACAGGTTGGCACTTCAGCCGAACAAAAATAACGAGCACTAAGGACTACTTTTTAGGTGGTAATTCGATGCCAATGTGGGTCGTGGCTATCTCGGTGCTCGCGACATCACAATCTGCAGCGACGTTCTTAGGCGGGCCAGAATCTAGCTACCGTGGTGACTTAACCTACTTAGCGACCAATATTGGCGGCATTATTGGTGCCATCTTCGTTGCCTTGGTACTTATCCCTCGTTTCTATCAAAACAAAGTCTCAACTGTTTATGAACTACTAAAAGTACGCTTTGGCGAGAAAACCAAACAGCGTGCAGGCGTGATGTATTTGGTCGGTCGCATATTTGCTTCTGGTGCACGCCTATACATGGCCGCTATCGCTGTCTCCATGATTCTATTTACCGACATTGCTCCAAGCAGCGTAGTTACTTCAGTGATCATTCTCGTTGCCGTTGGCCTTGCTTATACCTACATGGGTGGCATTCGTTCCGTTATCTGGAGCGACCTAATTCAACTGGTGGTTTATGTCGGTGCAGCCATTGCTGTGATCATCTATTTATTGGGACAAATTCCAGCTGATTTCAACCAAATTGCGCAGGTACTGGCTAACCCTGGTGAAGGCCAAGCTTCGAAACTGACTTTATTAGATTTTAACCTCGACTTTAGCCCTGCTGGTACCTTCAGCTTTTGGGCATGTATCACGGGATTCGTGCTGTTAAACATTGGTGCGTTTGGCCTTGATCAAGACATGACTCAGCGAGTTCTAACATGTAAAGATGCCAAGCAAGGTTCAAAAGCGATGATTAACTCAATCATCTTCTCTATTCCAGTTGTGCTTGTATTTATGTCAATTGGCCTACTCTTGTATGTCTTCTACCAAAGACCTGAACTGATGGGCGTTGAAGGCAAAGAGGTTGTTCAAAATTTTAATGGCGAGAACGTCACGATTTTCATGTACTACGTGCTGAATGAAATGCCAGCAGGTCTTAGAGGCTTGGTTACTGTTGGGGTTGTTGCTGCGGCACTTTCAACACTAAATTCCGGCTTGAACTCAATGTCATCAGTAGCTATTCAGGATATCTACAAGCCTTGGCTAGAAGCTCGTAAAGGAGTACAAGATGATTTCCATTACGTGAAAGCTGGTCGATTTGGTATGGCGGCGGCAGCTGTGGCCTTAGGTAGTATGGGTATCCTGTGTTACTACTGGCAGCAGTACACTGACATGCCACTGTTGTCGTTTGCTTTGAGTGTTATGGTCTTTGCCTACACAGGATTATTGGGTGTCTACTTCACTGCAATATTCACCGAGCGCGGTAACGAAACTTCGGTCGCTCTAGCTCTAATGGCTGGCTTCTTCACCACACTGCTGATGCAAGCTTATGTTTGGGATAGCGTAATGGGCGTGATTAACGCTGATTGGGTAGGGATTCGTTTAGCTTTCCCTTATCAACTTTGTGTTGGCACATTTGTATCGTTAATCGTATGCCTTTCAGGTAAGAAGCAAACTCAAGAAGTTAATAAACTACAAACGGTTTAGCCAATGATTACCCATACTCTAGCCGTCGATGGTGGCGGCACAAAAACCGCTATGAGGCTAAAACGAATTTCACCAACGCCGAGCGTAATTAAAGAGCGCACTTTAGCCGCAACGTCATTGACCTTATACGGTGAAACAGCCATCACTCAACTGACTCATTACATTGAAGAAATGCTGAGTGTGAATCAGATCAGTCCGAAACAGTGTTATATTGTGGTCGGTGTTGCTGGCGCAGGTAATACTCAACTAAAAGCTAAGTTACAACTGGCACTGTCCCATTTCCCAAACCGGTATGTGACGACCGATGCTGAAACGTCGGTCGTTGGTGCAAATATAGGGGAAGGCGTAAACTGCATTGCCATTGGTACAGGTTCGGTTGCGATTCAGTTAGATACCCACCACAAAACACATCAATTTGGTGGCTGGGGCTTCCCGATAGGCGATCAGGGTGGCGGTGCTTGGCTTGGGTTTCGAGCAGTTCAACAGACTCTCAGTGAATTCGATGGCAAACAGCCATCTTTCACAAGTCTACTAGTGATGAAAAAGTCAGGGTGCAATCGCAGTCAAATTTTAGATTGGATAAGCACGGCCAACGCAACTGATTATGCTCAATTTGCACGAGAACTCGTCGACATGGAACAGCGCTGTCCAACGGCAAGTCTCATATTAAAGCAAGGTATTGAAGAAATAGAGCTGCTTACTCGAGCATGTTCAGACAACAATTCACTACCGATTATGTTCTTAGGCAGCTTAGGTTCTTTCTATCGTAAAAAACTGCCACAAGAACTACAAGCTCGCAGCTTAGAGATTCAAGGTAATGCTTTAGATGGTGCAGAAATCATCGCACATCAAAAGCTCTACCCGTTTAATTAAGGAAATGACCATGAAGTCAGAGTTATATATTGGCGTGATGTCCGGCACGAGTATGGACGGCGTTGATACGGCATTAGTGTCGATAGAAGATACTCGTATCACATTGCTCGCGCATGATGAGTTCCCTATACCTGATGATCTTAAAGCACGTCTGCTTGAGGTGTGTATTGGTCAGAAAACGGATTTGATTGCTATTGGTGAGCTAGACCACCAGCTTGGCCATCTGTTTGCTGAAGCGGTTCTGCAACTTCTCGACAAGTCAGACACACCTGCATCTTCTGTGACTGCGATTGGTAATCATGGCCAAACAGTGTTTCATCAGCCAACAGGCGAATCTCCATTTACCATGCAGCTGGGTGATGCCAACATCATTGCCGCTAAAACACAGATTCAAACCGTCGCTGACTTCAGACGTAAAGACATGGCATTAGGCGGACAAGGTGCACCGTTAGTCCCCGCCTTCCACCATACAATTTTCCACCCGCAAGACAGCTCGGTTGTGGTGTTGAATATTGGTGGTATCTCGAATATTTCAGTGCTGCGCCCGAATCAGCCAACACTTGGTTATGATACAGGCCCAGGGAATATGTTGATGGACGCTTGGGTTGATAAACACACGGGCGAGAAGTTTGACCGTGATGCGCAATTCGCACTTAAAGGTCAACTCAATCAAGCCTTGCTCGAACAGCTGTTAAATGAATCTTATCTATCTCAAATGCCACCGAAAAGTACCGGCAGAGAGCTGTTCAACCTACCCTGGCTAGAGCAACAGCTTACAGAATTTAAAGATATTACGGCAGAAGATGTTCAGTGCACGCTTTGTGAATACACCGCATTGACGATAGCCAATGAAGTGAAAGCTTATCGCTTGGGTAACCAACCTGCACTGTATGTGTGTGGCGGTGGTACAAGAAACCCATTGTTGATGAAGAGATTGTCCGAACTGCTTCCAAGTTGGGGTGTTGACTCAACAACCAGTAAAGGCGTTGATGCCGATTACATGGAAGCGATGGCTTTTGCGTGGCTTGCTCAACGTCATGTTCATCAACTGCCAAGCAATTTGCCAGAAGTGACTGGCGCAAGCAGAGCGGCCTCTCTAGGCGTTCTCTATCGTGCTGACTAAACCATTTTAGAACCATCATTTTAGAATCACCATTTAAGGATCATTATGAGTAACGACGCTCTCATATCAGCGCTCTCGCACCTCGTTTCGGAGGGGAGAAACCCTGATACTATGGATATTGATCTGCTCACCTCTCTCGAAGTGGTTGAAAAGATTAACCAACAAGACAAACAAGTCCCACTGGCGATTGAAGCGGAACTGCCGCAGATCGCGAAAGCGGTAGATAAAATTGCTCATGCCTTTCAAAACGGTGGTCGACTGATTTATATGGGCGCAGGCACCAGTGGTCGATTAGGTGTGTTAGACGCATCAGAATGCCCGCCGACTTTCGGCGTCTCAGACAAGATGGTTATCGGCCTAATCGCTGGCGGACCAGAGGCGATTTTAAAAGCTAAAGAAGGCGCAGAAGACTCGCTAACTCTCGGTATTGAAAATCTGAAAGCGATTCAATTTTCAGAAAATGATGTCGTGGTGGGTATAGCTGCCAGTGGTCGCACACCTTACGTGATTGGTGCACTCAACTATGCCAATCAACTTGGCGCGGTGACCGTTGCATTGTCTTGTAACCCTGACTCTCCAATTGCTGAAATCGCTCAAATCGCAATTAGCCCGGTGGTTGGCCCAGAAGCATTGACTGGTTCAACACGCCTCAAATCAGGTACAGCACAAAAGCTGGTGCTTAATATGCTGACGACTGCCAGCATGATTCGCATTGGTAAAAGCTACCAAAATCTGATGGTCGACGTAAAAGCAACCAATGAAAAGTTGGTTGCCCGCGCTGCTCGTATCGTTATCCAAGCAACTGAGTGCGACAAAGCACTGGCAGTCTCGACACTTAAAACGACTGATTACGATGTGAAGTTGTCTATTTTGATGATTCTAACAGGGCTAGATTTAGAATTGGCCAAGGCTCAGCTTGATAAGCAAAATGGCTTCTTGAGAAAAGCAGTCGAAAATAATCAATAGTCTGCTGTTGACTGTTACTATCGCTACATACAAAAAGACCAGTGCACATGCGGTACTGGTCTTTTTTAGTTTTAATTTTTTATCGCTAGCTTGGGCTTAATAGTCGTTTGAGAACTCATCCCAGCCACGTTGCCATTCCATACGGAAACGTTGAGCGTCTTCCGTACCAGAACACACGCCTTCATACACCTGACCAGATAAACCAATCTGATAAGCATGGTTCGGATTACAATATTCAGCCACACCTAGGTGGTAACCTTCTGTGTAACTCGCTTGATCGACTGCGCCAAGCTCAGTCATCTCTGAATACGAACGTTGAGTGTGGCCTTTGATACCATCACGATAGCCAATCTCTTGCCAATTGCCTTCAGCTGCTAAATCTTGAACATTGGCGCTGCATCCTGCAAGGCTAAATGCCACGGCGAATAGTGCGATTATTTTTTTCATTTCAGTCCTTTATATTTACCTAGCCACTTCCTGACGAAGCGTTGCATTTGTGGTGATTCTCCGCTGAACACTGGCTGATGTCCACTTATGTCTGTTATCTGCCACTGATATCTATTGGTTACCGCTTAAAGCTGATAAATCACCACTTACCAGAAGCAAGACACATCTCAACATGAATAACCAACCGCTCTGCAAACGTAACAAACCACTCAATCAGTTATAACACCACTTAATTGACTATTCGACCACTCACTCTCATAGCGGAAGTTTCTTCTCATACACTCCTCTAATATACACCCTGACTTAATTAATACATTCAGGGATAACAAATTATGATGTGGTTTCTTACCTGTGTTGCAGCACTCATTGGTGGCTACTTTATTTACGGTGCCTTTATCGAGAAAATTTTCGGTATCAATGAAAAGCGTCAAACACCCGCTCACACTAAGCAAGATGGCGTGGACTACGTTCCAATGTCGACGCCAAAGGTTTACCTAGTTCAGCTGCTTAACATTGCAGGTGTCGGTCCAATCTTCGGCCCTATCATGGGTGCCCTTTATGGTCCGGCAGCGATGCTTTGGATCGTGCTAGGTTGTATCTTCGCAGGTGCGGTACACGACTATTTCTCAGGAATGTTATCTATCCGTAACGGCGGTGCTTCAGTTCCAACCATCACTGGACGTTACCTAGGCAATGGCGCAAAACACTTTATGAACATCTTTGCCATTGTTCTACTGCTTCTAGTTGGTGTCGTATTCGTATCTGCTCCTGCAGGCATGATCACTAACCTAGTGAACGACCAAACTGATTTCGCGATGTCTGCAACAACCATGGTTGTTATCATATTTGCTTACTACATCATCGCAACGATTGTCCCTGTCGATAAAATCATTGGTCGCTTCTACCCACTGTTCGGTGCACTACTTATCTTTATGTCTGTTGGCCTAATCACTGCGATTGGTCTATCTGACGAGCACCAAATCATGGGCGGCTTCGAGATGAAAGACATGTTCACTAACATGAACCCGAATGACCTACCACTTTGGCCAGCTCTATTCATCACTATCGCTTGTGGTGCAATCTCTGGCTTCCACGCAACTCAGTCTCCTTTAATGGCGCGTTGTATGGAAAACGAGAAGAACGGTCGCTTCGTATTCTACGGTGCAATGATTGGTGAAGGTATCATTGCTCTAATCTGGTGCGCACTTGCGCTATCATTCTTCGGCTCTGTTGAGTCTTTGTCTGACGCGATTGCAAACGGTGGTCCAGGTAACGTGGTATACAGCGCTTCATTTGGTCTACTGGGTGTATTCGGTGGTATCCTTGCTTTCCTTGGCGTGGTTATTCTACCAATCACTTCTGGTGACACGGCGTTCCGCTCAAGCCGTCTTATCCTTGCTGAATACTTCAACATGGAGCAGAAAACACTGCGTAACCGCCTACTGATGGCTCTACCACTGTTCGTTATCGGTGGTATCCTGACTCAAGTAGATTTCGGTATCATCTGGCGTTACTTCGGTTTTGCTAACCAATCAACAGCAGTAATGATGCTATGGACAGCTTCGGCTTACCTACTTCGTCACAATAAACTGCACTGGGTAACAACGGTTCCAGCTGTGTTCATGACTTCTGTGTGTATTACATTCATCCTGAACAACAGCCAGCTAGGCTTCGGTCTGCCAATGCAGCTTTCAACCATCATCGGCGTGGTAAGTGCATTCGGTATTGCAGCTTACGTTATCAAAATTTCAAAAGGCAAAGGCGATATCGACCTTGCTGATGAAGAAGAAAAAGAAGCAAAAGGCGTCACCAAAACCGCCTAGCTCTTTCAGGATATTGATAAAAAGAGACAAGTCTTCATAGAGAGACAAAAGAACAAGCCAAACACACTTCGCTTGCTCCCGTAATCACCCAGTGATTCTTGGAAATTAAGACTAAAGCCCGTCCACCGTGATGGGCTTTACTGTATCTCAATATTGGCATCTCAGCCTGAGAAGCAATGACCGCTCGATATAACCAACGAAAACACAAGCAAAGCTACCGTTACCACGCAATGAGCTTTACACTTAACAAGCGTCTCAATAGGTGAAAATATGGAACTCATTCTCTCTCTACTGCAACAAACCTGTGTCTACTTAGTGATTGCTTATATGCTAAGTAAAACCCCATTGATTCTGCCTTTGTTGAGCATATCTTCACGCTTAAGTCATAAAGTCAGCTGTTATGTTCTGTTTTCTCTGTTCTGTATTATGGGTACCTATTTCGGACTGCAGATTAATGACGCGATAGCCAACACTCGTGCGATGGGTGCGGTTATGGGGGGTCTGTTTGGCGGCCCTGTGGTTGGCTTTGCCGTCGGCTTTACTGGCGGTATTCACCGTTACTCATTAGGCGGTTTCACAGACTTGGCTTGTGCTATTTCGACCACAGCAGAAGGCTTGATTGGTGGCCTATTGCACGTTTACTTAGTCAGAAAGAACAAAGCCAGCCAACTGTTTAACCCGTTGGTGGTTTTCTCGGTAACCCTGTTTGCAGAGATCATTCAAATGCTGATTCTACTGGCGGTCGCAAAACCCTTCGAACAGTCCTACGCTCTGGTCTCTGATATTGCTGCGCCAATGATCATTGCTAACTCAGTCGGTGCAGCGCTGTTCATGAGCATCATCCAAGACAGGAAAACCATCTTCGAAAAATACTCGGCTACCTTCTCACGCCGCGCATTAACCATCGCAGAGCGTTCGGTAGGTATTTTGCATGGCGGGTTCAATTCCGATAACGCACAAAAAATCGTACGTATCGTTTATGAAGAGACCAATGTTGGTGCGGTAGCGATTACCGACAGAGAAAAAATTCTCGCGTTCGTCGGCATTGGTGATGAACACCATATTCCAAATACCCCAATTTCATCACAAAGCACGCTCACTTCGATGGAACAGAACGACATCATCTACCTTGATGGCAAAGAGAACCCATACCAATGCTCCTTGTCGCAGGATTGTAAATTGGGCTCAGCTCTGATTATTCCACTCCGTGCGGGTAACGAAGTGGTCGGCACCATTAAACTGTATGAGCCAAAGCTAAAACTATTCTCGACCATCAATATGTCGATGGGTGAAGGTATCGCTCAGCTATTATCGAGCCAGATCCTATTTAGCAACTATCAGCAACAACAGACGCTACTGACACAAGCGGAAATCAAGCTGCTGCACGCTCAGGTTAACCCACACTTCTTGTTCAATGCGCTTAACACCATCAGCGCAGTAACACGCCGTGACCCAGATAAAGCTCGAGAGTTGATTCAGCACCTATCTCACTTCTTTAGAAGCAACCTAAAGCAGAACATCAACACCGTGAAGCTCAAAGACGAGCTGGCACACGTCAACGCTTACCTGACCATAGAGAAAGCACGCTTTACCGATCGACTAGAAGTGGAATGGGATATCGACCCGCAGTTGTATGAATCTCAATTGCCGAGCTTTACCCTGCAACCGCTGGTAGAAAACGCCATCAAACATGGGATTTCAAACATGTTGGAAGGCGGCAAAGTGAAGATCTATAGCGAAGCTTTCGAGGGTGGATTCAAGTTAACCGTTGAAGACAACGCGGGTAATTATCAGAAGCCATCTCAAGATCACGTAGGATTAGGTATGGAAATTGTTGACAAACGACTCACTAATTTCTTTGGACAAGATTCAGCACTAAAAATAGAATCTCAGCCACAGCAATTTACTCGAATGAGCTTTATCATACCTATACTAAAATAATGGTATTTTCGGAGACAAATCGCTCCGAGTTGAAACAATTAGAAGCAGACATTTAAAAGATAAGCGTGAATCAAGCAGGGATAGAACCAAGATGAAGATTGTAGGATGTTAAAGGCATTAGTTGTCGATGATGAGCTTTTTGCTCGAGAAGAACTGATTGAGCTGCTAACCGAAACCGGAGAAGTGGAAATCATTGGCCAAGCGAGTAACGCGATCGAAGGACTGAAACAGATCAATCTACTCAAGCCTGATGTCGTGTATTTGGATATCCAAATGCCGCAGGTTACCGGGATTGAACTGTTAAGCATGCTTGACCCAGACACCATGCCTTACGTGGTATTCGTTACCGCCTACGACCAATATGCGATTCAAGCCTTTGAAGATAACGCATTTGATTACCTACTTAAGCCAGTCGAGCCTTGTCGATTAAACAAGAGCGTTTGTCGTCTAAATAAAGTCATCAAACAAAACCAGAAAGCACCAGAACAGAACATCTCAGCGATTGCTCCCTGCCACTTAGAGCAGATTCCGTGTATTGGTCACAACCGCATTGTGATCATGGCAAGCCAAACGGTCGAGTGCGCCTATTCCGATATCAGTGGTGTGCATGTTCGTAGCTCATCGCAAACCGCGACCTCACAGTTAACGCTAAAGATCTTGGAAGAAAAAACCGATTTGATCCGCTGTCATCGCCAATATTTGATCAACATAAAATCGATCCAAGAGATCAAACTGCTAGAGAATGGATTAGCGGAGATCATTACCCTTACTGGCTTTGAAGTCCCTGTTAGCCGTCGTTACTTAAAGACTTTAAAAGAGCAACTCGGTCTCCAGTAACGAGTTAGAAGTTCGACGCCTTGTTCCAAAGTACGATCAAAAAAGCCAACGTATCAACGTTGGCTTTTTACTGTTTGCAAATCGATAGTGTTTACAAATCGATAGTGTTTGCGAATCGATCTTGTCACCAATCCATAACGATTAGTCGACTTGCTTAATCTGCAGCTCTTTCGGCACTTCGAAGAACATGTTCTCTTCACGACCTTGAATCTCTTCAACCTCGGTAGCACCCAGCTCACGAATACGATCTAAGATTTGGTTTACTAACTCTTCAGGAGCAGAAGCACCGGCTGTTACACCGATTTTCTTTTTGCCTTCAACCCACTCGGTTTGAATGTCTTCAGGACAGTCAGTTAGGTAGCCTGGCGTACCTAGCTTCTCAGCCAGCTCTTTTAGGCGAGTTGAGTTAGATGAGTTCTTAGAACCAACAACAATCACTACATCAACGTCATTCGCCATCTCACGCACGGCATCTTGACGGTTTTGAGTCGCATAACAGATGTCGTCTTTACGAGGGCCTTGAATCTCAGGGAATACACGACGCAACTCTTCAATTACATCTGCCGTTTCATCAACAGACAAGGTAGTTTGGCTAACATAGTGCAGGTTACTCGGATCGTTCACCACTAGATTCTGTACGTCCTCTGGTCTTTCAACCAAGTACATACCACCAGTTTGGCTCGCGTACTGACCCATAGTGCCTTCCACTTCAGGGTGACCCGCGTGGCCAATCAGTACTACTTCCATATGTTTGCGGCTCGCACGAGCAACCTCCATATGAACTTTAGTCACCAAAGGACACGTCGCATCGAATACCGTTAACTCACGCTCTTTCGCTTCTTTACGAACCGCTTGAGAAACACCGTGAGCCGAGAAGATCACGATGTTGTCGTCTGGTACTTCACTCAGTTCTTCGACAAAAATAGCACCACGCTGTTTGAGCCCCTCAACAACAAAGCGGTTGTGTACCACTTCATGGCGAACATAGATCGGTGGCTGATACATTTCGAGTGCACGCTCTACGATGCTGATCGCACGATCGACACCGGCACAAAAGCCACGAGGGTTAGCTAACATTATTTTCATTTCATTGCTCATCATTTACCGCGGTACTAAGGTTGTTTCTATAGAGTTCGCCGTCAGCGAGGTTCGCATTCTACAGTGAAGCGTCTAGACAGTGAAGCTCTGGGTGACATCACAGCTGTAAGGCTATCTTGTTCTAGCGTGAAGACAGCTATTCTAACGTTAAGATAGTTATTCTACCGCTAAGATGTTGACGTCAAACGTAACGTCTTGACCAGCAAGTGGGTGGTTAAAATCAACCGTCACTGAATCACCTGCGATGTCAGTAATAATCCCTGGGATTTCCATACCGTCAGGACCAGAGAATGCCATGATAGTGCCCACTTCAACTTCAGAATCGCCAACAAACTTAGCACGATCCATATAGTGAATATGATCAGGGTTTGGCATA
The DNA here is from genome assembly GCF_050337435.1 of Vibrio satsumensis. Taxonomy (NCBI): domain Bacteria; kingdom Pseudomonadati; phylum Pseudomonadota; class Gammaproteobacteria; order Vibrionales; family Vibrionaceae; genus Vibrio; species Vibrio satsumensis. The sequence goes on along the minus strand of NZ_JAKJSX010000022.1, from coordinate 7,263 downwards.
CCAAACGCGTCTTCTGCTTTCAGTTCGATAGACTTTTCAGTTCCAGCTTCAAGTCCCAGTAAGCACGCTTCAAAGTTCTCACTTAGACTGCCATCGCCCATGACGAACTTTGCTGGTTTGCCCATATTTTCCGTACTATCGGCAACTGAACCATCCTTCATTTTAATCGTAAAATGTAGAGTTACTGCTGAATCATTTTTAATTGCTGCCACGTTACTTTCCTTAGATTTCTTTATTATTTGAAAACGCCATTTGCTTCGCTCTCATATTACTTGCAGCATAAAAAAAAGCGCCGTCGGAATCAACCGACAGCGCTTAGGGCTATTCTATTCTGTGAGTCATAGACTGACTTTGAGGCAAGCTATTTGCTTTCGTCTTTCTTACGGAAACCATCTAAGATGATCATCGCAGCACCGATACAGATTCCCATATCCGCTAAGTTAAATGCAGGCCAGTGGTAAGTGCCCCAGTAGAAGTCTAAGTAATCGACAACAAAGCCATGTACGACTCGGTCAAACACATTACCTACTGCGCCACCAATGATGATCGCATAAGCAATGTTATTCCACTTCTCTGCTGCTGGTAGTTTGCTCATCCAGTACGTCAGCATGCCTGTTACCGCAAAGGCGATACCCGTAAATAACCAACGCTGCCAACCACTTTGTTCACTCAAGAAGCTAAACGCTGCACCGTAGTTATGCACATACAGAAAGTTAAAGAATGGCAGCACCTCAATACGGTTTGCCCAGCCATAACCCATATTGTCCATGACAAAGAGTTTAATGCCGATATCAGCCAAGAAGACCAATAGAGCCAGCCATAACCAACGTACACCAGATTGTTTTAACGAAACTTCACTCATTTCAATTCCTAGTATTTACGAAGTTGATATTCATTGTTAGTCACCTTAAGTGGCTTTGATTACCGACTTGGTTAAACACATTTCCTATAACTAAAAATAACCCCAGTTGATACTGGGGCTATGATTTTTACAAAAAGTTCAGTCTTTCTCTGAGTCGTTATGCGAACTTACGCACTTCGCCTTCACCGTCGATGTTCGACACACAACGACCACAAACTTTCTCGTGACCTTCGATAGTGCCTACATCTGGAGTGTGGTGCCAGCAACGATCACACTTCTCAGCTTCAGTAGCTGCAACTTCAACGAATAGACCAGCAACGTCTGTCGCTTGCGCTGCATCAGACTTCTCGCTCAGTGGCTTAACAACAGCTGCAGAAGTGATAAGTACGAAACGTAGCTCATCTTCTAGCTTGTTGATTTTCGCCGCTAGTGCGTCGTCAGCGTATAGAGTAACTTCAGCTTGCAGTGCACCACCGATCGTTTTCTCTTTACGAGCATCTTCAAGAAGCTTGTTCACTGCGCCACGAACAGATTGGATTTCAGTCCAGAATTCGTTGCTTAGCTCTTCGCCTTCAGCAAGACCAAATAGACCTTCGAACCACTCACCTGTGAATACGAACGTGTCGCGCTCACCCGGCATTTCATTCCAGATTTCATCTGCAGTGAACGACATGATAGGTGCCATCCAACGAACGAGAGCTTCTACGATGTAGTAAAGCGCAGTCTGACAGCTACGTTGAGCATGGCTGCCCTGCTTCGCTGTGTACTGACGGTCTTTAATTACGTCTAGGTAGAAAGAACCCATTTCGATAGAACAGAACTGCATTAGACGTTGAGTCACACCGTGAGTATTGTACTCGCCGTATGCTTTAACAATCTCTTCTTGTGCAGCTTGAGCACGACCAACAGCCCAGCGATCAAGTGCAACCATCTCTTCAGCAGGTACTAGGTCAGTTTCAGGGTTGAAACCGTTCAAGTTCGCTAGGAAGAAACGAGCCGTGTTACGAATACGACGGTAAGCATCCGCTGAACGCTTTAGGATTTCATCAGAAACCGCAACTTCACCTGTGTAGTCTGTAGAAGCAACCCATAGACGCAGGATATCTGCACCTAGCTTGTTGGTTACATCTTTAGGTGCAACAACGTTACCGATAGATTTCGACATCTTACGGCCGTTACCATCCACCACAAAACCGTGTGTTAGTACTTGCTTGTATGGTGCTTCGTCTTTCATCGCGATAGATGAAATTAGAGAAGACTGGAACCAGCCACGGTGTTGGTCTGAACCTTCAAGGTAAAGATCAGCACTGTGAGTGCGCTCTTCGTTCGGGAAGTTGTACTCTTCGCGAGAATCAACAACAGAGAAGTGCGTAACACCTGAGTCGAACCATACGTCTAGCGTATCCATTACTTTTTCGTACTTATCAGCGTCTTCTGCGCCCATAAGTTCAGCAGCGTCTACATCCCACCAAGCTTGAATGCCTTTCTCTTCAACTAGCTTCGCAACTTTTTCAATAAGCACTGGGCTTTCTGGGTGAAGTTCTGCTGTTTCTTTATGAACAAACAGAGCAATTGGCACACCCCAAGTACGTTGACGAGAGATACACCACTCAGGGCGACCTTCAACCATACCTTCGATACGGCTTTGACCCCATTCAGGCAACCACTCAACACTCTTGATTGACTCTAGTGCTTTTGCACGTAGGCCAGCTTGATCCATAGAGATGAACCATTGTGGTGTTGCACGGAAGATGATTGGAGTTTTGTGTCTCCAACAGTGTGGGTAGCTGTGCTCGTATGCGTGGTGATGCAGAAGTGCACCTTTCTCTTTTAGAACTTCTAAAACAGAGTCGTTCGCTTTGAATACATGCTGACCAGCAAATAGCTCAGTATCTGGCAGGTAAACGCCGTTTGAACCAACTGGGTTAGCGATTTCTAGGTTGTACTTCTTACCAACCACGAAATCCTCTTGACCGTGGCCAGGCGCAGTGTGAACCACACCAGTACCTGAATCCGTTGTCACGTGGTCACCAAGAACAGCAGGAACAGTAAAATCGTAGAACGGGTGGTTGAACTGAGAAAGCTCAAGATCAGCACCTGTAGCAAAACCAAGGTTATGGAAATGCTCGATACCTGCACGGTCCATTACGTCTTTTGCTAATTCAGAAGCAACAACGATACGTTGAGCAGGCAGGTCGCCATTCGCTTCAACTTGGATAAGCACGTATTCAAGATCATCACGTAGACATACTGCGCGGTTCGCCGGCAGAGTCCATGGTGTTGTCGTCCAGATAACGATTGAAATTTCGCCTTGACCCGCATGACCTTCAGCTAGAGTAAATTTCTCTAGAAGTGCCGCTTCGTCAGCTGCAGTAAATTTCACATCGATAGATGGAGAAACTTTATCTTTATATTCAACTTCAGCTTCAGCCAGAGCAGAACCACAGTCAGTACACCAGTGAACTGGTTTGAAACCTTTAAGAAGGTGACCTTTGTCTGCGATTTTGCCTAGAGAACGAATGATGTTCGCTTCAGTGCCAAAATCCATAGTGCGGTAAGGTTTGTCCCACTCGCCCATGATACCAAGACGTTTGAAGCTCTCTTTCTGACCTTCAACTTGACCCGCAGCGTACTTACGACACTCTTCGCGGAATTCAGCAGCCGAAATCTTCTGACCAGGCTTACCTTTCTTCTTCTCAACCATTAACTCGATCGGAAGACCGTGACAGTCCCAACCAGGGATGTACGGTGCATCAAAACCAGAAAGGGTCTTAGATTTGATAATAATGTCTTTAAGAATCTTATTCAGCGCGTGGCCAATGTGAATGTCGCCGTTCGCGTATGGAGGGCCATCATGTAGTACGAAAGATTTTTTACCTTTCTTTGCCTTACGGATTTCGCCGTAAAGATCTTCTTTGTACCAACGCTTCAGCATTTCTGGCTCACGATTTGCCAGATTGCCGCGCATTGGGAACCCTGTTTCTGGTAAGTTCAGGGTATCTTTATAATCACTCATCGATTCTTAATTCCGTTATATTGGGCGAAGTTAGACATTATGTTAATCGGTGGAATCATCCGATTAATTCTTTAGCTGAAGCAGCCACACCCTTGCGGCTTCAGCATCCAATTCTATTTGATTCTTTAGTGCGTCGAACGATTCAAATTTTATCTCGTCGCGCAGTTTGTGCAAAAGTCGTACTTCTAACTGTTTACCATATAAATTGGCTTTAAAGTCAAAAAAGTGCACTTCTAATTGCTGCCTTACCCCATTAACTGTTGGTCGTTGTCCAATATTAGCAACGCCACCGACAGGAACACCATCGATATCCAAAGCTTCAACAACATACACTCCCGATACAGGAGAAACACAACGCTTTAATGGAATATTAGCGGTAGGGAAACCGATAGTTCTCCCTAGTTTTCGACCATGGGACACTCGACCACTAATACTGTAATCACGTCCTAACATGGTAGCACTTGCAGCCAAGTCATCGACCGCTAATGCATTTCGTATCTCAGTACTACTTACTCGTAATTGGTTTAAGCAATAGCTTTGGGTGCTTACCACCTCAAAACCGTACTTCTCGCCCGCCTCTTTGAGCATAGCGAAATTACCAGTGCGACCTTTACCAAAGCAAAAATCGTCACCAACCACCAAGAACTTCACACCAAGCTTATCAACCAAAAGAGCTTTAATGAATGCTTCTGCGGATAAACTTGCAAAATACTGATTAAAATTGACACACAATAAGCGACTGATATCTAGCTTACTCAGTTGCACGTATTTGTCTCGTAAGCGAGTTAAACGTGCTGGCGCTCTATCTCGGGCAAACAGCTCCATAGGCTGCGGTTCAAACGTCATAACAACAGAAGGTAGCCCTAATGCTGCAGCTTGTTTAGAAACCTGACTCAGAACCTCTTGATGTCCTAAATGAACACCATCGAAGTTACCTATGGTTAATACACAGCCATGATGCTGCGCTTTAATATTGTGTATACCTCGGATCAGTTCCATTATGATCAGCTAAAACCTGTTATTTGCATCATTTATTGTGTGAAACCGACGGATTATATACTAATCAGTATTAATCTGTCGCTGCTTTTAAATGTTTTACTCGGATACCTAAAACCAGTACCGAAACAATATAAACAAAGCCACCAAGTCCAATCAAGCCTGTTAGCATCAGCGCTCTCTGACTAAAGCTCCATTCAAGCCACTGTTGCATATTATCTAGCTGCCACAAAATAGCCGCAACCATCACACCGCCAGAGACAATTAACTTCGCGCAGAACAACAAAGTCGTCTTTGTTAGTTTGTAGACACCAGCAAGGTGTAAGCCGCGATATAGCAGTGCCATATTCACAAAGGCAGACAGCGCCGTCGCAATAGCCAAACCCACATAACCATAGAAATAAGCAAAGATCGCGTTAAACACCATATTGGTCACCATTGCGATAATGCCGTACTTAACCGGTGTTTTGGTATCTTGGCGAGAGTAATAGCCCGGGGCTAAAACTTTAATCAACATGAAGTTAAGCAAGCCTGACGCGTAGGCTACTAATGACATCGATGCCTGCTGTACATCATGTGGAGAAAACTCACCGCGCATGAATAGCACCATCAGCATAGGTTTAGCTAAAACGATAAGACCTAACATCGCAGGAATACCAAGCAGCAAAACCATGCGCACGCCCCAGTCCATGGTATGAGCAAACCCTTCCCCTTGAGCATCAACGTGCTTACGAGATAAAGCCGGAAGAATAACCGTCGCAATGGCAATACCAAACAAACCAAGTGGAAATTCCAATAATCTGTCCGAGTAATACAGCCAACTGATAGAGCCCGTCGCTAGGAAACTGGCAATGAAAGTATCAAACAACAAGTTAATTTGACTAACAGACACACCAAACAGAGCTGGGATCATTAATGTGCGGATCTTAACGACGCCCGGATCTCTCCACCCCCATTTAGGCTTAACCAATACACCCGCTTTAATCAGGAAAGGCATTTGGAACAGGAATTGAACTAAGCCTCCAAGAAAAACGCCGATGGATAAACCAATTTCAGGTTGTTCTAAATTAGGAGCAAGAAACCAAGCACAAGCAATGATCATCACGTTCAAGAACACTGGAGTAAAAGAAGAGACCGCAAACTTACCTAATGTATTAAGAATGGCCCCAGATAAAGCTACGAAGGTGATAAACCACAAATAAGGAAAGGTAATCTTGAGCATAAAGCTCGCTAGCTCAAATTTTGGCGCTGATGGGCCATCATTTAGCCAGTCGATAAACCAACCCGCACCAAACATCGCGGTGATCACGCCAGAGCCCAATACCCCGATAACGGTGACGATAGACACTAAAACTCCGAGCGTACCCGATACTTTGGCAATTAAATCTCGAGTCTTATCTTTATCACCTGCTGCGTGATATTCCGTTAATACAGGAACAAACGCTTGAGAAAACGCACCTTCTGCAAAAAGTCGACGTAAGAAATTAGGAATCTTATTAGCGAAGAAGAATACATCAGCACTCGCTCCAGCCCCCATCAAATTTGCTACTACTACATCACGTACTAGCCCCAACACACGGGAAACAAAAGTCATTGCACTGACAATCAGGCCTGACTTTAATAGTCGTTTACTCACAGAAACCTCTGACACTGGTTGATTACTTTCAAGCGAGGATAAATACTATCCTATCCTAAGAAGCATATTTATTAGCATTGGTCTAAAAATGCTGTTAGAATCCCCGCCATCTTAACCGCGATGACCTTTCCATACCAAAGTTTGTTTGGCTACGATTGGTTTTTGCACAAATCATTTGACAATTAAGCGCTAATGAGGGATAGTCCTCGCCCTTAAATTGTCACCGAACTAAGTTTTTGGGAGTTAGACCCTTGGCAAACAGTAAATCTGCTAAGAAGCGCGCTATCCAAGCTGAGAAACGTCGCCAGCACAATGCTAGCCGTCGTTCTATGATGCGCACTTACATGAAAAAGACTATCGCAGCTATTGCAGCTGGTGATAAAGAAGCTGCAACTGCTGCTCTTGTAGAAGTTACACCACTTCTTGACCGTATGGCGACTAAAGGCCTTATTCATAAGAATAAAGCTGCACGTCATAAGTCTCGTTTCGCTGCTGCAATCAAAGCTCTTTAATAGAAATTTGATTACAACGCAAAACGAAAAAAACCGGCCTAGGCCGGTTTTTTTATATCTAAATTTTGAGTAACGCTTTTATTTTACGTGCTAACAGCCATTTTACTTACCGATAGACAATTAAGCAGATAGATAAAAAACAATCAGGAAAATAAAGAGAGAAGCAAATTGGTACGTAGATAGATAGATAGATAGATAGATAGATAGATAGATAGATAGATAGATAGATAGATAGATAGAT
>NZ_JAKJSX010000021.1:0-58204 GCF_050337435.1 Vibrio satsumensis | reverse complement strand
TCCCACCTAGGCATATCTTGACGCGAGAGGCCCGAAGGTCCCCCTCTTTGGCCCGTAGGCATTATGCGGTATTAGCCATCGTTTCCAATGGTTATCCCCCACATCAAGGCAATTTCCTAGGCATTACTCACCCGTCCGCCGCTCGACGCCCATTAACGCACCCGAAGGATTGTTAGTGTCGTTTCCGCTCGACTTGCATGTGTTAGGCCTGCCGCCAGCGTTCAATCTGAGCCATGATCAAACTCTTCAATTTAAGATTTTGTGACTCAACGAATACTGACTTCAAAACTAATATTCATTCGAAAATGAACATGTAATTCTAAAGCTATTATCATTCCAACAGAATGATAATGAATTGACTGTGCCAAATACCTTCTTTCTACAAGAGAAAGTAGTTATTTGTATTGGTCACTCAGTTCATTGAAATCAATTTTGATTCCGAAGAATCTGTTTTATCTAACGATAAAACGTTTTGATATTCATCAACGAGTGCCCACACAGATTGATAGGTTTAAATTGTTAAAGAGCGCTAGCGTTTTGTGATTCACATCTCAGTCGCTAGGGGTGCGCACTATACCTGCACCACTTTGAGAGTCAAGGGTTATTTTCAAACTCTTTTTCTCTACCGATTTCGCTGTGTGACTTTCGTCTCACTCCGTGTCGGTGAGGCGGCATTATAGAGAGATTGAAGGGGAGCACAAGGGCTTTTTGAAATAAAAGTTTTGTTCGCCTAAAAAGCCACCAGATCCGCATTTTTCGAATAAAAACTAAACATTTGAGACGTATCACAGCAATACATTGGAAAAATGGAAGCCATGAACGTAAGATTCATGTGTCTATTTTGTTAATGGTAGATGCGTCTATTTCGTTTATTAATATGTAGTATTCCGATATGAACTCAAAAAAATCGATGTTGTTAATTGTCGCACTGGCTGTATTAGGCGGCATTGTTTTCTCTCAGGTAGATATATCGCCTGCAATTACCTTTATCCTTGGTGTCTTGGCTTCCGCTTTTGTTGTTAACTTTTCAAGCACCGACTCAAAATCAGATTCAGAACCTAAGGCTTCAACAAAAACACTTTATGTGGGTAACCTTCCATACAAAGCGAACGAATCACATGTACGTGAATTATTCTCAGAGCATGGTGAAGTATTTGCAGTACGTTTAATGAAAGACAAACGTACTGGTAAAAGAAGAGGCTTTGGATTTGTTGTTATGGCAAGTAATGATGTGAATCATGCAATATCTGCACTTAACGATAAAGATTACATGCAACGAACTTTAAAAGTACGTGTTGCAAATGATCCTAAACATCCTGAAGCGGACGAATCTGAATTGAGCTAAACCCTAACTGCTTTAACATGCTATTTAGTGCACTTTCTTTTTTAGGAAGTGCACTACAAAAAACCTCACGCACTCCCCCCTCTTTATTATCACTTTCCAAATCCAATAAATCTTGCACTCGCTTAGCGATCGCTTTACCAGAATCAACCAATAAAACATTGCTACCTAAGACCTGTTGAATCTCTGACTTTATCAATGGGAAATGTGTACATCCTAAAACGGCCACATCTATAGTGTTGAGCATCGGTTGAAGGATTTGCTGCAACTCTTGAAGATTAATCACCTCACCTCTGAGTTTCTCTTCTGCCATATCCACCAGCCGAGTAGAACCTAAAAGCTCGACTCTTTTGTTACTCGAGAAGTTTTTGATTAAGTCATGCGTATATTGACGAGTGATCGTTGCGGGAGTAGCAATAAGACCGACCGCTTTATTAGCAAGCAGGGATGCAGGCTTAATTGCCGGAACAACACCGACAATAGGGATAAGATTATTAGCTCTGAGTGTCGGTAAGACAATCGTGCTCGCCGTATTACAAGCTATCACTACAATATCAATCGCGTGACTAGCCACAAAACTGGCCACGATGCTTTGAACTCTGCGAATGAGCACTTGCTGGTCGAGTTCACCATAAGGATAAGCCTCGTTGTCGAATACATAGATATAGTTATGATTCGGTAGTAACTGACTTATCTCTTTATATACAGATAGACCACCCACTCCAGAATCAAAGACCAATATATTTTTTTGTAGACTATCCGACACAGCGATTACCTATAATAAGTTTCGCTGCAATGATACTCCTTCGCTTAGTTTTCGCCAATCCTCACTCTATATAATGCAAGCTTTATAGCGTTGATGAACAAAACGCTCACCTTCCTCTACATTTTGTAGCTCTACCTTAAGCCTTCCTTTAAAACACGGTGCTGACGTCACTAGAGTATGGAACTCACCGTCTTCGCCACATGAATCGACATGACTCGGTAAACTGCCTATTAGTTCTGACGTGTATTTCTGCCCACAGTAGCTCTTATCCAATGTATAGCTATCAACCGTGACGAGAAAGGTTTCGATTCCTCTGTTTATTATCTCACTAGCAAGAGCTTGACTGCTCTCTCCCATTAGAGGAAATACACACTCCCAACCCGCCGGTTCTATATAGCTTTTTCGGTAGTCGGCTATTCCGTTACAAAACATATCGCCAAATGCGACCGCATCAATTGATAAGCCAGACCCTTTCAATGCTGAGACAATCGTACTTTGGTAAATCTCATTACTTGGGAACACTTCGGGAAGCTCTATGGTGATGAGTGGCAACCCGATTAATTGTGCCTGCATAGCAACTACATCAATCGGAGTCACTTGGAAAGGGACTTCATCTCCAACATACGTAGTATAGAGAGCAACAGCTTCATACTCGGTACTCTCAAGCAAACGCTCTAGGGTTAAGGTGGAGTCTTTACCTGATGACCAACTTATGACGACTTTCTTTTTCATTGATATACCCAATAAGAAAAAACCGCCCGAAGGCGGTTTAGGTGTTAATTAGAATTGGTAAGTAGCATTCACGTAATATGTACGCTCTGGTGATGGGTATCCACCAGCAGTCTCGTACTCTTCGTCAGTTAAGTTATCCACTCGACCATTTAAAGTAAGGTTTTCATTCGCATAGTAGTTCACTGAAACATCAAACAAGCTATACGCTGCGAGATCTTCAGAGAAGTCCGGTCTCTCACCTACATATTGGTAACCTAATGAAACATCAACATCATCGAAACTAGCCACTGCATTATACTTGTAAATCTTCTTAGCTCGGCGTATCAGTTGCTCACCAGATTGATCTTCTGGGTCTTGGAAGTTAGCGCTCACTTGGTGATTAATAAAGCTAGTATCAAATCCAACGACCATTTCAACACCACGTAGTTGGCTTTCGCCATCGGTATTGTAGTACTTGCTTGTCGCGTAGTTGTAATCAATTAAGTCTTCAACGTTCGTGTCATAGCCAGTAATCGACCAATCAACGTCCTTGATTAAGCCACCAAAAGTCAACTCGAATGAATCTGCCTTTTCAGCTTCTAACTGTGCATTACCGTAGTAGCTATATAGTTGATATAAGTTAGGTGCCTTGAAGGATGTGCCATAAGCTGCTTTCACAACAAGCCACTCAGCATAACGATAGCCTAACCCGGTGTTGTAAGTGGTTTCAGTACCAAACTGCTCATTATCATCAACGCGAAGGCTCAGCTCGCCAAACACTTTATCCGCGTCTGCATTTAATGCTGCAAAGTATGCAACATTCGTTCTGTCATATTCAGTATTCGAAGGCTTCACAATATAAGCCTCATCACGCCAATCTACACCGCCGCTTAGAGTCAGTGCCGAAGTCAATTTGTATGAATTCACCCATTGAACATTTAGCTGTTCAAGCTCATCAGATGTTGCTGACGCTGAGTTCTTGCCTAAAGACTGTTCGTAGTTCCAGTTATCTTGATTCTGATAGTTAACTAGGAAATCAGACTTAAGTTCACTGCCACTATATTTAACCCCAGCAGCAAAGGTAGAATTCTGAACTTCTGCCTCTTTGTAAGAGTGGACAGGTGCTCCCGTAATATAATCAACATACGAACCATCATATTGAGAGATAGTCTCAAACATGCGGAAGTTAGCAAAACCACTCCATTGCTGATCAAAGTTATGAACATAACCAATTAGTGCGTTGCGCGATTCAAAACCATGGCGGTCACCATCATTTATTCCAGGCATTGGATGAACGTTGTATCCCTCATCGGAATCGTAACCAACAGACACGTTCAAGTGACCATTTTCACCGACCTTAGTACCACTAACAAAGCTCAGCTCCTGGTAATCTAAGCTTCCTAAACCTGCACTAACTGCCGTTTTTTCATTGTCAGAGTTTGCAACAGTAATAATGTTGATAACACCGCCGATAGCTTCTGAGCCATACATAGCAGCACGGGCACCTCGAACGTATTCCACACGATCAACGAATGTAATTGGTAACTGGCTAAAGTCGACTCCACCTTTTGCAGCGCGAGCAAAACGAATGCCGTCAATTAACACAAGAACCTGATCAGAGTTAGCACCTCGAACAAAGATCGAAGCTTGCTGGCCTCTACCACCATTCTGTGTAACTTGAATACCCGTTAATCGTTTGAATACATCAGTTAGTGACTTAGCTTGAATACGAGCTATATCTTGACGTGTCACAACCTCAACTTGAGCGACAACACTTTCAGTGCTTTGCTCAAAACGGTTAGCCGTAACCACCATGGTTTCGTCGGCAGATGCTTGTTGGGCGTGTAAATTGGAGATAGGTGAAAGCAGCGATGCTACAGCAACCGCTAAAAGGGATTTGTTCATGTTGTGATCCTAAATCGCGTAAAGTCCTACCAAACCACATCTTATGGTTTGGCCGCTGGCAGGTATTCGGACTCAAGAGCACAACCTTTATGGTTACCTAATACTCGACTTCCCACAAAAAGCTATTTGCAGTGTCTTATGAATACTCGTTCTCTTTTACCGCTGCGCGTCAGTTCTGGATTTACACCAGATTCCCTCTTCAGCCATCTATACATCTAAATGACACCAGCTTGCCGAAGATAGTATTGACCTCTGAATCATTTGTCTAGTCTAAGATAGTTATAAGCTATAGTTTTCATGGCCTATTTACACTGAATGACTCTCAACACTGGACAAGCGCCTGTGATTGAATAAAATCTGCGCTCTTGATTTAAAAGCACGACAGCAAAAGGCATAACAATGGCGAATTTAGATGTAAACCCGCAACGCTACCAAGAACAACTGGCAGAAAAGACAGAGCGTCTTACTGAAATGTTCTCAGAATATAATGTGCCTGAGCTGGAAGTGTATGAATCTCCAGAACAACACTACCGCATGCGTGCTGAGTTCCGCGTGTGGCATGAAGGTGACGATATGTATTACGTCATGTTCAACCAAGAGACTAAAGAAAAATATCGCGTAGACCAGTTCCCTGCTGCTAGCCGTCTAATCAATGACTTGATGCCTCTATTAACGGATGCAATGAAGGACAACCACTCTCTACGCCACAAACTATTCCAAGTAGATTTCCTTTCTACATTAAGCGGCGAGATTTTGGTGTCACTACTTTACCACCGTCAATTAGGTGAACAGTGGATTCAAGATGCTAAAGTACTTAAGCAGCAATTAAACGATGAAGGTTTTAACCTAAACCTGATTGGTCGTGCGCGTAAGATGAAAATCGTACTGGACCGTGACTACGTTATTGAAAAGCTAGACGTGAATGGTGATAGCTACATCTACCAACAAGTAGAGAACAGCTTTACTCAACCAAACGGAAAAGTAGCAGAGAAAATGTTGGAATGGGCTGTCGACTGTACTCAAGACAGTAAAGGTGACTTGCTTGAGCTTTACTGTGGTAACGGTAACTTCTCATTAGCGCTGGCACAAAACTTCGAGCGTGTACTGGCAACAGAACTGGCGAAGCCGTCAGTGGAATCTGCGCAATACAACATCGCGGCGAACAACATTGAAAATGTTCAGATCATCCGTATGTCTGCAGAAGATTTTACCGTAGCAATGGAAGGCAAGCGTGAATTCCGTCGTCTACAGCAAGCGAACATCGATCTTAAGAGCTACAACTGTAACACTATCTTTGTTGATCCACCGCGTTCAGGTATGGATGTAGATACTTGTAAGATGGTTCAAGGCTACGAGCGTATCATGTACATCTCTTGTAACCCTGAAACGTTGAAAGAGAACCTAGAGATCCTAAGCGAAACACACAATATCACTCGTTTTGCTCTGTTTGACCAGTTCCCTTACACCCACCACATGGAAGCGGGTGTATTCTTAGAGCGCAAAGCATAAGTCTCGCTTTCTCGGCCTAAGACAAACAGCAAATACAAAAAAACGAGCCAATTGGCTCGTTTTTTTTATTTATAGATTGGTTTAAGCGGTTTTACCGATAAAGCCTAGCTTCTTACCTACCCAGGCTAAAAGCAGCATCGCGACAATAATCGCAAAGAAGTTTGAACCTGCATCAGGGTGTTGTGCTTTCACAAAAGCCGAGTGGCCAAATGCACCCACGAAGAAACAAGCTAGACCTACTAGTGGGATATCTTCAGATACTGGATTAGTTAGGTATTCTTGGTAAAGCGCTTGTACTGCCAAAACTAAAGCGATAAGCGGGAAAATAGAGAAGCCCACTTCGCTCATTGTTACCCAAGATAACAATGCATCACCACACACACCAGCTACAACAGCAAGTACGAGTGTCTTTCTTTCAGAACCACGGTTTACAGTATTATTTTCATTCGACATTATTCAATCCCGCCTTTTAATCGGTTACGTTCACGTTCTTTACGATACCAAAAAGCTCCTTTGGCCATCATTCGCAATTGCATGATCAAGCGTTCAGCCAATTCATCTCGCTGACGTCGATCTAAATCTAATGCTTCTGCCCCTGAGTTGAAGACTAAGATGACCGAGGCTTCAGCTTGAGTGAAAGCTTCGTCCCTTGTCATACCAGTCGTTATCAAATATTCGGTTAACTCAGCAGAGAAGTGCTGTATCTCACGAGCTACCGCTGCACGAAACTCAAATGAAGTTCCTGAGCGCTCTCGCAATAACAGTCTGAATACGTTAGGGCTGCTTTCAATGAATTCCATAAAGGTTTCAACCGATGTGCGAATCACACTGCCTTCTTTTACTATGCGTTGCCTAGCTTGACGCATTAACTGGCGCAACAGTAAGCCACCTTCATCAACCATGGTTAAGCCAAGCTCATCCATGTCTTTGAAGTGACGATAAAAGGAAGTCGGTGCTATTCCAGCCTCACGAGCGACTTCTCTCAAGCTTAGATTGGAAAAACTACGATCGGCACTGAGCTGGCTAAATGCTGCATCGATTAAGCTGCGACGAGTTTTTTCTTTTTGCTGTGCGCGAATGCCCATTGGTTTCATACTTTATCAATTTCTTCTTTTACAGCCTAAACAGGCATGTCTAATACTCTGTTTAATATAACGCGAATCACTTATTTATATAAGGCACTCTGGTTATATAAGACACTAAACATACCTCTTTGTTCACGTACCGAAGTAAATACGTTCGCAGAAAAAATTTCAATATCCACACTGTCATTTGGAGACATACGACAGACCAAATATTATTTTTTCGATAACACTGCGTGATCCCACCGACTCTCTGATGCCCTTTTCATGTACCCAAGAACAGAATCAGTTAAAATCTCGCTAAAGCAATGTTAATCAAATATAACAAGGAAGATATCTATGCCGCACTCCAACCACTTTGATGTAATCGTAATTGGTAGTGGCCCCGGAGGAGAAGGGGCAGCGATGGGATTAACCAAAGCCGGGTTGAACGTTGCAATCATTGAGAAAGAGAGCAGCGTTGGTGGTGGTTGTACTCACTGGGGAACAATACCTTCAAAAGCACTGCGCCATGCCGTAAGTCGTATTATCGAATTCAACAGTAATCCGCTGTTTTGTCAGAACAACAAAAGCATTCACTCTACGTTTTCCAACATTTTGGGTCATGCTAAATCAGTTATCGATAAACAGACTCGATTACGCCAAGGCTTCTACGACCGCAACCAGTGCACGCTGGTATTTGGTACTGCACGTTTTATCGACACCAACACTGTCTCGGTAATGCAAAGCGATGGCACTGAAGAACATTACAGTGCAGACAAATTTGTTATCGCGACAGGCTCTCGCCCTTACCAACCAGATAACGTCGACTTCCTGCATGAACGTATCTACGACAGCGACTCGATTCTTTCTCTTAAACACGACCCGCAACACATCATCATCTATGGTGCTGGCGTTATTGGTTGTGAATATGCGTCGATTTTCCGCGGTTTGGGTGTAAAAACCGATCTTATCAATACTCGTGACCGCTTGTTGTCATTCCTAGACAATGAAACCTCAGATGCACTTTCTTATCACTTCTGGAACAGCGGTGTCGTGATTCGCAACGATGAAACCTTTGAGAAAATTGAAGGGACTGATGATGGCGTGATCATCCACCTAGAGTCAGGTAAAAAGATGCGTGCTGACTGCCTGCTCTATGCCAATGGCCGAACGGGTAATACCGACAAACTTAACCTTGGTGCTGTTGGCTTAGAAGCGGACTCTCGAGGTCAGGTATCAGTGAATACCAACTACCAAACTAGCGTTGATCACGTTTACGCGGTAGGTGATGTCATAGGCTACCCTAGCCTAGCAAGCGCGGCTTATGACCAAGGTCGATTTGTTGCCCAAGCAATTGTCAAAGGCGAAGCAGAAGGTCACCTAATTGAAGACATTCCAACAGGTATCTACACCATCCCTGAGATCAGCTCTGTAGGTAAAACAGAACAAGAACTTACCGCTGCAAAAGTACCGTATGAAGTAGGACGTTCTTCATTCAAGCACCTAGCTCGCGCTCAAATTGCGGGGAAAGATATTGGTAGCTTGAAGATTCTGTTCCATCGCGAAACCAAAGAGATTTTAGGTATCCACGTGTTTGGTGAGCGTGCAGCTGAAATCATTCATATCGGACAAGCGATTATGGAACAAAAAGGTGAAGCAAATACCATCGAGTACTTTGTGAATACGACCTTTAACTACCCAACCATGGCAGAAGCTTATCGTGTTGCAGCACTCAACGGTCTTAACCGTTTGTTCTAGATAAAGAACCGATAGGAGTATTTGACCACCCATAGGCCAAATACATAAACAGCAAGCCGCGCGCTTGCTGTTTTTATTTAAGACATTGAATAATAGGGCATTAGTAGCAATTAGATCATGATGTTCTAAATACCTCTTTACCTGTACAACCTCATTTACCCTTCCATAAACAGAGTCCCAAGAGCTAAGCGAGAAACTCACCCTTCTTCCACTGAGAAACAAACAACACACCCAAGCCAACCCCGCGCATTGCCATAAAGCTCAGCATCGCTAGCCACAGTGCATGGTTCTCTAAACCTGATGCTAAGTAGAAAATCGCGAAGAAACTGCAGGTCGCAACAAACATACTATTGCGCATATCCTTGCCTTTAGTGGCCCCAACAAAAATACCATCCAACAAGAAGCACCACATAGACACCAATGGCATTGCGATTAACCACGGTAAATACACCTCGGCTTGGCTCTTCACGTCTGGGATTGTAGTGATCATATTAATTAAGCTCGAGCCAGCAATTGCGAATACTATGGTCAGTACCAAACAAATATTGAAGCTCCAGAAGAAAGTACCAATCAATGACTGGTTCAGTTCATCTTGGTCTTTCGCACCTATCGCCTTACCGACCATGGCTTCCATTGCATAGGCAAAACCATCCATCCCATAAGAGATGATCATCAAAAAACTCATCAACACTGCATTGGCCGCAACAACATCATCGCCAAAGCTTGCACCTTGGAAGGTCATGAAAGTGAAAGTCGCTTGTAGGCACAATGAACGAAGAAAGATATCGCGATTCAGTTTCACGAAACGACTCAAACCTTGGCTGGTTTTCTTAAGCAGATCCCATGGCGATGGCAACTGTTTCTTCGCCCAGATTCGGTAAACACAAATCAGGCCAAATGTTAGACCAGCATAATCAGCCATTACAGATGCCAATGCTGCACCTTCCACTTGCCACCCTAAACCGATAACAAAAACGATATCCAAAACGATATTAGTGACATTGGTGATTATCACCATCCACATTGGTGCTTTGGCATTTTGAGTCCCGAGTAACCACCCCAAAATCACAAAGTTAGTCAGCGCGGCAGGTGCACTCCAAGCGCGGATTGAGAAATATTGCTGACCATAATGCTTAACTTGATCACTGGCGCTGCTCAATGAGAAAACTAAATCGGCGACTAGACTGTGTAAAAGCAAAAAGGCACCTGCAAACCCTAAAGCCATGGTCACGCCTTGCACAAAAACTAAGCCAAGCTGCTTGCCATCATTTGCGCCATAAGATTGCGCGGCTAGTCCTGTTGTCGACATACGCAGGAAACCAAGCAACCAAAAGGTCACGCTGATCATGGTACCGCCCAGCGCCACACCGCCTAAATACCAAGAGTGCTCCAGATGACCGATAACCGCAGCATCGACTAAGCCCAACAGCGGAACGGTAATATTGGAGAGAACCATCGGGATCGCGAGCAACAGCACTTTTTTGTGCATCGCCTGATTGGATAGCGTTTGAAAAATAGTTTGGGGATTAAATAGCTTCACGATCACCTCTTAGATTAGAGGCGATAGTTTAACCTAGTGAGTGTGCTTTCACTATGTTGTGGAATTTTACTTATACCGGTTATGTACTCAGTGACTCGAAATGCAGAATCGTTCGGATTACCACTTAACAAGCACTAATTGCGGCGTTAAACGCTTTTTGACCTGAAAGATCTTACAAAGAAGTCGTTGCCACAATTTCCAACGATTGCATTGTTGATCAAGCGGAGAAAACGCTTTTACCCATTGCGCCCATGGCAACCAATTAAGAACGCTGTCTACCGGAGAAGACAACCCGTGAGCATATTCACCAGATCCTAGCTTCTGCCCCAACGTACTTGAGCTCTTATCTCCGGCCAAGACTAAGCAGGCGTGGGCGTGAGTAAAATAACGACTGAGAGACTGAATAAAATGTGCCGTCTGCTGTTCATTGCAATCAAGCAACGCATGTTCACACACCACCATTACCGAGGCTTGCTCTGGGATGTTCAGTTCATCGAGCCACGTTAGATCGTCAACCGAGCCACATTCCAAACGATAGCGTTCATTTTTGTGGAACAAACGCTGGCGCCAAACTAGGTTTTCTGTGACATCTAATTCAACCCAATGACAGCGGCCATTATCTAAACGGTAGAAACGGGTATCGAGCCCGGCTCCAACATTAATGACCCAAGCATCTGGGTTGTGAGATAGAAATTGTTGAACTTGAGAGTCACAAAGTTGAGTCAATGTTGCGTAGAGAAGCTGTTGCTGGTCGAGTTCGCCAGTAAGACATTCTGGTGCGAGTTGGCAACGCTTACAGGCTTGTGCTGCTATAGGGTCATAAACGAGACCATCATCGGCTAGACTTTCACGACTACGAAACCAAAGATGTTGAACGAGGTTCGTCGGAACTTGGAATTCTTGATGTGCGGAATGTTGTTTAGAGGCGTGCGGCTTACGAGTAAGCGGCTTAATTTGAGGTTTGGTTGGATTTGGCATCATCATCTTCCTTGTATCTCGACAAAGAAGATGATAATGAATATCAATTACAATAACAAGTTATTGAGAATAAATATCAATAAGCTGTTTGTACTGACTACATCCAGTCGGTGTTGCGAATAATACCAACCGCAAGTCCTTCGATAGACAAGTGTTGAGATTCTAGATCGACATGGATTGGAGAAAACTCTTCATTTTCAGCATGTAACAGAACTGTTGAACCTTTACGTTCTAGGCGTTTTACCGTTACATCATCATCGACACGAGCTACGACAACCTGACCATCGCGTACATCTTGTGTTTTATGAACAGCCAGTAGATCACCATCCATAATACCGATGTCTTTCATACTTTCGCCATTTACACGAAGTAAGAAGTCAGCTTGTGGTTTAAACATGCCTGGGTCAACTTGGTAATGCATTTCTACATGCTCTTGAGCCAGAATAGGCTCACCAGCGGCAACCTGACCGATCAAAGGCAGACCTTGCTCTTCGTTTGCTGCATCTTCAAGCAAAATACGAATACCGCGAGACGCACCCGGGATAATCTCAATCGCTTCTTTTCGAGCAAGAGCTTTCAAATGTTCTTCTGCAGCATTAGCAGAACGGAAGCCTAGTTCACGCGCGATTTCTGCACGTGTCGGTGGCATACCGGAATCTTCGATCTTACCTTTGATAAGGTCAAAGACTTGTTGCTGGCGGGGCGTTAACGGCTTCATGATTCACCTGTCTTTTTATACAGTTGACTGTGAGTATATCCAGTAACTGAACAAAAGCAAAGCAATTGGTTGTTTTTAGTTCATTTTTAGCAAATTACAAAAATAAAATATCTAGCCACACATAACCGGCTAGTGCCAAACAGATGAAAACCGCAGCCGAACCGACATCTTTCGCCATCCCGGAAAGCTCATGGTGTTCACTGCCGATTCGGTCGACAACCGCCTCAATCGCGGTATTGATTAGCTCAACAACCATCACCAACACGACTACTGAGATCATCAGGATTCGCTCTACTTGGCTTACATCTAAGTAAAATGCCAACGGAATAAGCACGGCCGCCATGAACACTTCTTGCCGAAATGCAGCCTCGTTTTTAAACGAACTGGTAATGCCTTGCCATGAAAAGCCTGCTGCTTTGATGATGCGTTTGAATCCGGTGTTTGATTTTTTCATCATTTTTAACCCTATACTCAATCAGTCGATGAATGATTTTCCACAAACTTAACGGCAATATGACTATTTCCATTAAAAGGTTAGACCAGTTTCTGGTATTCTTGCATCGATTAAATTTACGCCTAGGCTTATCCCTATTTCACTCATAGGATTTATCCTTTTTATCATAGAAATAGAGATACGCTTCAGCACATTGAAATAACTATTGAGGCAGTGAACCTATATGTCTTCTGGACAATCTTTTTCACGTTCATTAATGAAGCTACCTTTATCCGTATTGGTAAAGGGCACATCAATTCCTTCAAACCCTGTCGAGGATTTGAACATTGATTTGAGCAAACCGATTGTATACGCCTTACCGTTTCGCTCAAGTGTAGACATTCTTACATTGCAAAAACATGCACTTGAATTAGGTCTACCTGATCCGTTGAGCATGCTTGAAATCAACGGCAAATCACTGCAACGCTACGTTTTTATCTCTTCTCGCAAAACTCTACTGCAAGACGATGATTATGTACCAAGCTCTTCAATTGAAGTTTTCTCTGAATTGCTTTCACTGCACGCTGACGACTCTGAACTCGATGTTCAAGTCATCCCTGCCACTGTGCTGTGGGGACGCAAACCTGGTAAAGAGAATAATCAGAAGCCTTACCTACAGGCAATGAACGGCTTAGAGAAATCAAAAGCAGTATTGCTAGCAGGCCGCGACTGTCTGGTTCGTTTTAGCCCAGTGGTTTCTCTACGCTATATGGCCAATTCACACGGCACCGACAGCACCATCGCTCACAAACTGGCGCGCGTGGCACGAATTCACTTTTCTCGCCAGAAACTTGCTGCCTCAGGTCCTAACCTGCCAAGCCGCCAAGCTCTGTTTGATCGCCTACTAAAATCAGAAGCGATCAAGAAAGCGATTGAAGACGAAGCGCAAGCAAAGAACATCTCGATCGAGAAAGCGAGCAAAGAAGCTCAAGATATCATGGACGAGATTGCGGCGAACTTCTCTTACTCGCTGATCAAGCGTGGTGAGAAGATTCTTGGCTGGCTGTGGAATAAGCTATACCAAGGCCTGCATATCAGCAACGCTTCAACGGTTCGTAAACTGGCTCAAGATGGCCACGAGATCGTTTATGTGCCTTGTCACCGTAGCCACATGGATTACTTGTTGCTTTCTTATGTGCTTTACCACGAAGGCATGGTGCCTCCACATATCGCTGCGGGTATCAACCTGAACTTCTTCCCTGCAGGTCCGATTTTCCGTCATGGTGGTGCGTTCTTTATTCGCCGTAGTTTCAAAGGCAATAAGCTTTACTCGACCATTTTCCGTGAATACCTAGCGGAATTGTTCGCTAAAGGTTACTCAGTAGAGTACTTCAGTGAAGGTGGTCGTTCTCGTACTGGTCGTTTACTGCAAGCGAAAACGGGCATGCTGGCGATGACAATTCAAGCAATGCTGCGTGGCATGAACCGTCCAGTGACGTTGGTTCCTGTGTACATCGGCTACGAGCACGTGATGGAAGTAGCGACCTACGCAAAAGAACTTCGTGGCAAACGAAAAGAAAAAGAAAACGCGAGCCTAGTGATTCGTACCATTCGTAAGTTGCGTAACTTTGGTAAAGGCTACGTTAACTTCGGTGAGCCGATTCAGCTGAACCAATATCTGAACGAGCACTCACCAGAGTGGACTAAAGATATCGATCCAATGGGAACCAGTAAACCACAATGGATGAATCCAGTGGTTAATGACTTGGCAACCAAAATGATGACGCACATTAATGATGCGGCAGCGACCAACGCACTAACACTTTGTGCAACGGCGCTATTGGCTTCAAGACAGCGTGCATTGTCTCGTGACTCTTTGGTTTCTCAGATCAATTGCTACCTGTCTCTGCTTAAGAACGTTCCATATTCCGCAACTTTCACTGTGCCAAAAGACAGCGCTGAAGATCTGGTAAAACATGCTGAATCACTGAACAAGTTCTTAATTGAATCAGACTCAATGGGCGACATCATTTCGCTAGACCGTCATCAGTCAATTCTGATGACCTACTACCGTAATAACATCATCCACTTGTTTGCATTACCATCGTTAATTGCTCAAATGACCATTCGTCAGCACGGCCTAACGATTGATACGATTCAAAAGAATGTTGCAGCAATCTACCCGTTCTTGAAGAAAGAGCTGTTCCTAAGCTACGACGAAGATCAGCTTGAAGATGTGGTTTCAAAGATCATTGAAGAACTAGTCGGCCAAGGCATGCTTGTAGTTTCTGATAACGAAGTCACCATCAACCAGTCAAACAGCCAAGCACTGATGCTACTAGGTCGTACGATTTCAGAGACACTACAACGTTATTCAATTGCTCTGAACCTATTGGCTGAGAATCCTGATTTGGATAAATCAGACCTTGAGCAGAAGAGCCAAGACATTGCACAGCGACTTGGCCGCCTGCAAGGCATCAATGCACCAGAGTTTTTCGATAAAGGTGTGTTCGCTTCAATGTTCGCAACTCTGAAACAGCAGCAATATCTGGATAACGATGGTAACTGTGATCTAGAAAAGACTCAGCAATTCGCTAAGCTTCTCTACTCAATGCTTTACCCAGAAGTACGTTTGACGATTCAAGAGAGTATCCACCAAGCAGAGTAACAACCCGTTTGGTGTCGCTTTAATAGCAAAACGGAACACGATCAAAAAAGGCACCCAATGGGTGCCTTTTTCTTTAGCATTCGTTAGCTCGAAAAGCTGATGCTTACCAGAAGGTAATGAACAAACCCACGGTCACTGCCATTCCAACATAGTTGTTGTTGAGAAAAGCTTGAAAGCATAGGTCGCGGTCTCGGTGGCGCATCAGATGTTGTTGATACACAAATAAGCTCCCAGCTACCAACAGTGCCCAATAGAAGGTGTCACCTAATTGGTAATACATGCCTAACGCAATCAGCATCGCTAGGGTGACGAGTTGCAAAGAACCAATAATCAGTTTATCGAAGCGACCAAATAAAATAGCCGTCGATTTAATGCCAATCTTCAGATCGTCATCTCGGTCAACCATCGCATATTGCGTGTCGTAGGCAATAGTCCACAATGCATTAATCACGAAGATGAACCAGACAACGCTTGGTAGCTCATTGGTTTGCGCAGCCCAAGCCATTGGTATTGCCCAGCTGAACGCCAACCCCAGAAATATCTGAGGAAGGTGTGTAAACCGCTTCATAAAAGGATAAATAAAAGCTAAACCAACACCGATAAAAGAGAGCTTTATGGTCAGTGGATTCATGGTGAGTACCAACAAAAATGAAACCACGGCTAGCACTAAAAAGAGCAGAATCGCTTCCTTACTGGAAACCAAACCTGAAGGTAATGGACGCTGCTTGGTACGTTTAACATGACCATCTACTTTACGGTCAGCAAAGTCATTGATCACACAGCCAGCTGAACGCATCAACACCACGCCGAGTACGAAAACAACCAAGACATCAAAATCAGGCATACCTTGTGCGGCGATAATCAGTGACCACAAGGTCGGCCAAAGGAGTAACAGGGTACCAATCGGGCGATTCATTCGCGTTAATTGCCAATACGCCTTCGCTTTGGTGGCAAGCATTTACACACTCTCCTTAGAGTAAATGGGTGATGTTGGTAAAAACAGTTCTGCCACAAGCATCGGTTTATGGTTCATCCATAATCGAGAACGACGCGCGAGTAATCGCTCATCGCCTGCGATAACCCAACCGACTTGCAGCGCATCTCGCTCCACGTTCTCAGCACTGAAAACGGTCAATCCAAGCGGGACATTACCTTGTTGAGAAAGGTCAGAGTGTTGATGGTCTTCTAATGTGACTCGGGGGATCAAGGTTCGACCTAACACCCACGGTTCGTCATCACCCTTTAAAATCACTTTACGCAGTAAGCAATCAAACGATGATAAAAGATGTTCCTCGTCCTGTTGTAGCATTGAGCGTTCTACAACTTGATTATGAAGCAACTCAACAGACAGGTGCTGACAGCACTTACCCAACTTGCGGGAAAGAGAACCTTGCTCCATCAGCCACTCTTTGGTGGTTTTATTAGGAAAATCAAATGTTTCTGTACTTTGCCAATCTACATTCATTAACGAATTAAGATACAGCGATATTGGCTGATTCATACTAGTATTCAATAGGTGACTTTACACGTACAATAAAGCTTCAACTTTCGAACAAAATTAAAGCGTTCTTCGAATTGTAAACGTATTTAGATTTAGACCGCTCATTGTAACAAGACTAATGCGTTTCGAATATCGCGAATAAACTAAAGAAAAGTCACAAATATGCACAAACGTTATGTAGCCCAAATATTTCTTGCGATTACCCTACTCTTTTCAGCATCAAGTTTCGCTGAAGAGGAGTCGGCAGCTAAACTCGCCTACTTCACACTAGAGCCAGACCTGACCACCAATTTTTACACTAAAGGTAAAAAACTGGGCTACATTCAGGTTCGCCTCGACATCATGGTGGCAAATAGTAACGACTTGGCCGCTATTGAGCATCACCAACCACTGATTCGCGATGCGGTGATTGAATTGCTTGGCAAACAAAACGAAGAAACCATTAAGTCTCTATCCGGCCGTGAAGACTTAAGAAAATCCTTAGTTGAGCACCTCAACAAGATTTTGCTTCCAGAGACAGGTAAAACCCTGATTGCTGACTTACTGTTTACCAAATACCTTTATCAGTAATGATGTAAAACGAATCCCAATAAAAAAGCGGCTCATCTGGCCGCTTTTTTGTCTCTATCGTTTGCCTACTCACGAGAAGAGATGAGTTAACTTCTTGCCGAGCTTGGTGCTTTCATCGCATCGATAAAGCCAATAATCACACCAGCGGCTAGGCCAGCTAAATGCGCAGTATTGGCGATAGCCATAAATGGCTGCATGTACCCAAGTACCAACCACACCAACATAAAGCCGACAATCTGTCTCGGGATACCTAAACCAAGTTGCGGCGCCTTCGCACCGACAACCCATAAGTAACCAACCAAGGCATACACAACACCAGACAAACCACCGAAGTTCGCCCCCTCAACCCAATACTGCCCAGCACCTGAAAGCGCAGAAGAGACAGCAAATATTTGCAGTAACTTAAGACCGCCTAACTTTTTCTCAATATCTCCACCCAGTTGCCACCACCACAAGATATTAAATGCGATGTGCATAGCTGAGAAATGCAAAACAGCATGACTGAGCCAGCGCCACAATTGCCATTGCTGCCCATCAACCGCAGGGAAATGCAATGCGTTAAAAATCGCTTGCCCGAACCCTATCTGCTGCAAAGCAAAAATCACCACACACACCAACATGATACTCAGTGTCACTGGGCCAGCTTTGGCTTTTATCATGCCCATGAAGCTTGGCGTGTGATAATGAAAGTTGCTCTTTCTAGTCTCTGCCATATCCCAAGACGCCGCTTGATAACGCTTATGATTGGGTTCCGACAAAAAGCGGTTGAGCTCAGCTTCAGTTTCCACCTGAAATTGACCATCAATAAGCCAAAGAGCAAAACGCCCTTCCCCCTCAGGAGACATCTGAATAGGGATCTGACGAGACGCCATATAATCAATAAATGCTTGAGCAAGACGTGGGTTGTCTAACACCATCAATCTAATCATTGTTACTTCCTATTCATACTATGAGAGATGCTTGAAGCGATAAAGGTAATTAACCAGCAATCACAGGAAGTTCAGCACGGTGCCAAGCTTCGAAACCGCCGTCTACACTATATACCTCTTCAAAGCCTTGGTTCACTAAATATTGTGCTGCACCTTGGCTACTAATACCGTGGTAGCACATCACCAAGATAGGTTGTTCGAACTCAACCTCATCCATGAACGACACCATTGTATCGTTAGTCAGGTGGTAGGCTGTTTGTGAGTGAGCAACCGCAAAAGACTGCGGGTCACGTATATCGACAAGTCGAGCGTTGCCTTGTTCAATGAGGGCTTGAGCGCCTTTAACATCGATATGTTTAAACTGGTCCATGACTTTCTCTTTTTATACTGATTTACTTTGCTGCCATTGTAACCTATCCCAAGGCCAACATTCACATCCACTTAATAAGGTTATCCACCAGCGATCACTTTTACACCATTTGTGGATAAATCTGTGAATTGCGTGAATAAAGTGCCTTTTCAAAAATAGATCCACAACATGTAGTAATGATCCTGATCTAACTGTGGGTTAACTAAAACATATCCCCACTCAAAAAACCCGTTCAAAGCCTTACTACACCCTGCTTTTAGACAGCTGGCGAATAAACTTCTCACAGAGTTATCCACAAAATCATTTTGCAAATTTCGATCGCAAAAGTTGAGAAATCGATCCAAAACAAAAAGGCCGAGATCTCTCGATCTCGGCCTTTTCAAAATTTAGCTATTTGTTAGCTCTACTATTAGAAGGTAGAAGCTAATAGAAACTAGATGCTATTAGAAATCACCAACGGCTTGTTTCAATTTCTTCATCGCATTCTTTTCTAACTGGCGAACACGTTCTGCAGAGATACTGTAGGTATCTGCTAAGTCTTGCAGGGTTGCCTTGTTGTCGTCTAACCAACGTGAGCGAACAATGTGTTGGCTACGCTCGTCTAAGCTTGCTAGTGCTAACCCTAGGCGATTATTAGTATGTGACTCCCAGTTAGCCGCTTCAACCGTTTCAGCAACGTCTGATGCTTTGTCTTCTAGGTAGTAAACTGGAGCAGTATAAGCAGAACCGCCATCGTCATCGTCCATAGGCGCTTCAAACGTCGCGTCTTGTGCCGCTAAGCGAGATTCCATTTCACGAACTTCAGAAGGCTCAACACCTAGCTCACGAGCAACTGTCTCAACTTCACCGTTATTAAACCAACCTAAACGCTTTTTAGACTTACGAAGGTTAAAGAACAGTTTACGCTGTGCTTTAGTTGTCGCAATTTTAACGATGCGCCAGTTACGCAGAACGTATTCATGGATTTCAGCTTTGATCCAGTGAACTGCGAAAGAAACCAATCGAACACCAACTTCTGGATTGAAGCGCTTAACAGCCTTCATCAAGCCGATGTTACCTTCTTGGACGAGATCAGCCATTGGCAGCCCGTAGCCAGAGTAGCCTCTTGCAACGTGCACCACGAATCGTAGGTGGGAAAGGATCAAGCCTTTCGCAGCATCGATCTCACCTTTGTAATGTAATCGCTCTGCAAGTCCACGTTCCTCTTCAGGTGTCAGCATTGGGTAGCTGTTCGCTGAGCGGATATAGCTATCTAAACTATCTTGTGTGACTAAAGCCATTTGATACGCTTGGTTTGCCATTCGGTTCCTCATCAATCTCTGATCTGGAGTAATACATCTATTAAAACCCGACAATCTTGAACCTAAAATGAACAGGTTTCAAGGAGGGGGAAGTAATTATGCATAATCAATTCGTCTATACAAGGCAAAAACTGGTTAAGAAGTGCCTATTTTTTGTCTAAATATGACTCTATTCACCTAAACTGGTTCAATTTCTTTTAGGTGACGCTGTGCAGAAAGCTTCGCAGCCACACTACCCAGCAGAGTTCCGACGATCAAAAGCAGTAAAGATTCATCCCAACTCAGGCCAATTAAACGGAAGTGGCTGTCGTATAGCTGAGCCAAGTCATCCACTGCGCTGTTCAGTAATACGGTAATTAATGCAGTCATTACCCAAGCGCTAATCGAACCTAATACGCCAAACCACATCCCGGCATAAAGGTATGGTCGAAGAATGTAGCTGTCGGTCGCACCAATCAGCTTCATGGTTTGAATCTCTTCTTTATGCGCCAACACATTAAATCGTAGTGTATTGCCGATAATCAGAAATACCGCGCCCAACATCAATACCGTTAAGGTAATCACGATGACAGCCGCTAATGCTTTGATCGCATCTAATCGAGCTAGCCAATCTTCGTCTAGGCGAACATCGGTGACTAATTCTTGTTGTTTAACTGTGCCTGCCAGTTCTTTAATTAAGGTATCGCTGTGTACGCTTGGCGTAATCACCAACACACCTGGCAGTGAATAATCATCTAGGATAGTTAGGGCGTCTTCAAAACCAGAATACTGGCTGAGGTCTGCAAGTCCTTGCTGCGGAGAGATGTACTCCACCAGCTCGACTTGATCCCAACTTTCGATTTCATCCTTAAGCACCATTACTCGTGGCTCAGGAATACCATCCTCTACATAAGCACTTATTTGTGACGGGCTAGTGACATCTTGCGCCACTTCACCCACATTTTTACCCAATAGGTACAAACAAGCTGGCATCGCCAACGCCATAGAGATCACCGCAAGGGTCAGCAAGTTGCCTAACGGGCGCTGCCACATTTGCGAGAACGATGACTTGGCTTGTTTCCAGTGAACAACAAAGAAGCCGTCACTTGAAGCGCGGTTTGCTGCTCGATTAGATTGAGGTTTTTTGATGCGCTTATTCGCGGCCATAGTCTTCAACCTCACTCAAAAATCCTTGGTTTAATTCAAGATGGCGGTACTGAGGGCGAGTGTTCACTAACCCGATATCGTGCGTCGCTAGGATGATCGTCACACCTGCGCGGTTGAACTCTTCAAACAATCGCAACACACGGTTAGATAATTCAGGGTCTAGGTTACCTGTCGGCTCATCAGCTAAAAGCAGAGTTGGACGGTTAACCACGGCGCGAGCAATACCCACACGTTGTTGTTCACCACCAGAAAGTTGACTTGGCAAACAACGGGCTTTATCTAATAAACCAGTTTTGTCCAACGCAGCACTGACTCGGCGTTTTATTTCGTTTTCAGAAATAGATTCAATACGCATAGGCAGAGCGACGTTATCGAAAATCGAACGGTCCATCAGCAGGCGATGGTCTTGAAAAACAATCCCAATATTACGGCGTAAGAAAGGAATGTCTTTGGCTGGGATACGAGTGATATCGTGATCGTTGAACCAGACTCGTCCATCGGTTGGACGCTCTATCGCGCAGATCAACTTCAGCAAGGTACTTTTACCAGCCCCAGAGTGCCCACCCAAAAAAGCCATCTCTCCACGTTTCAGGTGAAAGTCTACTTTTTGGAGCGCTTGTCTTCCACCTCGGTAAGCTTTACTCACTTGCTGAAATTTGATCACCGAAAATTCCTCTTACGATCACTAATATCAAATTTAAAAACGGTAGCAAATTAAGGATAAACCACTTTGCTACTCGCGTTACTCTTCGCGGCTAAATAGTGCTTCAATGAAGTCTTTAGATTCAAATGGACGCAGGTCATCAATACCTTCACCCACACCAATGTAGCGGATTGGAATCTGGAACTGGTCAGCAATTGAGAAAATCACACCACCTTTCGCCGTACCATCTAGCTTAGTCAATGTAATACCCGTGACCGGAGCCACTTCACTGAATAGTTTCGCTTGGCTGATAGCATTCTGACCCGTACCTGCATCTAGCGTTAGCATGATTTCGTGTGGTGCAGAGTCATCAATCTTCTTCATTACACGAACGATCTTGCGTAGCTCTTCCATCAGGTTGCTCTTATTCTGCAAACGACCCGCTGTATCGGCAATCACAACATCAACGCCACGCGCTTTCGCTGCTTCAATCGCATCGTAGATAACAGACGCACTGTCCGCACCAGTGTGCTGAGCGATAACTGGCACATCGTTACGCTGACCCCAAACCTGAAGCTGTTCAACCGCTGCTGCACGGAAGGTATCACCCGCAGCTAGCATCACTTTCTTGCCTTCATTTTGGAATTGTTTCGCCAACTTACCGATCGTAGTTGTCTTACCCACACCGTTCACACCAACCATTAAGATAACGTAAGGTGTTTTAGTGGTATCAACAACCAGTGGCTGTTCCACTTGACTTAAGATGTCTGCCATCTCTTCTTTGAGCAAACCATAAAGCGCTTCACCGTCTTTTAGGTCATTGCGAGATGCTTTTTCTGTCAGGTTTTCAATGATCTTAACGGTAGTATTCATACCCACGTCAGCAATCAGAAGTTGCTCTTCTAGCTCTTCAAACAGATCTTCATCGATTTGCTTACCTTTGAATAGACCAAAGAAACCCGCACCGATGTTTGCTTTAGTACGACTTAGGCTGCGCTTAAGGCGAGCAAAGAAGCTTTCTGTCGGCTTCTCTTGTACTTCTTCAACCTTAGCTAGAGGAACAGCCACTTCTTCCTGTTCTGCTTCTGCTTCTGCTTCTGCTTCTGCTTCTGCTTCTGCTTCTGCTTCTGCTGCGACAGGTTGCTGTTCTTGTTGAGTTTCTTCAAGCGCTTGTTCAGATTCAGTTGGCTTAGCGACTTCAGCTTCAGGCGCGACCTGTTCAGCCTCAACTTGTGATTCAACTTCAGTTTGATCTTCAACGCTTTCTACGTTCGCTTCATTCTGAGTTTTTAGGCTTTGTTCTTCTTCACCAAAACCAAGCCACGATAATAATCCGCGCTTCTTTTTTTCCGTCATCAGAGGAGTTTCCTAGATCTACTAATTAGCTGTATTGACTTAATACACGTCGACTCTTTGCTATTGTTATACAATACAAGCTTGTACAAACGAATAGTAAAGAAAAATGACAAAGCAGTGATAAGTTTGCTTTTAGCTTGATACACTTTGTCATTGCAAATTTATTTAATACACAAACCCACTTAAATTGGGCTCGGTATAGTATCACTTTATTAGCGGTCAAAAAATCTATGGTAAGACGTCGCCAGCAAAACACATCACAAAAAAAGCCATCCGGAGGCTTTGTTCGAATTATTAGTGGCTCATGGAGAGGTAGAAAGCTACCAGTTCATGATTTAGAAGGATTACGCCCAACCATTGACCGAGTAAAAGAGACACTCTTTAACTGGGTGGCTCAAGATATCCCACATTCAACTTGCTTGGATGTATTTGCCGGTTCTGGCGGTCTAGGTTTTGAAGCAGCTTCTCGCCAAGCAAAAATGGTGACACTGCTCGAAATGAATCAAAAGGCAGCCAAACAGCTTTCTGATAACGCGAAAGAGCTCAAAGCAGACAACATCAATGTCGTGAATACTGATGCTATCTCTTTCCTTAAGAAACCGGGCACTCCTTACGATATGGTTTTCCTTGATCCACCATTTCGTAAAGGCTTACTGGCAGAAACAGTACAACTGCTTGAGAGTAACGGTTGGCTTGCAGACAATGCCATCATTTACGTCGAGACAGAAAAAGAACTGAAACTCGAAGCTATGCCAGAGAACTGGGAATTGCATCGCGACAAGACCACCGGACAGTCAAGCTACCGACTGTTCAATCGAATCACTGAAGAATAGGAGTTATTGAATGAAGTTCTTGCTTCCACTAGCAAAAGCAGCCATCGCCTTTGTTTGGTTTATCTTAATCGTAAATATTTTCTACCCGTTCCCGGGTAATGCTGCGATTGCGCTTTATATCATGACAGCATTCTTGTTCTTCATGCACGGCCTGCAGATGCTGATTTTCATCGGTGCATTCGGCGATAAGATCGAGATGTCACGTTGGGAGAAGTGGTCAATATTGATTTTCGGCGTCTTTGCCTTACTCGATATCCGACGCAAACACATGATGTAATCAAGCTTAAGCTCAGATATAAAACGCTTAGCTAAAGAAAACATCATGACAGAAACAGTGAAACAAAAACGCCGCTCATTTGAGCGGCGTTTTTTTATTTACTGTGGTAACGACATTAAGCCATGTAGCCTTTCACACCATCTAGGAACATTTGCGTCGACAACATAACCAGCAACAAGCCCATCAAGCGTTCGATGGCTTTAAGGCCCCTCTCACCCAGCACTCGCAGGAAGAAACCATTAAACATCAGAATAAAGAAGGTAGCCCCCCAAGCCAGCATCACCGCGCCTGAAAGCTCTAACATATTGTCAGGGTGCTGAGTCGACAACAGAATCAATGCCGCAATAACTGAAGGGCCAGCAATCATTGGGATCGCCATCGGCACAATAAACGGTTCTTCACCCGCCGCAAGGCCGGTAATACTGCCCGCACTTGGGAAGATCATCTTAATCGCGATGATGAACAGAATAATACCGCCAGAGATACTCAAGGTTTCAGGCTGCACGTGCAGGAAGTTCATGATGCTTTGACCAGCAAACAAGAACAACAGCAGAATAATCAGCGCAAACATCAGTTCACGAACAAGAACAATACGGCGACGCTTCGGATCAATATGCTTAAGGATAGAGAGCACGATTGGTAGATTACCAAGCGGATCCATAATAAGAAACAGCATGGTCGCTGCAGATAAAATTTCCATAAGTTTGTCTCGAAAAGCGTAAGTGCGCGGAGTATAGCAGCCTCAACATTGATTTTCGAACGCAGTAATAAAAGGATTAACTTATGTAATTAGAAGGGAATTTTTCGAGAGCAAATAGAAAGGTAATTTAAAGAGTGGAACCGAAAACATCGCACCCACTCCTCTTAATCTATAAAAGCCAAAAGGCTCTAAAAACCAAGTCACTGGGAATTAGTGGTTACACACACGTTCGCGATTAGTGCAAAGCTTATCATCAATAACTACGACCTTTTCCATCTTCAAGAAAAACTTCAGCAATCCATCTAAATCCAGGCCGTTCAGCTTACAGGTATGAAAGCGCGCTTCTGCGCCATAAGTTTGAGCAAGCTCCTGCGTCAACTCTTCGCGAGTCAGTGGCTTTTCACTCAGTAGGTTTAAAACGTTGTGTGCATGAATTTCGGTAGTCATAACTCTATCTCATGTTTAATGAAGTAGATGTAGAGTACCTACTTTCATCTGAGCTGCCTTGATGTAGCTCAGAGTTAAGCTAGCTCTACCCTAAATGGTAAGGGAAGCAACAATGAGAGCGTGAGCCAGAAAGTAACTGCCCGTCACCCAAAAGTAGGCACCCTTAATTGGGCTACGATAGAAATTTAGCGCGTATGCTAATGCCGAAAGCAGCAACACGGCACAACCAGCAAAGCCCACCGCATGCGACAGTTGAGGATCAAGCAACCAGAGTTCACCAGAAGCCCATGCAAGCTGAATAAGCACAATACCCATGATAACCACAGGAAAGACGAGTTTGTCTAAGCGAGGCAGTAATAAGAAGAAAGCAACGACACAAGCCGCCAACAGCAGCGCGAATAACCACCAGACCATTTCTCCTGATAGCTGTAACCAAAATGCTTTGCTGTAACAGAGCTGAGCCAACAAGAAGCAAACAAAATGCAGAGAACGTTTTTGAGTAACAGTATGCAAGACATCTGCGATCGCAGAAACCGCCAACCCAGCAACGACCCAATAGGTAAAATCAGCAACGACAGATTGAGTTAAAGCAATGGTCGCTAATAATACAAAGGTAAAAACCTTATACGATAAGGCCTGACCGATATGTCCATGTTTCGTTCCTGCTATTGCTCCGATACCAGACAAGGAAACCGCCAACCAACTCCACATACCATTTGCCCTATTGCTTTAAATCGTCGCCAGTCTAGGCACACGAGTGTTGATGTAAAGCCTCAGCGCCTCAAAGTTGGATCTTGATTACGCTTCCACTAAAAAGAGTCTCTTTAGATTGAAGTCGTAACAATTACTACCGTGACAATGGCCATTCGTTTAAAACTAGCGCGAATCATCATAAAACCCATTCAAACTGGCATTAGAGTCACCATACTTGAATTTTGGTCAATTCTAACCTATAAGACCCACCAAAACCGACCATATTCCGCCAAAAACCACACTTGAAAAATTAAAATAAACACATTTAAAGCAAACAATAACAATAACTTAAAGAGATAAACTCAAGTTTAATAGGAAAATAAAAACACCAACCAACCCTAGACTTGTAAAGTAGCCAGTTTTCTTTTTTAAAGCCCAGTTTTGTCAGGTTATTTCAAGCCCCCGGTAAAAACCGCCACAAAAACCAAGCCGAAAATTCAAAAAACCAACCAAAACAAACCTCACCACCACCAACCCCCATTAATACAGTTTAACAACCTTTAACAATATAAATTACACATAACAACCATTATAAAACAGCAACTTAAAATAAATAAGAACAAATATGAATCACAACGAATAAAATAAGAACACACCAAAACACACAGTTAAACAGAGCCAAACAAGCCAAAAACTAATAGTTTTCTACTACTTTTGGAGCTTTCGAAAGTAATTCTTGATCTAAACCTATAAGTGGGCTATTCTTTAAAACATAGCGAGAGACAACCAAATTTAGGAGTAGTGTTATGATTTCATCTTCGCAAAGACAAGGACTTGTAATGATCGCGGTAGTTGTAGGTCTAATGACACTACCGATGATGTACTAAGCAAGTTACAGATAAAAAAAGGGACGCCATGAGCGTCCCTTTTTTTGTTCAATTTTTTCACTTCGAAAACAGATGCAGTGTTAGCACATCCCAGTTCGCATAATAGAAACCTGCGGCAGCTAAAGTCATTGCCATCATCAGTAAAATCGCAACTCGCCAGATAAAACGACCACTACGTGGAGTCAGCTCCTTCTCACAGTCGTTACACATCATGATGAATTTATGTTGGTCTTCCAACTTAGCCTCATGTTCATTGACTACCTTGTTACGACACGTTGCGATATAACGCAGCTTACTCACCATATCGTGCGGTAACCTTTCTTCACAGCTTGTTACAAGCTCATGCAATCCTTCGCCTTCGGCATGATATTGAAGCCTCAATAATTTCTCTATATTGCGAGTTCTTGTCACCACTTTTTCAATATCGGTCATCTTGGCCCTCCCACTCCACACTATAATTCTAGTCGAGCATTTCCCTATTCTTATACAAAATCACTGTTATTTACGAGAGAAAGAGACAATAAATAACAATGCTTTATCCCAAACTGGCCATTAAATGTGATGTCTGCCGAAAAATAATCAGCTTGGCTTACAACAGTTCACGAATAACGGCTTAAAACACATATCCCTATTGCCTGAAAGACTAGAATAACCATCACGACTACATGGAGGTTATATGCCTAATTCACTCTTTTTTGCCATCTTTGCACTCGCTGCTCTAGCGGCTTGGGTATTTATTGGTTTCTATAGAAAACACTCGCAAGGTGAAAATGCGCCAGAGAAGAAAGTGAATGTCACGGTGTTAGACAAACAATCCATCGACCTTCCTGACGCAGAACCTGGCCAAGAAGATCAAGAGTACTGGATTTACGTTCAACGTGGTGTGGTTGGTCCGAAGCGAGAATTCCAAGTCGGCATCCACTACTTCCACGCCCTTAACCCGGGCGACAAAGGAACCTTAACCTACCAAGGCGATAAGTTCTTACACTTTGCGTTGAAGCGCTAAACGTCAGCCGCTTCAACTGTCTCCCCTAAGCAATCCATCAGAAAGCCTTAGCACTCACCGCTAAGGCAATAACCAACGTGTTTTCTCTGACTTAGAGACCAACCAGCTCATCCATAACGCGCCAGCTCCGCTGATCACAATCCATAATGGAATAACCCAAGCTGGATGTCCTTGGTACCAACCGAACTCTTTCATTGGCCACAAGACAATAGGGTGCAGCAGGTAAATACCTAAGCTGTGCTTACTGATAAAGCCAACTGCTTGGTTACTCTTCTCAGACAAGCCTTCACCATAGTAACGGCATACCATGAACACCATGCTCGCTGCTAATACGGTATTCAACGTCTTGTAAGATAACCAGCGCCCTACCGTGTACTCTTCTGCCACCAAGCTTGCATCAACCACCATGTAAACCGTGGTTAGTAACGCAAATCCACCCAGTAATACACTCACGCCAACTGTCATCTTGTTAAGTGGCACAATCTTATACAGCAAGTAACCCAATGGTAAGTAACCGGTGTACAACCACAACTCGTGACTCCAAGGGCCATCGATTTTCAGTAAGAACAGCAATGTTGTGAACAACCATACCGCCGTAAAGGCATAGACAGATCTATCACCGTACTTTCTGACCATGATCTGCAAGAACGGAATCACAAAGTAGAGCGGAATGAAGTAATAGAAGAAACCAAGGTGGTAATAGGTGTAATGATGGTAGCTATTAAGCAACACGTCCCAGCTGACGTCGGCATCAAAGCCCATTGCCGACCAACCCGAAAGATAGGTATAGAAAAGCGACCAGACAATGAAAGGTATCAGTACCTTACCCAGACGACGCTTGAGGTAGTATTTGGCGTCAAACGGGCGCTGATCACTGAGCATCAGTGCGCCAGTAATCAAAATGAACACAGGTACTGCCCAGCGGCTGAAACCGTTTACCGTAATGGCAGTAAACCATTCACCGAAAGGAATAGTGCCCAATTCATTGCGATAAGGCGCCAAAACATGAATCGCGATAACCGCTACGGCCGCGACACATCGTGCTAAATCAAAAAAGAGAATTCGCTGCTTCATGTAAATGCCTGATTAATATTCAATCATTCTACTATAGCAATAAAAAAGCTGACCGGAATAAATACCAAGTCAGCTTAGTGTTAAAGGAGATGCTTATCGCGAATTTAGCTCATACGACGCTAGCTTATGCGACTTGAGCTCTTACTCATGCGGCTGAAGCTTATGCCGCTGAGATTTGCGGTACTTTAGGTAAACGCAGAGAGATCACCGTCGTTATCGCTAAGAATGCGAAGGAAACCCACAGACACGCAGACAAACCTGCCATTTGGAATACCAAGCCCGACAATATCGTGCCAATCAAACGGCCCATCGCGTTTGCCATGTAATAGAAACCGACATCAAGAGAAACGCCATCGCCTTTCGCATAACTCACAATCAAATATGAGTGAAGTGATGAGTTCACCGCAAAGATGGCACCAAATACCATCAAACCACCCACGATAACGAGCTCTGGTTGCCAACCAATCTGTACTGCATAAGCGATAGCAGCAGTCACGATAGCCAGCGCACCTGCCCATAACAGCGCAGCATGGCCATCTGGCACCTTGCCTTGAGCTTTACCAGTAATCTTCGGCGCAATGCCCTGTACAAAGCCATAAGCGATAGTCCAAGCAGCTAAGAAACCACCAACCCATGAATGATCCCAACCAAACACACTGCCTAGGTAAACCGGCAAAGCAATCACAAACCACACATCACGGGCACCAAATAGGAACATACGCGCTGCAGATAGGATGTTGATGGATTCTGACTTAGAGAAGATCTGTTTGAATTTAGGCTTGGTTTTCGCTTTACCCATGTCCGCTTCTAAGCTCAACACACTGCCAACGAAGACTAAGGCCAACACGACTGCCATCGCAAGCACAGCGTATTGGAAGCCAATCGTTGAAAGCAGCAAACCACCAATAAAGAAGCCTGCACCCTTCAGCGCATTCTTAGACCCAGTCAGAATCGCAATCCACTTATACAAAGCACCTTGCTGCTCATCCGGTACCAAGGTTTTGATTGAGCTCTTGGCACTCATCTTATTGAGATCTTTAGCGATACCTGACAAGGCCTGCGCTGCCATTACCCAAGGAATAGTCAACATAGCCGATGGCAATGCCAACATACCCAAGGCAAAGACTTGCATCCCGAGACCAATGTTCATGGTCTTATTGAGGCCAAGACGCGCCCCCAGCCAGCCACCGATTAGGTTCGTCACCACACCAAAGAATTCATAGAAAAGGAACAGTGAGGCGATCTCTAACGAACTGTAACCAAGGTCGTAGAAATACAGGACCACCAGCATACGAAGTGCACCATCGGTAATGGTGAAGTTCCAGTAGTTGAAAGTCACCAACATGTATTGGCGAACGCTCTTACTTAGATTTGAAAACATAATGCTATCTCTGCAATCAAAACAAAAAGAGCTTTTGGATCACGATAAGCTTAACACTCCAGATACCAAAAGCTCCTTGTCTAACACCGATGACTATTAGCTATTCGCTACGCCATTGATGTACTCAACCTGGATAGGTTTAGTGAAAGCACCTGGACGCAGTGCTTGAACTTCTTGAACGATCTTGTCGAGATCCCAGCCTTTTTCTAAAAGCAGATGAGCCGCGAACAAACCGGTACGACCTGAGCCGCCCATGCAGTGCATTGCTACCTTAGCGCCACTATCAACAATTTTGTGTAGCTCTGGGCTTGCTGCAGACCATTTCGCCGCAAACTCAGCACCCGGAGCACAATCGTCTTCGATTTCGATTTGGAACCACTGCATGCCTAGCGCACGAGTTTTCTCGCCAAGTGCTGCCACGTCTTTGCTTGCTAGCTCTGCATCATCGAGCGCAGTCACAATAGCTTCAACGCCTTGCTCTTTCAGTTGTGCCAGAGATGCATCAAGATCAGCGTCTTTAGTACCTGGGCATGGAGTCAGAATCAGCGCGCCTTGTTCAAGGTCTAATTGCCATGTTGGGTGTGTCATAGTGTTATCTCTTAAATTCTTATAGAACCAATACT
This sequence comes from Vibrio satsumensis, assembly GCF_050337435.1. Classification (NCBI taxonomy): domain Bacteria; kingdom Pseudomonadati; phylum Pseudomonadota; class Gammaproteobacteria; order Vibrionales; family Vibrionaceae; genus Vibrio; species Vibrio satsumensis. Next base: position 27,075 of record NZ_JAKJSX010000021.1, on the reverse strand, counting down.
CAAAATAATTGGAGTTGCAGCTAGGTAACCTTTTCCCTACAAAGGAATGAAGTTCAGCCCTATGAGCATAGGGGCTCTATGTGATTAGGGCGGCCGGCGCTCCGGTGAACTTACGCAGTTAACAACGCTGCAGCTTCAAGTATGAAGAGTATTAAGCTAAACCAACGGTACGCACTAACTCAGCCGTACGAGTCGCGTAACCCATTTCGTTGTCGTACCAAGCGTAGATCTTAACCATGCGCTTACCTACCAACATAGTTGATAGTGCATCTACGATTGTTGAACGTTGGTCGCCTTTGTAGTCGATAGACACAAGTGGGCGCTCTTCAAAGCCAAGGATGCCTTTTAGCTCGTTCTCAGATGCTTCTTTCAACATCGCGTTCACTTCTTCTGCCGTCGTGTCTTGCTTCACTTCGAAGATGATGTCAGTCAGAGACGCGTTCGCTAGTGGTACACGAACCGCGTGGCCGTTGATGCGGTTTTCTAGCTCAGGGAAGATCTCAACAATCGCCTTCGCAGAGCCAGTTGTTGTTGGGATTAAGCTCATGCCACATGCACGTGCACGACGTAGATCTTTGTGCGGCGCATCTAGAATGGTTTGCGTGTTAGTTAGATCGTGAATCGTTGTAAATGACGCATTCTTTATACCAAGCTTCTCGTTGATCACTTTCACTACTGGAGCGATGCAGTTAGTGGTACAAGACGCAGCCGTCACAATTTTGTGTACTGCTGGTTCAAAAATGTTGTCGTTCACACCAACAACGATGTTTGCGATGCCTTCTTCTTTCACTGGCGCTGATACCACAACACGCTTCACGCCTTGCTCTAGGTATTTGTTTAGGAAAGAAGTCTTACGGTGAACACCGGTCGCTTCGATAACCACATCGCAGCCAGACCAATCGATCGCATCGATGTCGCGCTCTTGTGTGGTCTTGATGCGCTGGCCATTTATGATCATCTCATCGCCTTCTGCAGTTACTTCGTGGTGAAATCGACCTTGAACTGAATCGAACTCTAGAAGATGTGCTAACGTTGCGGTATCGCCCGCTACATCATTAATTTGCACAAACTCTAGCTCTGCCCAATCGAATGCTGCGCGAAGTGCTAGACGGCCGATGCGGCCAAAACCATTAATACCTACTTTAACTGTCATCGTATGCTCTCTCAGCTAGTGGGGAATCTAAAAATATTCAATTAAACGCAACATTGAGGGCGTGAAGTCATAGCTTCTAGGCGTTCAATGTCTTGTTGATATTCAGTTTTCAAACAGTTCGATGCGATAAGGTCATCAATTAACTTTAGCATCCAACCCGGTAAATCTTTGGACAAGCGGTAGAAAACCCATTGTCCTTGGCGAACGTCAGTCAAAATGCCGTTTGAGCGCAACTGCGCAAGGTGGCGTGAAACCTTTGGCTGACTTTCTTGTAATGCCTGAGTCAACTCACCAACAGAGAGGCACTCTTGGCGCACAATCATCATTAAGCAACGCACTCGCGTTTCATCAGACAGTAATTTAAAAAATTGGTGAGGAAGCATAACTACATACTCATATATGGATATGCGCATATATTAATTATAAAAAAACGCACGTCAAGGCGTGCGTTTCAATTGTCATAAAAGTTTAACGAAGAAACATCAGAGCTTGTTGGTCACGGTATGACTCCAACGGCGAGCTTCGGTAAGCTCCGTTTTTACCTGATCCACGCTTAATCCTAAATCAGCGCAGTGCTCATCAAGCTGTTGCCAATCGGCATGTTCAAAGCTCTCTTCAAGCGCGAGCAAGGTACCATATGGCCCTTCTCTACGTAGCAGAGCCACCTTGATACTTTTACACAAAGGCAGTTGCTCAACTAAATTCTCTAACGATAGATCGAGCAATGCATCCAACAATGAGAACAAACCAATCATAAAGGCTTGCTCAGTGTGCCCTTCAAATACCTGATAACGAGACATACGCTGACAAAATTGCGCTCGCTGTAAAGACAAGCCATACAACTCTTTCGGCTTTTTATCAGAGACATAAGACGCCACCGCCAGCGAAACAAACATTTTCAGCTTCTCTTGCCCCAAGTAAACCAAGGCCTGACGGAATGACGAAATAGTTACCTCAAGACGAGGCGACATTGTGTTCACAAAGCGCAGTAGCTTATAAGACAAAGCGACATCCTTCGCGACGATGCTCTCGACACGTTGGAAGTCGACATCCGGCTTACACACTTCTTGGAACAGCTCCATGGCAATCACTTGTTCAGGGCTGATGTACTTGGTCTTGATGATTTCCGGTTTACTAAAGAAATAGCCTTGGAAGAACTTAAAGCCCGCCTCTTTGGCTTGCTGGAATTCTTGTTCGGTTTCGACTCGTTCAGCAAGAAAGCTAAACTTTTTCCCTTGATGAGCTTTTACCAAATCACACGCCTCATCCAAGCCCATCTGCATGATATCGAGCTTAACAATATGTGTGTATTTAAGGAAACGCTCCCATTCTGGCGTCGAAGTAAAGTCATCTAGAGCAATCATGTACCCCGCTTGGTATAGCTCTTTAACGGCTTCTAATAATTCGTCGGTCGGTTGGCAGGTTTCAAGGATCTCAACCACAACCTTGTCTTTCGGCAAGCTCAAAGGCAACCGACGAATCAAGCTTTGATACGGGAAGTTAATAAAGCAACGTGAAGATGGGATCGACGGGTTAAGACCAACCGACAAGAAATTCTCAACAATCAGACGATACGTTGCTCTGTTAGACTCTATATGCGCTGGATAGGCATTCCTTTCTCCGTCACGAAACAGCAGCTCATAACCAAGTGTGTTCTTGTTACGGTTTAAGATAGGTTGTCGAGCAACGTACGTAGCGGTCATTTCTTGATAACTCTAATTGATTTAACTATAACTCTATTGCTTTCACTAGGCTTTAGCGGCAGCCAGCAATGCGCCGCAGCCCATGAACATACCACCAAAGATTTTATTTATCTTACCCATTATGCGATCTGAACGAATAAAACGTCCCATTTGTGAAGCTAATGAGGTGTAGCCCAACATAACAACGCTATCAATGAATACCGTCGTCACACCTAGCACTAATAACTGCGGTGCTTGTGGTTGTGTGGGATCGATAAATTGAGGAAACAAAGCCACCAAAAATACGATAGATTTTGGGTTGGTAAGGTTAATCAGCACCGCATTTCTAAGCAGCTTGCCACTCGATAGCGTCGAGTTTTCTTGTGAGGCCACTAAGCTAGAGTTGTCACGCCACTTTTGAATACCCAACCAAAGAAGGTAAATCACGCCCACCCATTTGATGATAGTGAATGCCAACGCAGATTGAGCGACTAATGCGCCAATACCCGCGCCCACCAGCATTATGTGGAATGCAAGACCGAGCTGTAAGCCTGCGATCGACGCGAGCGACTTCTTGGTACCATAACTTAGTCCATTGCTGATTGAGTTAACGGTACCTGAACCCGGAGCCAAACTAAACAATATCGCCGTGACGACATAAGCAAGCCAAACATGAGTATCCATTTGCATTTCCTTACTAGTTCTTTAATCTAACAACATTAGTAGCGATAAAGCTCTCACATGCACCAGTTCAGGTAATTTCCCATGGAAAACCACAGCGTCGCCCCGTTTTCTTACACGCAAGAACCTCAGTTCGAGCAAGCGATTAAACACCCGATCCCCACTCTTTGGCAACAACGAAAAGATGGGTATGTAACATCATCCGGTAAAAAGAAGCTGTACTGGTGTAGCCTAACCTCACCGACTCATACCAAAGCCATCGTTATTTCAAATGGCCGTATCGAGTGCTGCCTAAAATACCAAGAACTCTTTTATGATTTCTATCAACAAGGCTATGACGTTTATTCATTTGACCACCAAGGTCAAGGTCAGTCGGAACGTATGGTAACAGACTCTGACATTGGTCACATTCATGAGTTCGATGATTATGCATCAGACATGTCTGACATCATTGCCAGTTTTGACTTAAGTAAATATACCGAGCGTTATCTTCTTGCGCATTCAATGGGCAGTACCATCGCGACTCGCTATCTACAGACTCATCCGGATCACCCGTTTGATAAGGTAACCCTGTGTGCGCCGATGTTTGGCATCAACACTGAATGGTACCTAAAACCTATCGCGATGGTTGTTGGACAAGTGCTTACCGCGTATCACGCTAAACCAACTTATGCGCCAGGCCAACAAGCGTATTACTCAAAACCTTTCGAAAACAACTTACTGAGCCACAGCAAGGTTCGCTATCAGTGGTTCCGCCGTTTGTATGACGAGTCACCCTCTTTGCAGGTAGGCGGACCGAGCACACGCTGGGTGTGGCAAGGGTTAATGGCAGCCAAGCAGGCCATCCAACAAACTCGCCAAATCAAAATCCCACTGCTTTTGATTCAAGCAGGGGAAGAGAAGATTGTCAGCAACAGTGCCCAAGTAAAGTTCATCTCTAAACTGAAGAAAACGAACTCTAATTGCCAGTTTAAGTTGATTGAAGGTTCTAGGCATGAAGTGTTGTTTGAGCAAGATGAATACCGCAATCAAACACTGGATGCGATCAATCAGTTTTTTTCCCAGAGCTAACACGCTAAGCAACCTACCAAGAAGATATGTGCTAAAGAGGAAGAGAAGTAAGTGAGCTTTGCCCTCTTTTCTTGCGTGAATTTGGCATACAATTTCTAGATAGAGATATTGTATTTCAAAGGGCGCTAGCATTGGCTGGTGTCGATATTGGTTAAGCATTTTGCAATGAGGGTTAAATGACTATTCCTGCACTTAAAGATTCCGTGAAAATCGTTGCCTCTGATTTAGATGGTACGCTTCTGGCTCCCAACCATCAGTTAAGCGATTTTACCAAGCTGACACTCAAGAAGTTACACGACCAAGGTTACACCTTTATCTTCGCGACGGGTCGCCACCATGTCGATGTTGCGGGTATTCGAGAGATTGCTGGTATTCCGGCCTACATGATCACTTCAAACGGTGCGCGCGTACACGACCAAAATGATCAGCTAATGTATAGCCAGAACGTGCCTCAGGATTTAGTTCAGCCTGTTATTGATGTGGTTCGCCAAGATCCAAACATCTTCATTCACATGTACCAAAATGAAGATTGGTTGCTGGATCGTGAAGATGAAATGCTGGCTAAGTTCCACAGTGAGTCTGGCTTTAGCTACAAGCGATTTGAAGCTGACAACGCGCCGAGTGATGGCATTGCGAAAGTTTTCTTCACACACCCAGAACAAGACCATGAATACCTAGTGACGTTTGAACAAAAGCTAAGAGACATGTTTGGCGACAAATTGAACATCGCTTTCTCAACACCTTGGTGTCTAGAAGTGATGGCAGCAGAAGTATCGAAAGGCCATGCGTTAGACGCGGTTGCGAAATCACTGAACCTGACTCTTGATAACTGCATCGCCTTTGGTGATGGTATGAATGATGCTGAGATGCTAGCTATGGCGGGTAAAGGCCTGATCATGGGCACATCACACGAGAAAGTGATGAAAGCTCTGCCAGACAATGAAGTGATTGGCAGCAACGCAGACGACGCCGTTGCTCACTACTTAGAAAAACACCTACTCTAAGCAGTCCCAATAAAAACATAAAGGCAGCCAATGGCTGCCTTTTTTGAACCTTACGCTAAAAGCTTCCTCTAAGGTTAGCGAGAACCGAGTACTTCTTTGCTTAAGATGGCCTGCCACTCCTGTTCAGTAACAGGCATGATGGACAAGCGATTACCGCGCTTCACCAATGGCATTTCTGATAGCTCTGGCATAGCTTTCAATGTTGCTAAGGGAATCAAACGCTCAGTCACTCGTACAAACTCGACATCCACCATAATCCAGCGAGGATTATCAAGAGAAGATTTAGGATCGTAGTAATCACTCTCGGGATCGAATTGAAAATGATCTGGGTAGGCTTCTCTGGTTACTTTTGCGATCCCTGCTACGCCAACTTTTTTACATGATGAGTGGTATATCATCACCAAGTCTCCAAGCTTGACATCATCACGCATCATGTTTCGAGCCTGATAGTTGCGTACACCCTCCCAACAAGAGGTTTTTTGTACTCTAAGAGTCTGAATAGAAAAGGTGTCGGGTTCTGTTTTAAATAACCAATATGCCATAATAAATCCAATTAACGGTTGCTCCGAGGAAGATATAACATGAAGGTAATGAAAAACCCAGTGACATGGCTAGTCGCATTCGCGCTACAAGGTTGTGTAACGGCGCCAGATACACCGCAACAATCTGAAGTTCCACCAGCAACCTTGGATGCGCCACTGAGCATTCAACCGCAAACCTTCATCATGCGTGGTCAAGTTGTGGTTGGCCATGAGAGCCGAACCTTCACCCCTTGCGGTAGCCAACAACAATACTGGTTAGATTTAACACCAGAACTCGCATTAGAAGCGCAAGGGCTCTCAGCGAGACCTTACCAAGCCTTGTACGGCGAGCTGATTGGTCATCTAACCGTACCGAGCCAAACAGGGTATAACGCAGATTTCACGGCACGTTTCGTGGTTGATCAAGTGAATATCCTAACCGCAGAAAACCCTGATCGTTGTAACCAACCCCTGCGTTCAACACGTGTATTCGGCAATGAACCTTTCTGGTCAGCAAGCTTCGATAAAGACCAGCTCAAATACACTAAGATGGGCGAACAGCCACAGATCCTCGATATTGAATCAAGCCGCACCACACCAAGCAGTCGTGATTACCAATTAGAAGGTAAAACAGCGCAAGGCAAACTCTACCTTACAAAAGAGAGTTGCAGCGACGGCATGAGCGATTCTATCTATGGATGGCATGCCAAGCTTAACCTCAATGACAGCAACTATAATGGCTGTGCAACGGTCTCTAACCAAGATCCAACACTGGACTGGAGCGGACTCTACTTCGCTAGCTCAACGCAGAACACTGGATTCTCTATCAACCTTGAGCTCAACGATGACCATAGCGCCATTACGACATACTCGTACAGCAATGGAGACCCTTCTATTGTTGAACAAGGCTTCTGGCAGCAACTCAACCAAAATCAGGTACAAGTGGTTATGACTCACCACCAGCAACAGTATTTGATCTCTGAGCGCATCTTCACGCTCGATAACGGCAAACTGGTCGCTGAAAAAGAAAAAGTGGGCAACGTTGTCTACCCGATTGCCAATGGCGGTCTGGTGCTATTCGAAGCTAAGAGTGCACAAGCGCAAGTCAACACCACCGCTAACGTTGATCTAACCGCAAAGCAGGTCAACTCCAGTGATCAACTTGATCAAAAAGTTGACCAAGCGATCCGCGAGTATTTTAAGATCAACAGCAGCTCACCTGACGACACCAAATACCGCTGGTTAACCTACGACCTCAATGGCGACGGTAAAGAAGAGCTGTTCGCCCAACTCGATTGGTGTGGTTCTGGTGGCTGTACACTGCTGATTTTCGAAAACCATCAAGATAATTGGCGCTTCAATAGCCGAGTGACACTAGTTAAGGGCGACATACGCTTAGGTAAATCACAAAACCACGGCTGGCAAGATCTGATCTTCAATGTCAGCGGCGGCGGTGCAACACCAGCGAAACACACATTGTCATACTCTGGTGTGAGCTACCCACTCAACCCAAGTGTTGCTCCAATTGCAGATGATGCTGACATCAGCGATGTGGTTTTGTTTGCTGATGGTGTCTCACCTGCACAAAGTGGGGTTAAGCTGTAAACATGAGTAACCTACAAGCTTGCCCTGGTTGTGGCTTCACTCACCAATGTATTTGTCACCTGATACCGAGTGTCGAAAGCCAAATCGATCTTGTACTGCTCACTCATGAGAATGAACTGTCGCGCGATACCAATACCGGAAAGCTGCTTCAGCAATCCCTTGATCAGTGTCGGTCCCTTGTATGGCAAAGGAAAACACCACCAGCGGAGCTAATGGCGCTGCTTGACGATGAAACACGGCAACCGTTTCTGTTATTCCCAAGTGATAAAAGTATCGAGTGCCAGCAAGCTGTGATGACCCAAGCCCTGAGTCGTAAACCGCTATTCATCATCTTAGATGGCACATGGCAAGAAGCGAAGAAGATGCTTAACAAGAGCTCATGGTTACAAGCCGTTCCACAAGTTCACCTCGACATCATTAGCGTATCTTCATACACCTTGCGCCGTAATCAAGACAGTGGCCACTTGTGTACTTGCGAGGTGGGCGTTGAGTTACTCAAGTCTTTAGGTGAGGGTGAACCTGCCAAACTCATTGATGACTACTACCAACAGTATCTAAAGGTATTCCATGCCGACAAGTGTGGCCATGCCCTCAAATAGACCAAATAGGCGCGCGGGAAGGCAATAAACAAATTTCAGGACGGGACAGATACTAAAAACAAAAAGGGTGAGCCATAAGCTCACCCTTTTTACATCGGACTTTAATCTATTGAACCATTTAGTGTTTCACGTGAAACGCACACTCTGGCTGTTCGTTGAAAAGAGATTTTACTCTCCCTATCAGAATAAGCGTTGAGGCTGACCAAAGTAGTAACCTTGCAGGTAATCGACACCCATATCCTCTGCGATTCGACACACCTGTTCATTATGTACGAACTCCGCCACCGTCTTAGCATTCAGAATCTGACATAAGCTCACCAGCTGTTGCGCTATCTTACGTTGCTTTTTATCCGTATCGATATTGCGAATTAGACTACCATCAAGCTTTATGACTTGTGGTTCTAGCTTCAATATCTCATCAATGTTCGAATAGCCTGAACCAAAGTCATCGACAATAATATTCACACCAAGATCACGGAAGTGGTTACACACCTCAATCAAGCGACCGTAATCCTGAATTTGTTCCGTTTCCAGCACTTCTAAACCAATACGCTGTGGGTGACTGATTTTCTTGATGGCTTGTTCAAGATGAAGAATGGTTTTCTCATTGCTGAAATCTTGTGGCGCTAAATTAATTGAGAACGAATCGGTTCGCTGACTCATAAAATCAAAGGTACGCGTTATCATCTGACGACTGAGGCGTGTATAGAGGTGCGTTCCTTCTATGATTGGCAAAAACTTACCCGGTGCAATCAACTGACCGTCTTCTTCAATTCGAACCAAGCACTCGTAGCTCTCTACCTGATGGCTATGCGCCGAAACAATCGGTTGAGAACACGCCACAATATTCTGATTAAGCACAGCACGACTCACGCACGACAACCAACCCAGTTGTTCTTGGCGATGCTTCTCCAGTTGAATTAACGTCTTAGCACTCACTAAGTGTTTATTCTGGCTGACGGCACTGCGCCTCGCATCAATCGCCTTCAATAATAAGTCATCAATAGAGGTCGTTGGGAAATCTCGACGGCTAGCAATACCCGCACAGATAGACACCGACAAGTAATCAATATCGGGTAAACCTGTAGGTTCGAAATTTACATGCTCGGTTTGATCGGCAAACTCCGAGAATCGCTGATGAATATGTTCTTGGCTCGCCCAGCTATCGAACACCACTGCCCACTCACCAATACCGATACTGTAGAGCTGACATCCCTCATCAAAGAACTGCCACAGCGCCTTTTGAAAATACTCACTCAAGTCATGCAGAAGCTTGTCACCCACTCGATAGCCGTACTTTTCATTGATCTGACCAAAGGTCGTGACCTTCAAAGCTAACAAGTGGCTATCACTGCTCATCTTCGACAGCTTCTCACGCAATACACTTCGATTAGGCAAGCCAGTACGGTGATCAATTCGGTAGCTCGCCGTTAATGCGGTGGCTTGTTGCTGAATCTTACTCGCCATGCTGTTGTTCATGTCATCGACATCAAGCAGTGCATTTCGGATCAATGAAAACAGAGGGGATATATTGGTCGCGGGTTGTGTATCTAATGGCAATACTACCTTACCCTCGCCTTCTCTTAATGCGAGGTAAGTGAGGCTATGGTGCAAGATTCGCTGTTGATCATTCTCTTGATAGAGTTCTCCCATGCAGTACACGCCATAGCTGTCGGCCAGCTTCTGGAAAACCTCAACCTCTTGGTTGCCATCAATAAAGTCGATGCGAGAGATACAGTTATAGATAAAAAACTGTTCCGGCTTATGAGAGGCAAGCTGTTGCACCCCCAGTCGGACCTGCTCCAGGGTCAATGAGGGATGGTCATAACAAAACCGGACCTCATCACCCACTTGGAATTGGCCACTGAACTCTATCTCTCCATATTCCGTCACCTTGAGCGGTAAGTGAATCCTTTGCTCTTTCGGATCACCAACCATCAACGGAAAATTATGCAGTTGCTCAAAAGGCAATTCAAGGCCATCAGCGAGGTAACGATTGTAGAGCTCACGAACAGGTATACCATCCAATTCAACCAACCAGTTATCTTGGGCTCCTGTCACTCGGAAAGTCCGGCCAATAGGGTTCCATTCAGTGAAATAACCTTTAGTGATGGATAGCTCTGCACTGTGCAGCGCCAACATCACATAGGCATTTTCATAGCAAATACCGTTTAGCATCACCCATCGTCCATTATCTGTGATGGTCGATGCACCACCACAGATAGGTAATAAATATCTCGACTGCTCAAACGCTGAAAATAGAACTCGGTTATTTATCTGCAAGCGGTCTGCGAAACAGATGATGCTTTGAGTATTATCATTGCACTCAAGCTGTTGCCACATAGCGTGGCTATCGACCAATGGTTGCTCGCTATATTCGACAACACCACAAGAGTAAGACGTCGCGTCAAAACGGGTAACAATCAGATAAAGACCTTGGTGCAGGATGACGCCTTGGCTGATGTAGTGGTTAGCACTGCAACCAATCAGTTTGGCATTGGGGAAAGTCGATTGAATCACTTGGCAGGCAGCCGCAACAGAACCCTTCTCGAAAGACGAAAACACCTGAATTAGTAGGCTTTCGTGTTGATGAAAATCTATCTTTTCCAATTCACGTTGGGTTTGCTCAATGTCTTGTATCAGGAGAGAAGTCGACTGCATATTCACATTAATCGCTAGGTTAATGATTTGTTATTGTGCTTATTATAGATAAGGCTTGCACGGAATACTTACAATCGTCTTATAAATAATGTGACGTTAGTTAGACATCACTTATTCCACCACAAAGCAGACATCAATGGTGATTGAGCATTTTCGAAGCCAGCCGGCATGAGAACCCATTAGTTTTAACAACTAAAACAATCGCTTAGGCTCACCAAAGTAATAACCCTGCAGATAATCGACACCCATTTGTTCTGCTATCTCACAAACCTGTTGGTTATGGACAAATTCAGCAACCGTCTTAGCATTGAACACTTGGCATAAGCGAACCAACTGAGAAGCGATATTTCTTTGTTTTTGGTCTTTGTCGATATTACGAATCAAGCTACCGTCGAGCTTAATAATCTGTGGCTCAAGCTTAATGATCTCATCAATATTGGAGTAACCAGAGCCAAAATCATCAACAATGATTCTCGCCCCGAGTGCACGGAAGTGATCACACACCTCTATCATGCGGCCATAATCCTTGATTTGCTCAGATTCCAAAACCTCTAAGCCAAGTCGAGTGGGATCGTTCATACCACTGATCGCAGCCTCGAGTACCTCAAGCGTCTTGTCACTCAACAAATCTTGTGGGGATAGATTGATAGAGAACGAACTCTGTTTATCCGCCATATAACCGATAGTGCTCTTAATCATATGTCGACTAAGGCGTGTGTAGAGGTGCGTGTCGGCAATGATAGGTAAGAACTTTCCTGGTGCCACAATAGTACCGTCCGACTCCATGATTCTGACTAAACACTCTTGGCCAATCATTTCGTGAGTGCCCGATTCCACAATCGGCTGAGAGTAGGTAATGATGTTCTGATCTAAAATCGCACGGCTCACACAGCTCAACCAACCGAGCTGCTCTTTGCGGTCCTCTTCGCTCACCTGAATGTCTTTGGCATTGGTGATGTGGGTATTGTTCCGCACCCCATAACGTCGAGCTTCGATCGCTTTCAATAAGATCTCGTCACCGCTGTCGGTTAAGAAATCACAACGACTAGCAAAGCCGCCACACAGAGAAACAGACAGGTAATCAATATCAGCCAAACCATATGGCTCAAAATTTATGTGTTCGATTTCATCGGCGAACTCAACGAAACCTTCTTTTATTTTTGTACTACCAACACTGGCGTTAAAGATAATCGCCCACTCTCCGACCCCAATACTGAACAGCTCAACCTTCACGCGAGGCTCCTTCACGACACGAAGCTGCAATCGCTCAATAAAGTGATTAGACAGGTCAAGCAGTAACTGGTCACCCACCTGATAGCCGTATTTTTCGTTAACTTGATGGAAATTCGTGAGCTTTAACGTGAGTAAGTGTTCACTAAATAGAATCGTATTGAGGCGCTCCTTCAGTACAATACGGTTCGGTAAGCCAGTGCGTGAGTCAATGCGATAGCTCTCGGTTAAGCGACGCGCTTGTTGATGGAGTTTTTTCTCCATCTGGGTATTCATACTGTCGAGATCAGCGACTGCATTTCTGACCAAGTTAAGCAATGGCGACACTGTTGAGCCACACTGAAAATCTTCACAACGAAACTCTTTAACCTCGTCAGACTCGCGCATAGCGATATAAGTCAGGCTGTGGTGCAGTATCTCTTGGCGGTCTTCATTGCGGTATAGCTCACCCATGCAGTAGGCACCACATGTATTCACTATCCCTTCAAATGGCTTAAGCTCAAGTTTACTGTCGATAAACTCAAGTCGAGATACACAGTTATAGATGATCACCGACTCAGGCTGATGCATGGCTAGCATCTCGGCACCGTGACGCACCTTTTCCGCGGTCAAAGAGGGGTGGTTATAACAAAACTGCGCCTCTTCACCGACATGCCAAGGGCTATCAAACTCGATACTGCCATCATCATTAATGCGTAGAGGTGTTGAAATACCCTTCTTTCTGCCAAGTTCTCGATAAAGTGGAAAGCTCATCAGTTGGCTAAAAGGAAGGTCTTTGCCATCCGCAAGGTAATGTTTGAATACTTCAATCGCCGGCTTGTCATTCAACGCGTATAAGCGATTTCCGACCGCATGTGTGACTCGCAGTTTCATCCCAATCGGGTTCCACTCAGAGTACGCATCCGACCAAACCTTCAATCTTGGGTTAGTCAGAGCCACAGCAACACAGGCATGCTGGTAGGTTTGCTCGTTATACATAACCCAACGGCCAAATTCATTCTCATGGCACAGTCCACCAGCAATCGGCAATGCGTAAGGCAGGTTTTCAAAAGCGCTATAGATAGGGTAATCACGCCCTTCGACCTGATCGCACAAACTGATGACCGTTTTGGTGCCTTCGGTAAGGTGCAGTTGCAAAGCTAAGTCTTGGCTATCTTGATTTGGATTACCCGTAAAAGGCTGGACTGCCGAGGTTAGATGGGTTTCGTTGAACTCACTGATGATGACTAAGGTGCATGCACTTTCAAGGCAATTATCACAGATAACATGACGAGCACTCTGACCAATTAGCGTCGCATTGTTTAAACGATTGAGAGCGACACTCGCGATTTGACGAGCTAGATCTGAAGATTGAGCTGAGAAAATTTGGATAAGGTACTGTTTGCTGTCACACCATTCTCGCTGATCAAGTTGAGCTCTAAACAACGCCTCAGTATTTGCGAGAAATGTAAATGTTTGCATGCCAACCCTTGTTCAAATTCTAATGGAGTAGAGAACCCGCAACCACTGCTATGACTGAAATGAATCGATAAAAAGTAGCCGCCAATTATCCTAGCCTAATCAGGCTTTTATAGGCGACTAATGTAACAATTCACTATCATAAATGCGACACAATAAGCTTACCAAGCCATTAAATTAGTCGCATAAGATCGCTAAGTTGGTCTATTTCAACATCAGGGAGCACGCTCGCCTTCGAAGAGAGGTATAAATTGGAACCAGTGTCATTAAACCAGCACGCTTGGAAGCCATTTTGCTTGGCTCCATAGACATCCGTTTTGAGGTGATCACCAACATGAAGAATATTCTCAGCGTCACAATCTAGGTGTTGCTGAGCTTTTTCAAACATATCTGGGCAGGGTTTAGCTCTTCCATCAGGGCCAGCTTTAAGGATTAATTGAAAGTACTGCCCTAAGCCAATTTTGTGTGGGTCGACATTACCATTAGTAATCGCAACTAGAGGAATGCCTTGACTAAGCTCAGTCATCACACGATGCGTTTCGTCAGGAACATTGACTTGATTACGTAGCCATAATGCATGCTCAATACCTTCTCGAGCCGCTTGTTCTGCTTGCTGCTGAGAATAACCCAATTGCAGCAAACCACTTTTAATCTGAGTTTCACGCCATACTGTGACATCATGTTTCAAAGCTGGGTTTTCAGAGGCGATTTGCTGCTTAATGCCCTGCCACTCTTCGAGCGATAAAGAAGCCGACACTGGGTGCTTTTGATAAAGCCACTGTGCCATCTCCTTCTCAACCTTCATGATCACAGGCCAGTTGTCATACAGGGTGTCATCTAAGTCAAAGGTCATGGCTTTGATGGGCTTTAACCCTCGATAAATTCGCATAGTAAACCCTTAAATCTAATCTTTGTTCTTCTTACGCGCTCTCGGGTGAGCCTGATCATAAGCTTGTGCTAAGTGTTGGAAATCTAAGTGGGTATACACTTGGGTCGTCGAGATGTTTTCATGGCCAAGCAATTCTTGAACAGCACGAAGGTTTTGGCTCGACTCTAGCACATGCGTTGCAAAGGAGTGACGCAGTTTATGCGGGCTGATGTGGCTCGCGACAGATTGCTTCTTTCCCCACTCTTCCATACGTTTTTGCACGCTTCGATGAGAAATACGAGTCCCTAACTTCGAGACAAACAGTGCGGTTTCACCCGGTGAAGCCAACTCACCACGAACTTTAAGCCATTTATCGACCCACTCTTTAGCTAAACCAGAAAAAGGCGCTTTGCGTTCTTTATCGCCTTTACCGATGACTCGGATTTCACCCTGGCGACCCAACACATCTTTGAGGTTAATACCGACCAGTTCTGCCAGTCGTAACCCAGCGCCATACATCACTTCCATCATCGCGCGGTCACGAATCGACAGTGGGTCGTCCTCGTTAACATCAAGCAACTGTCCAACCTCATCAACATCGAGGTTTTTAGGCAGAGGACGCTGTTTACGTGGAGCAGAAACACCTTTGGCTGGATTGGCCGTCATTTCTCCACGCAACACAAGAAAATCAAAGAAACTGCGCAGTGAAGATAAGCGTGTTGCAATGCTGCTTGCTTTCATTCCCTCACGCATGCCTTTACTGGCAAGTTGTCTTACCCACGCTGCATCGACCTGGCCCCAATCCTTTAGCCCTAGCGTGACTAAATGACCGGCCATAGTTTCAAGTTGTTGTTTGTAATTACGTTGAGTGTGTAGGCTGAGTCCCTTCTCGCTTCTGAGATACTCATAGAAGCGAGAAAGTGGCTTTTGAAGGCTGTTAGGAAGAGGTATTTTGGGCTCTAGGCTCATTATTTATCTGCCAAGGTAAGGTGTCCGCCAAATGAGCGACAACAAGTGCTAAATGACGTAAAAAGAGCGTATCCATATGGGGTTGGAAATGTCCGCCTTCTTCACTAGAAAAGGCGAGCAACCCCAATGGAGACTGCTTAGCAAGCGGTAGTACTACATAAGAGCCTAGCTCTGGAACTGGATAATCACCAAACAAATCGTGTCTGTCGGCTTTTCTCAAGCGCCCAAGATAAGCATCTTTGCCATTGAAATGGTTCAGCGAAAACTTAGAGTAGCCCTCAGCACTTAAATGATAAAAACCCGATTGTGAAAGAATTCGAACATGAGCCTTAAGCCCAAGGTCTAACGCTTTTTGTTCAACGGCCTTTATCACCTGCATGAAGTCACTGCATTTCAGCACTTGCGCTTGCAGATCCATAAACTCATAGAAGGTTTTATCGTTATTTGCCGCCAACGACATCAAGCCAGTGATCTCTTCTTCAAGCTCTTCGATTCGATGACGCTGGCGTTTAAGCTGAATCTCAACCAGAGAAACAGCGCCCTGCTCAACGTTATTGATAGCAAGGCGATCAACCAAATCTTTTCTGTCTTGGAAAAAATCTGGGTTATCACGTAAATATTCCGCGACCACTTCTGCGGTGAGTGCGTCGGCTTCAACGTAAGACAAAACCTATCCTTTATGTTTTATGAATCTATTGGTTATAAATCGTTATTAGCAAGAAAGTTGACCATCAAACACATGCGTTGCCGGGCCGGTCATAAACAGAGGTTTACCCGGGCCTTGCCAGCTAATGTGTAAGTCACCGCCTGGTAGACGAACCTTCACATTCTCAGCCAGTAAGCCTTGAGTGATACCAACGGCAACTGCGCCACACGCTCCGCTGCCACATGCCTGAGTTTCACCCGCGCCACGTTCGTAAACACGCAAACGAACTTCTTCACGGCTAACCACTTGCATAAAACCAGCATTAACACGCTCAGGGAAACGTTCGTGTGATTCGAGAAGCGGACCTAGGGTGTCCACATCAGCAGTATCGACATCATCAACGACGGTAACCACATGTGGGTTACCCATGCTTACCGCACCACAGAACAAAGTATGTACATCCGTTCTCAGGATATACGTCTTCTCTGGCTGTTTTGCCTTGAATGGAATCTTACCTGGTTCGAACTCAGGAATACCCATGTTCACAGTGATCAGGTCATTCTCTTCAATTTTGAGAACCATTTTACCTTTCTTGGTGCTGACGTTGATACTGTACTTATTCGTTAAGCCTTTCATGCGAACGAATCGTGCAAAACAACGAGCCCCATTACCACACTGCTCCACTTCACTGCCATCCGCATTGAATATGCGGTAATGGAAATCAGTTTCAGGATCATAAGGAGCCTCAACCACAAGTAGCTGATCGAAACCCACACCAGTGTGACGATCCGCCAAACGGCGGATCAAATCTGGAGAAAAGAAAATATTTTGAGTAATGCAGTCCACGACCATGAAATCATTGCCCAAACCATGCATTTTAGAAAAGTGGAAGTGCATAACGCTTAAAATTACTCCGGAAGAATGTTTTCAAGTTCCCATAGACTCGCAAGCTCTTCACGCTGACGAACCAAATGAGTTTTATCGCCATCAACCATCACTTCAGCCGCACGCGAACGAGTGTTGTAGTTAGATGACATCGCGAAGCCATAAGCGCCCGCAGAACGAACTGCTAGCAGATCACCTTCTTCAAGAACAAGGTCACGATCTTTACCTAGGAAATCACCCGTCTCACAAATTGGGCCAACCAAATCGTAAGTCACGGCTTCACCCTGTCTCGGGCTAACTGGAACAATATCTTGCCAAGCTTGGTAAAGCGCTGGACGCATCAGGTCGTTCATTGCTGCATCGATGATGGCAAAGTTCTTGTGTTCGGTTGGCTTGAGGAACTCGACTTTTGTTAATAATACACCAGCGTTAGCAGCAATCGCTCTTCCAGGCTCGAAAATCAGCTCTAGATCAGAATGATTCTCTAGGCGAGCCAATAAGGCTTTCGCGTAATCTGAAGGCTGTGGTGGTAATTCATCACGGTAAACCACACCCAATCCGCCACCGACATCAAGGTGTTTGATGTTGATACCATCAGCTCGTAGTTGGTCGATCAGTGCAAGCAGGCGATCGGTAGCATCAATGAAAGGTTCGATATCCGTTAGCTGAGAACCAATGTGGCAATCAATACCATGAATAGACAAGTTATCGAGTGTTTGTGCAAACGCATAAACGGCTGGAGCACGGTCGAAAGCAATACCAAACTTGTTATCACGCAGACCAGTAGAAATATAAGGGTGAGTGTTGGCATCAACATCTGGGTTGATACGTAATGAAATTGGCGCTTTAACACCAAGCTCACCAGCAACTTTATTCAGTCGCTCAAGTTCTGGCTCAGACTCTACGTTGAAACACTTAATGTTCAACTCAAGTGCGCGCTTCATTTCAGCAGCTGTTTTACCGACACCAGAGAACACAACTTTTGCCGGATCGCCACCAGCAGCTACTACACGCTCTAACTCACCGCCAGAAACAATGTCAAAACCTGAACCCAAACGAGCCAAAGTATTCAACACTCCAAGGTTCGAGTTAGCTTTAACGGCATAACACACCAAGTGCGGATGCTCACCAACCGATGAGTCAAACGCGTTCCAATGACGCTCTAATGTTGCACGAGAGTATACATACAGCGGCGTACCATATTGCTCTGCGAGTTGTGAAAGTGCGACGTCCTCAGCCCAAAGCTGGCCATCTTCCTGATAGTTGAAGTAATCCAAAGTTCTTATCCCTTATAAATAACGATTTCTGCGTGTTTCACTTATTGTGATTGTTCAGTCTGCTGAACTTCATCAGGATCGTATAACGGACCCGTTTGACCACAACCAGAAAGTCCAATAACGGACACCATAAACAGAGCGGTAATTAATTTTTTCATTTTGCATATCGTGATTATTAACTCAATGCCCCCTATAATCGCACCACACTCAAGAAAAGCAATAGGATAGAAAGGATGAACGAGACTGAATTTCATCAGCTGGTCGATATACAGATGCAAAACATCGAAGAAGCTATCGATGAATCAGAGGCAGATATTGATTACGAAGTGACTGGTAACGTAATGACGCTCGAGTTTGAGAACCGCAGCCAAATCATTATCAACCGCCAAGAACCAATGAAAGAAATCTGGTTAGCGTCTAAATCTGGTGGCTTTCACTTCAAGCTGATCAATAACAAATGGACATGTTCTAAGACGGGCATGGAGCTGTTTGAGATGGTTAAAGAAGAATGCGTGAAGCACGCAGGTGAAGAGATTGATTGGGTCTAATCATTTGTAAGCAAAACTAAAAAGGAGTGAATCAATCACTCCTTTTTAGTATCAATCAGTCTAAATAACCTAAATGTTGACTATCTTTGAGCTCCGAGAAGCTAAAGTTGCATCGTTACGATAAGGCACAACGTAGGAGTTGCCCTCTTCTGGGTGAACGATTTGGTAGTACTGAGGTAGATTAAAGTTAATCAACTTAGACGACATCTTCGACTCATCTTTTACCGATGTGTAGAAAGAATTCACGTTCGCGATCATCTCATCTTTTTCACCATTGTACTGGTGATACACCTCTACTTGATTCGACTCGTCCAATACATAGATATTAAAACCTTTATCGGTATCTTCAAAGAAGAACTGAATTAAACCCTCACTCGCAAAACCATCCACCACCTCTGGCAGTTGATACTCCTGCTCTTTATCGAGCATCAGCAAAGGTGAACCCTTCAACTTATTGGTTGAGATACTACGGTAGAAATCAACCGAATTTTCCAACATCTGTACCGATACACCACGACGCTCGAAGAACAGACCAAACATCTTATTAGCTAAACGAATAGCCTTAAAGCGGCGACGCTTCTCTGGTTCAATCGGTTTCAATCGTAAGTCGATACACTCAGCAAGCAGTTGATACACCATATTACGCATCACACCACGCAGGTTTTTGCTGTAACAGAACACATCCACCGACTCTGGCGGCAACGCATCTTGGTGCATTTTGCCAAGAACCGTTTTAAGTGCATCCAGCATTGCTGTATCACCTTGGAAATGAAGCGTACGTACTTCATGCCAAGAGTTACGATAAACCAGATCGACACTGCCGACTAAGCTCTTACCTTCTTCACCAAAGCTGAAGATATCAGCATTCTTGAGGTCCACTTTTAATGCACGACCACTTAACTCAGAAGTTGGGTCATTTTCAAAGTTGATGAACATCGCGAGCTGGCTTATCTCACACGGACTCGCCAGTGCTTGCATACTCGGGCGACGCTTACGCAAAGAAAACGTATTACGCAGATCGCTCACCATTTGATAGAACTTATCGATATCAATGTGAGCATCACGCACCACAGAGTGCAAACGCGTCGACTCCGTAATCAAGCCATTAAAGAATGACCAAGCAACCAGTTTACTCAAGTACTCATGGTGCTCAAGTGAAGGCTGACCAAGAATACGATGCGCTACCAATGGCTGCTTATACAGGTACCAGCCGGCTTTATTCGACTGACCCTGACGAACTTCGATAAAGCTCAAGTCTGGTTCATGCAGATCAGGAGAGATTTGCGGATTCAGTAACGTCACTTTACCTGGCAATACCTCAAACGCAGCGTAAAGCTTACGCGCCAAAATACTAATATCTTGTGGGCTAATTGCAGAAGTGATGTCGTTGCGACGCGCAAATTGAATCAGATTACGATAGCTCAGCATCAAGGCATCAAGCAGTGCATGGTGTACCACTTTAACCTGCTCAACCTTCCAGTTACGGCGGTTATCGAGCTCAGCAATGGTTTCATGTCCCCAATTCCAAGACTTAGTCATCTCAGTTAAGGCTTCACGACGCCACGCAACAGAACCAATGCCCGCATCTCGTGACAACTTCTCGTGGGTCTTAAGGTAGAAACAACGTCTCACCAAGTCCAATCGAGTGTGGTCGTTAATGCGTTCTAGATAGCGCGTTACCTTCTCAAGCATCAGATAGTAGCTATCCATGCCATACAGATCCGGTTCATCCGCGAAGAAGCGACGCTTGGTATCAATACTCAGCAGTTGAGTGTTTGGGTATTCCCATGAATAGGCTTCTAACAGGATCGCCTTTAACACCGATTTATACGGAGAGTCGATACTCTTATAGAGCTGCCATAGATTTGAACCAAAGTACTCTTCAGCGGGAATACGATTTAGCTTACCGAAATCGATCCACTGCGAGCAATCAAGATAGCCGTCCTGACATAAACCTTGAACATACTCGTCGTAGCACTCTTCCATTTCAGGCGGAATGATTTGCCACAACAAACGTTGACCGGCTAAACGAACCGCTGAGCGATAGAACTCATCAAGCAGTAACAAGTGCTGTGAAGAACCACAGTTATCACCGGTCATCTCTTCCGAATGATTCGAACGGAAACGCTCTTCATCCATCAAGAAGAAGTTAGCTTCCACACCTAAGGTCTCAGCCCAATCGGTAATTAGCAAACATTTGTTGGTAAGGCTATCACGAGATGCGCCATCCATATCTGGAGACACACACACCCAGATATCAAGATCACTTGAGGTACTTTGCCCAATAGAAGAAGTACTACCCATGGTGTACAAGCCAAGGATTGCAGGTTCAGCAGCCTCGGTAAGTTTGCCACCCAGCGTTAATTCGGTATCAGAGACAAATTGCTTTTGGAATTCATTAAGCGTGAAGCTACGAATTCCAAAAGGAACTTGTTGGTCATAATAACCCGGCATCATCGGGTGATTGAAGTGAAGCAGTGCGGGAATAAGGTTGAAAACTCGCTGGCCTTGCACATTCATCAACGCCAACGCACGATCAATGCGCTGCTGATTTAGATTGTCTAATCGTTGAATCAAAGTTTGAGTGTAAGCCTGCAAGGTAAGTCCTTGGTTTGAGGTTAAGTGCAGTTCTGTTTAGTTACTGAACGAAAGCAGCAACAAAACGTGATCAATTTAACACTTTTACCCTTAGTGGTAAAGCAAAGGAATCCGTCATACTGGTCAATTCCTTGATGACAGAAAGTTAAACTCACGGCGCCGTAGTGTCCTCTTTATTGACTATTTCTAATAATAGCCCATGTTTCAAATGAGATACCAATCACACTATTTTGGTGAACTAATGAAAATCTCTCAGCTATCAAAGTATCGAATGATCAAACAGTAAGAATTCTCGCCTCATAATGGTAGGATTAGGCTATTACAGAACCTATATCGGAACCACCATGACAAATTCAGCACCAATCCGTATCGCGACCAGAAAAAGCCCTCTTGCCCTTTGGCAGGCATACTTTGTAAGGGATGCACTGCAAGCTGCTCACCCTGGTTTAGAGGTTGAGTTGGTAACTATGGTGACCAAAGGTGACATCATCCTCGATACTCCGCTTGCTAAAGTTGGCGGTAAGGGCCTGTTCGTTAAAGAACTTGAAGTAGCAATGCTAGAAGGTCGTGCTGACCTAGCAGTTCACTCAATGAAAGATGTCCCAGTAGACTTCCCAGAAGGTCTAGGTCTGGTGACGATTTGTGAACGTGAAGATCCTCGTGATGCTTTCGTTTCAAATACCTACAACAATATCGACGAGCTACCACAAGGTGCCGTCGTGGGTACATGCAGCCTGCGTCGTCAGTGTCAATTACTTGAGTCTCGCCCTGACTTAATCATCAAAGAGCTGCGCGGCAACGTTGGTACTCGTCTAGGTAAACTCGATGATGGTCAATACGATGCGATCGTACTGGCTGCTGCTGGCCTTAAGCGTTTAGAGCTAGAAGAGCGTATTCGCAGCTTCATCGAACCAGAACAGTCTCTACCAGCTGTAGGCCAAGGCGCTGTTGGTATTGAGTGCCGTCTAGATGATGAACGTCTAATCAAGCTTCTTGAGCCGCTGAATCATAAAGACACGGCTGATCGTGTACTTTGCGAGCGAGCAATGAACCTTACTCTAGAAGGTGGTTGCCAGGTGCCTATCGGTAGCTATTCACTATTAGATGGCAACAACATCTGGCTACGTGCATTAGTTGGTGAACCGGACGGTTCGAAGATGGTTCGTGGTGAGATCTCTGGTCCTCGTAAAGACGCAGAAGCGCTTGGCGTGACTCTAGCAAATCAATTGCTGGATGATGGTGCAAGAGAAATCCTAACCAAACTCTACGCTGACCAAGAATAACCATGACTGTGTTGGTGACTCGCCCCGGTTCAGAGGGGCAATCGCTTTGCCAACAACTAGCGGATGAAGGAATTCAAGCAATCCATCATCCGCTGATTCGTATCGTTGATAATCCAAACTCTTCGGATTTAAGCACCCAGCTTAATAACAGCGATATCATTATTGCAGTCAGTCACCACGCCGTGACCGCTGCTCAAAACATCCTTTCGAAAACCTCATCCATTTGGCCCACTTCGCCGCTTTATCTTGGCGTTGGTCAAAAAACTGCGCACGTTTTAAGCAAAGTCTGTAAACAAAAAGTAAACTACCCTCAAGTTAGTGATAGTGAACATCTTCTTAAACTTACTGAACTTAATGGCGTAGAAAATAAGTCCGTTTTGATACTACGTGGTAATGGTGGGCGTGAGCTCATTAGAGATTCCCTACTCAATCGAGGTGCACAAGTCTCTTATTGTGAGACCTACCGTAGAGAATATATTCCCATTAGCGACCACAATACCTATCAAACATGGATAAACAAAAAAGCGTCCAAAGTTGTCATCACTAGTCAGGAACAATTGGAGTATCTCTGCTCAATTACCCCTGATGAGTATTTGGCTTGGCTGTCAACAAGACATCTATTTGTCCCAAGCCAGCGCATTGTAGAACGAGCACAACAACTCGGTTTCTCGAACGTGACCAATACTCACAGTGCTACGAACCAAATATTACTGGCTGCTCTCCGGCCCTAGCTAGAAACAGGAAATAAGCATGACAAGCAAAAAAAATAATGAGCATATTGAACCTGAAAAGAAACAAGACACTCAGCCAGTAGTTGTTGAAAACGAAAAAGCTGACTCTACAGAGACAAAACAATCTGAACAGAAGCTCGATGCCTCTATCTCAAATACCGCTAATAATGAACAGCCTCAAGCTGAGCATAAAGAGCAAATAGAGAAAGCAGAAAAGCAAGGTAAGCGCGGTGTCAAGCTAGGTGCTATTGCGATCGCTATTTCTATTATTTTCAGTGGCGGTATCGCATTTCAAATGCAGCAAAAGAGTGCTGAGTACTCAGCTCAAATCGCCACTCTTCAAGCGCAACTTCAGAATACCCAATCTGCAGTAAATAAAGACCTGCAAACCATCAAGCAAGAGACTATCCAAGAAGCGTCGCACGCGGTGGAGAAAACTCAGGTAGTACAGTCTCAACAGCAAAAGAGCATTCAAAGCCTACAGTTAGCAGTGGCTGACGTTAAAGGTCGCCGCCCGAATGACTGGTTACTTGCCGAAGCCGATTACCTTGTGAAACTAGCAGGACGTAAACTGTTTCTAGAGCATGATGCCGTTAGCGCAACTAAGTTAATGGAAAGTGCCGATCAACGTATCGCAGCACTGAACGACCCTAGCTTAGTGTCACTGCGTCAATCAATGACCAATGACATTACCAAGCTTCGCACTATTCCTCTGATCGACCGTGATGGCTTAGTTCTACGCATCACAAGTCTTCAGCAGCAAGTCGATTCGCTGCCGCTTGCCAATGCTATTCTTCCAGAAGCCGCAGTTGTTGAGAAAAAAGCAGTATCGCAAGATATTAATGATTGGCAAAATAACCTGATGACGTCGATGAAAGACTTCTCAGAAAACTTCATCACATTCCGCAGTCGTGATGGCGAAGTTATCCCTCTACTATCTCCTGAGCAACACTTCTACCTGCGTGAAAACATCAAAGGTAAATTAGAGACCGCGATTCGCGCCGTCTACAAAGAGCAAGGTGAACTCTATAGTGTAGCTCTTAATACCGCTAGCGAGTGGTCGAAAGCGTACCTAAACCAAGATAACAACTCAGTGATTGAATTTGAGAAAGCGATTAAACAGTTAAGTGAACAGAACATCTCTGTGAAATACCCTGTAAAGCTTGAGTCTCAGAATGAGTTATCAGATGTGATACGTGAGCGCCTACGACGTGAAGTCACCGTTATGACCACGGAGGAAAAATAATGATTCGTTGGATTTTTCTTTTTCTCGTTCTCGGTGCTGGGTTAATTGTTGGTACTCAGTTCTCTGGTCAACAAGGCTACGTTCTGATCTCAATTGCGAATAAGACCATTGAGATGAGCGTGACAACACTGGTTATCTTTGTTATTGCTCTTCTAGCTGCTCTGTTCGGCTTAGAGTACTTGTTTAAAAAGCTTATGTACGCAAGCTCGACAACTTGGAACTGGTTCAGTGTTCGTAAACTGAAACGTTCTCGTCGTTATACCAACGAAGGCATCATCAAGCTGCTTGAAGGTGACTGGAAAAACGCTGAGAAGAAGGTAACTCGTTGGGCTAACCATCACGACATGCCTCTACTTTGTTATTTAGTCGCTTCTCAAGCGGCGCACGAACAAGGTAATACACGTGAGCGTGATAAGTACATCAAGCTTGCTAGCCAACAGGACGACTCACTACTGGCGGTAGAGCTAACTAAAGCAAAACAACAGATCAGTGAGTCAAACTACGAAGCCGCATTCGATACACTTTCTACCCTAAAAGGCACATACCCTAATAACACTGCTGTACTTAGCCTGTTAAAAGCCACCTATATGCAACTTAAGTTATGGCAGCCATTGCTAGAATTAACGCCGAAGTTAGTAAAGAACAAACTTCTAACAGCTGATGAGCAAGTTGAGTTGGAGCAGAAAGCACAATGTGGTTTACTTCATGATGTCGCGCAACAGCAAGGTAGCGAAGGTTTAATTAGCCATTGGAACAAGCTTTCAAGAAAGCAGAAACAAAGTTCGCACCTTGTATCATGCTTTGTGAAACAACTGATTGCTCGTAAAGCTGACACAGAAGCGTTCACAGTGATTAAAGAGAACATTGCAAAGAGTGGTTCAAATGAGCTCTACATGTTGCTTCCAGAGCTGAACCTAGCCGATCACCACCCAGTCGTGGTTATGCTAGAACGTGCAATCAGTAAAGACAGTGATAATGCTGAAGCACACAGCGCGTTGGCTCAGTTCTACCTAAGAGAGCAGAAGTGGGCAGAAGCACAAAGCCACTTTGAGAAAGCGCTAGCACTTCGTTCAAATGTTTCAGATTACGGATATCTATCTGACGCACTAGAGAAGCAAAACTTAACGAAAGCAGCTCACGAGGTTTCTCGTAAAGCGCTCGCTCTAGTTCAACCCGCTTAACTCGAAGCAACTCAACGAAGCCGATGCCCAGCATCGGCTTTTTTATATCTGTTGTTTATCCCCAGATAACCTCAACGATACTTATAAACCATAATCTATCGAGCCCTTACTCGCCTTCCCCACCAAACCAAGTGTATTAAAGTAACTATGAAATTGTGCGTTAGGGCCTCCCAAACACACATAGAACTACTTTAATTGTGTCTGTATGTAGTTTACGATTTTTATAAACAAGCTCTTAGAAGAGATTCAAGAGGAATCATAGAGAAAAGTGACACCTTTAAGCCCAAGAGTAAATGGAGATCACCTTGAGAAAAGGCGTTTAAAGATATTTACCCGCAGACAGATGCCCACTTAAAGTCACGGTGAATTAACAAAATAGCCATCAATAGTCCAACTATAAACCGTTATAACCGAGGCTTCACGTAACAACCCTGTAGATTCATTCATGAAGTAAAAGGGATAAAACAAGAGTTACAGACCAACAAAACCTTGTTATTAAAAACGAAGCATCTTTATCAGCCAGTTCAAATTAATAGGAAGTAAAGATCTCGGAGACAGATAATAAAACTCAGATATCGGAAACGACGAAAGCCTAGTCGTCAAACTAGGGTTTCTAATACGTAATGAAGGGAGTAGCGAGAACGCTAAACGCAGGGTCGCCAATTGAGGACTAAACCTTTGTGGGACTGATTCTGCTAGAGAAAAACACTTTTCTTCAAATGTAAAAAAGCCCTGCTATTGCTAGCAGGGCTTTTCTAATAAGTGGCGGAGTGGACGGGACTCGAACCCGCGACCCCCGGCGTGACAGGCCGGTATTCTAACCAACTGAACTACCACTCCGCAGTGGAAGACTTGTCGTCGCTGACAAGTGTTCAAATATAAAGCCTGGCGATGTCCTACTCTCACATGGGGAAGCCCCACACTACCATCGGCGCTATTGTGTTTCACTTCTGAGTTCGGCATGGAATCAGGTGGGTCCACAATGCTATGGTCGCCAAGCAAATTTTAAAATTCGGAAAGCTGCTTCTCTATTTAATAGAGCTATAAAAGTTTCTCTTCAAACTCATTCAAGGTCTGTCTTTGAGTCCACAAAACCCCTTGGGTGTTGTATGGTTAAGCCTCACGGGCAATTAGTACAGGTTAGCTCAATGCCTCGCAGCACTTACACACCCTGCCTA
>NZ_JAKJSX010000020.1:0-67109 GCF_050337435.1 Vibrio satsumensis | reverse complement strand
AGAGTTTAAATAGTGGCTGGGCTACCTGGATTCGAACCAGGGAATGCTGGCATCAAAAGCCAGTGCCTTACCGCTTGGCGATAGCCCAACAATGATATCACTTAAGATATCTAAATAATGGTGCGGTCGGAGAGACTTGAACTCTCACACCTCTCGGCGCCAGAACCTAAATCTGGTGCGTCTACCAATTCCGCCACGACCGCAGCAAATCTTTATAGTTATATCGACATTGGTRATTCAATATAACGTTGTTTATTCTTCTTTCATAAAGAAARAGTGGTGGCTACTGCGGGATTTGAACCTGCGACCCCATCATTATGAGTGATGTGCTCTAACCAACTGAGCTAAGTAGCCATCTGAGAGCGAAGTAATATAATATAATCTCGCTTCCAATGCCATTATCTTTTTAAAGATAATTACACTTTAAATTGTGGCTGGGCTACCTGGATTCGAACCAGGGAATGCTGGCATCAAAAGCCAGTGCCTTACCGCTTGGCGATAGCCCAACAATGATATCACTTAAGATATCTCAATATGGTGCGGTCGGAGAGACTTGAACTCTCACACCTCTCGGCGCCAGAACCTAAATCTGGTGCGTCTACCAATTCCGCCACGACCGCTTTACTTTCCTAAAAACTCTTGTCGTTAATAAACATGTGTTTAATAACAAACAGAGTGCTTAGGAAATGGTGGCTACTGCGGGATTTGAACCTGCGACCCCATCATTATGAGTGATGTGCTCTAACCAACTGAGCTAAGTAGCCATTTCCAAATTGTCGTTCATTTCGAGACGTTGCCGCTTCGTTGTGAACGGGGCGCATTATGCGTAGTTGAGCGAAACCCGTCAACTTTTTTTTTGAATAAATCGCGAATAAACATCTGTTCGGTTTCTTTTTAGGCAAAGAGGCGTATTTGTCGACAAAAAACAGGTCTAAAAGGCGATATATATAGGAAGTTAAGTTTCTGATGAGGGGCAATTTAGAAAGGAGAAAAACAAAAAGGCCAGTGAATTCACTGGCCTTTTTTCTAGATGTTTAATCAGAATTATACGTTGAAGCGGAAGTGAACAACGTCACCATCTTTAACTATGTATTCTTTACCTTCAAGGCGCCATTTACCTGCGTCTTTCGCACCGCTCTCACCGTTAAACTCGATGAAGTGATCAAATCCTACTACTTCTGCACGGATGAAGCCTTTCTCGAAGTCTGTGTGGATCTTACCCGCTGCTTGTGGCGCAGTTGCACCTACAGGGATTGTCCAAGCGCGAACTTCTTTAACGCCAGCAGTGAAGTAAGTTTGAAGAGTCAGTAGTTCGTAACCAGAGCGGATCACTCGGTTAAGACCTGGTTCTTCGATACCCATATCCGCTAGGAACTCTTCGCGATCTTCGTCATCAAGTTCGGAAAGCTCAGATTCGATTGCTGCACAAACTGCAACAACTACGTTGTTTTCGTTTTCAGCGTATTCACGAACAGCGTCTAGGTATGGGTTATTTTCAAAACCATCTTCTGCAACGTTTGCGATGTACATGGTTGGCTTAAGCGTTAGGAAGTTTAGGTAGCCGATTGCTGCCGCTTCTTCTTTGCCAAGTTCAACAGTACGCGCCATACCACCTTCAGTTAGAACTGGAAGTAGCTTTTCTAGTACAGTGATTTCGAATTTAGCGTCTTTGTCGCCGCCTTTTGCTTTCTTCGCGTTACGTTGAATTGCACGCTCACAGCTGTCTAAGTCAGCCAGTGCAAGTTCAAGGTTGATCACTTCGATATCTTCGATTGGAGATACTTTACCAGCAACGTGAACAATGTTTTCATTTTCAAAGCAGCGTACAACGTGACCGATAGCGTCAGTTTCACGGATGTTAGCTAGGAACTTGTTACCAAGACCTTCACCTTTAGATGCGCCAGCCACTAGGCCCGCGATATCTACGAATTCCATTGTCGTTGGAAGGATCTTCTGTGGATTAACAATTTTTGCTAATGCATCTAAGCGTAGATCTGGAACCGGAACGATACCTGTGTTTGGTTCGATCGTACAAAATGGAAAGTTTGCTGCTTCGATGCCTGCTTTTGTCAGTGCGTTAAACAGAGTTGACTTACCAACGTTTGGTAGACCAACGATGCCACATTTAAAACCCATGATATAAACCTTATTCTGCTTTGAACGTATGTAAGCGATTTTGTGCTTTTGGTAGGCCATCTTTTAATAAGATGTCTAGGCTGCGAACCGATTCGTCAACGACGGCCTCGATACACTCTTGCTCTTTTTGAGGAGCTTTGCCTAATACATAACCTGCAACTTTATCTTTGTGTCCTGGATGGCCGATGCCTAATCTAAGACGATAGAATTCTTTATTGTTACCCTGCTTGCTGATGATGTCTTTCAGACCATTATGTCCACCATGACCACCACCTTTTTTAAACTTTCCAATACCAGGAGGAAGATCTAACTCATCGTGAGCGACCATGATCTCTTCTGGTTTAATTTGGTAGAACTTTGCTAAGGCTGCAACTGCTTTGCCTGACAAGTTCATAAAAGTCGTTGGGATCAGCAAACGAAGATCTTCACCGTGAACCATGATACGACCCGTTAGGCCAAAGAACTTTGGTTCGTTCTTTAGTGTCACGTTATGTACACGCGCTAATTCTTCAACTACCCAAGCACCCGCATTGTGGCGAGTTTTGGCGTATTCTGGACCTGGATTAGCCAGTCCAACGAGAAGTTTTATTTGTTGGCTCAAGGTATGGATCTCTCTCGGGATTTCAAAAAGCGCCGTATGATATCACAGTTTATGAAAAAGGTGCGAGCTAGCTGATAGCTGCGCGATTATTCCTGTTTGTCATAACTAGCAGTGCAATATTACTCAGACATAAAAAAAGCACTTCATTGACTGAAGTGCTTAATGTCTTTCTCTTGCGTATTTCTAAAACCAAGCTTTTGTAAAAAGCTATAAGGCTTGGATTAGTTGAACATCGCTGAGATTGATTCTTCATTGCTGATACGACGAATCGCTTCAGCAAGCATGCGAGAAAGGCTAAGTGTTGTCACTTTACCAGTCGCAGCCATCTCTGGAGATAGAGAGATAGAATCCGTTACGATAACTTGGTCTAGAACAGAGTTCTTGATGTTGTTCGCAGCAGTACCAGAGAAAACAGCGTGAGTTGCGTAAGCGAATACACGCTTAGCACCGCGCTCTTTAAGCGCTTCAGCTGCTTTACATAGTGTGCCACCAGTATCGATCATGTCATCAACGATAACACAGTCACGGCCTTCAACATCACCGATTAGGTTCATTACTTCAGAAACGTTAGCACGTGGACGACGCTTATCAACGATAGCGATGTCAACATCACCTAGCGCTTTAGCCGTTGCACGAGCACGTACAACACCACCAAGGTCTGGAGAAACCACAACTGGGTTTTCTAGACCACGGTTAGCCATATCTTCTAGAAGAACTGGAGTGCCGAAGATGTTATCAACAGGTACATCGAAGAAGCCTTGGATTTGCTCTGCGTGTAGGTCGATAGTAAGAACGCGGTCAACGCCAACGTTAGAAAGGAAATCTGCAACAACTTTTGCAGTAATTGGCACACGAGCAGAACGTACACGACGATCTTGACGGGCATAACCGAAGTAAGGGATTACAGCAGTAATACGGCCAGCAGAAGCACGGCGCATTGCGTCAATCATTACCACCAATTCCATTAGGTTGTCATTGGTTGGTGCACAAGTTGATTGAATCAGGAATACATCGCTACCACGAACGTTTTCATTGATTTGAACAGCGACTTCGCCATCAGAAAAACGGTCTACAGTAGCATCGCCAAGAGAGATGTATAGACGATCAGCAATACGTTGGGCTAGTTCAGGTGTTGCGTTACCAGCAAATAGCTTCATATCAGGCACGGTGGAAACCTCGGGTTGCGTCCAGTTTTAAATAGATTGTGGGTGGGCTGATTGGTATTCAGCCAGAGTTTCTTTTAAAGGAGAAATGTTTCTTCCTTTCGCTACGAAAGCGGAAACTGTGTCAGGCAGTTGTTCTCGCACCAATTCGGCTTCTTTTTTGCTGTTAAATTCAGCAAAAACGCACGAACCTGTGCCAGTCAATCTCGACGGCGCGTATTGTAGCAGCCATGAAAGTTGCTTATCAACCTCTGGGTACAGCATTCGCACAATTTTTTCGCAATCGTTTACGTATTCTTGCTCTAGAAGCGTTGATAACGCTCGCTTTGGCGTGTTTCGAGTTAATTTTGAGTGTGTGAATATGTCTACCGTTGCTATGCTCACTTGAGGCTTAACCACAAGATACCATTTTTCATTCGGATTAGCGGGTTGTAGCTGTTCGCCAACGCCTTCAGCAAAGGCAGCATGACCACGAACAAATACCGGGACATCTGCTCCAAGCTTTAAACCGATTCCGGCGAGCTGATCATCTGAAAGATCGAGTTGCCATAAATAATTCAGCGCGACTAATACAGTTGCTGCATTTGAAGAGCCTCCGCCAATACCGCCTCCCATAGGAAGAACTTTCTTTAATTGAATATCCGCACCGAAAGTCGTCGACGTATATTGTTGAAGAGCAGTAGCGGCTTTCCAAATCAGGTTATCTTCTGTCGCAACGCCTGGAATTTCAGGTGTGATTGTTATCGAGCTTGTTTCTCGGTTTGCGGTAACCGTAAGTTCATCGCCAAAGTCGACAAACTGAAATAGGGTCTGAAGTTCGTGATAGCCATTGTCGCGTCGGCCAGTAATATAGAGAAATAAATTCAGCTTAGCTGGCGAAGGCCAGTGCGTTGGCGTTGTTATCATTTTTTCAGTGTCCACTTCGAAACTACAATGTTGATTTTGTTCTCGTCTTGCTTGAATGACAATCGAGTAGGGAGGGGAATTGTCTCTACGATCGCGTTATCTTCACCCGATAGCTGTTTACTCGGCATTTCTGTATTTCGGTAGTTAGCAAAATTCAGTGTCCATAGTTGACTACTGACTTGTTTAGACAGAGATTCAAGCGTGTTGGTGCTGTTGAGTTGGTAGCTGTCTGCTTGGTCGGGAATACCAAGAAACCATTGTGGCAGATGATCAATAGGGATCTGCAACCCAGTTAGTTGCTCTACCAATACAGATGCACTTGCGTGAGTGAATACCTGATCATCATAAGTGACTACCTTGGCACCCGAGCTGTCAATCGTGAGGTTCAAGGCGGTTTGACCAAGGAAAGTGGTCAGTCTTAATTGGCTTTGATTTGGGGAGTGCTTCCAAATGAAATTAAGGCTTTGGCGTTGCTCTGGAGAAATGTAAGCGAGCTTGCCTGAGGCTTGGTAGTTTTCTATCTGTAGAAGGCGGTTTTGGTGACTTTGCCACTCAACGCTGGTCGGTTGTTCTGGTATAGACGAGCAACCCACCATAATTATGGTCATAAAAATAAGAGACGTGATTTTACGAAGCTTGCTCATATTTGCTCACAACTTGTTCAAATTTATCTAAAAAACGCTTCAACTATAGCATTGAATTCACGAACTCAGGAAAACAAATCCCGCTTGCTCTTTAAATAGAGCCATGCATCAAGTAAAATTCGCCCCTTGTTTCCATTCCCTGATCGAGAACTTCTGATACATGTCTTTGCTTGCCGTAGGTATCAATCACAATACAGCGTCGGTTGAATTGCGAGAAAAAGTCGCTTTTGGTCCAGATAAATTATCTGAGGCACTCAAGCAACTTAACGCAAATGCACACGTAAATGGAAGTGTCATACTTTCTACCTGTAATCGAACTGAAGTGTATTGTGACGTCAAAGGCGTGGCAAAAAACAAGTTGATCGATTGGCTGTCAGTTTTCCATCAAGTTAGTCCTGAAGAGCTAAAACCAAGTCTTTATATCCATGAAGAGCAGGCTGCGATTAAGCATTTAATGCGTGTAGCTTGTGGTTTGGACTCTTTAGTATTGGGCGAGCCACAGATCTTAGGTCAGGTGAAGCAAGCTTATACAGACTCGCGAGAGAATAAATCTGTTGATGCTTCAATGGAAAAGCTGTTTCAGAAATCATTCTCTGTCGCGAAGCGTGTTCGAACTGAAACGGAGATCGGCGGAAGCGCGGTTTCGGTTGCTTACGCAGCTTGTACGTTAGCCAAACATATTTTTGAATCAATTGCCGATTCAACTGTGTTATTGGTGGGTGCGGGTGAAACGATTGAGTTGGTGGCTAAGCATCTTTCAGCGAATGGCTGCACCAAGATGATAGTGGCTAACCGAACTCGTGAGCGTGCTTTAGGGTTGGCTGAAGAGTTTGGTGCTGAAGTGATCAGCCTCAATGAGATCCCTGATCATCTGCATCGAGCGGATATCGTGATCAGTTCAACCGCCAGTCCGTTACCTATTATTGGTAAGGGTATGGTGGAGACCGCACTGAAAACAAGAAAACATCAACCTATGTTGTTGGTTGATATTGCGGTTCCGCGTGATGTGGAATCTCAGGTCGGTGAGTTAAACGACGCCTACCTTTATTCAGTGGATGATCTGCAGTCGATTGTTGATGGCAACATTGAACAACGCAAAGTGGAAGCGATTCAAGCGGAAGCAATAGTTAGCGAAGAAAGTGCGGCATTCATGAGTTGGATGCGTTCACTGCAAGCGGTAGACAGTATTCGTGACTATCGCAAATCGGCCAATGAAATCCGAGAAGAATTATTAAGTAAGAGTTTACAATCACTTGCCGCTGGTGGTGACCCTGAGAAACTCTTACTTGAGCTAAGTAATAAGCTCACAAACAAATTGATCCATGCTCCAACGCGTGCACTTCAAAGTGCAGCAGAGCAAGGAGAACCTGCAAAATTAATGGTCATTAGACAGAGTTTGGGCTTAGAAAACCCTCAATAATATTAGACCTCCAACAGAATAAGACATTATGAAAGCCTCGATTCTAGTAAAGCTTGAAACACTTGTTGAACGCTATGAAGAAGTTCAACATCTACTTGGTGATCCAGATGTAATCGGGAATCAAGACAAATTCCGTGCACTTTCTAAAGAGTACTCTCAACTAGAAGAAGTGACAGCTTGCTTCCAGTCATACCAGCAAGCTCAAGAAGATCTAGAAGCTGCTGAAGAGATGGCAAATGAAGATGACGCTGAAATGCGTGAAATGGCTCAAGACGAAATCAAAGACGCAAAAGCGGCGATTGAACGTTTGACTGATGAGCTACAGATTCTTCTGATTCCAAAAGATCCAAACGATGAGCGTAACTGTTTCCTTGAAATCCGTGCTGGCGCGGGTGGTGATGAAGCGGGTATCTTCGCGGGCAACCTGTTCCGTATGTACTCTAAGTTTGCTGAGAAGAAAGGCTGGCGCGTTGAAATCATGAGCAGTAATGCTTCTGAACAAGGTGGCTACAAAGAGATGATCGCTAAGGTTAGTGGCGATGCTGTTTACGGCACAATGAAATTTGAGTCGGGCGGTCACCGTGTACAACGTGTACCTGAAACTGAGTCTCAAGGCCGTGTTCATACGTCAGCATGTACGGTTGCCGTTATGCCTGAAATCCCAGAAGCTGATCTTCCAGAAATTAAAGCGGGCGATCTTAAAATTGATACTTTCCGTGCATCAGGCGCGGGTGGTCAGCACGTTAATACCACGGATTCAGCAATCCGTATTACTCACTTACCAACGGGTACAGTAGTAGAGTGTCAGGACGAGCGTTCTCAGCATAAAAACAAAGCGAAAGCGATGGCTGTTCTTGCTGCTCGTATTGTTCAAGCAGAAGAAGAGCGCCGCGCGGCAGCTGTTTCTGATACACGTCGTAACCTACTAGGTTCTGGTGACCGTAGTGACCGTATTCGTACGTACAACTACCCACAAGGTCGTGTTTCGGATCACCGTATCAACCTTACTATCTACCGTCTTAACGAAGTACTTGAAGGTGACATGCAAAGCTTGCTTGATCCTGTACTTCAAGAGCACCAAGCCGATCAGCTTGCTGCACTTGCAGAGAACAACTAACCTGTATGCAGTCAGCATATACGGTTGAAAGTGCTTTAAAAGCAGCAATCGTAAAGCTTCAAGAGGGTGATAACACATCACCCTCAATTGATGCCGCGGTACTGCTTTGTCACGCCTTAGATAAACCAAGATCTTACCTGCTTACTTGGCCTGAGAAACACCTCACCTCAGAGCAAGAGTCTGAATTCAATGCCCTTCTAACACGTCGCTTAACTGGTGAGCCTGTGGCTTACATTATCGGTGAGCGTGAGTTTTGGTCACTGCCGTTAAAAGTTTCCCCTTCTACCTTAATCCCACGCCCAGATACTGAGCGTTTGGTTGAGGTAGCTTTGGATAAAACTTACGGCAAGCAAGGTGCGATTCTAGATTTAGGTACAGGTACAGGTGCTATCGCGTTAGCATTGGCGTCTGAGATGCCGAATCGACAGGTAACGGGGATTGATCTTCGCCCTGAAGCACAGCAGCTTGCGACAGAGAATGCACAACGTCTAAACATCACCAACGCTACTTTTTTGCACGGCAGTTGGTTTGAGCCTTTGAGCTCTGAGGAAACTGTGAAGTTCTCTCTGATTGTCTCTAACCCGCCATACATTGAGAAGAATGATCCTCATTTGTCTCAAGGCGATGTGCGTTTTGAGCCGATCACAGCACTAGTTGCTGAAGAGAAAGGGCTTGCAGATATCCGATACATTTCTGAAAACGCACGCGGCTTTTTGGAAAATGAAGGTTGGTTAGCATTTGAACACGGCTATGACCAAGGCTCGGCAGTTCGTGAGATTATGCAGACGCTCGGTTATCTCGATGTTGTAACAGAGAAAGATTACGGTGGTAATGACCGAGTGACATTGGGTCGTTATTGTTCATAGTTCGTAGCTGTATTCGATTACGGATATTCGCTTATGAGTAATAGACGATGAACTTGCCAAATTGATACCTTTAGCTCGACAATACATTTAACTCGGTAATGCATTTAATGAAGAAATACAGGGCATTAACGGGTATTGTGAGGCTCGTGTTAACGAAAGCACATATAAAAATATAAAGGAATACCATGTACGAAGGTCTAAAACATTTTCACCTATTAACGATTGCGATAAGCGCGCTACTTCTTTCGATTCGATTCGCTCTTATGATGGCCAATTCGCCGAAGCTTAAACATCCTTTCTTGCAGCGTTTCCCTCATATCAATGACTCGTTGCTGTTGCTATCGGGTATTGGTTTGATTTTTATCACTGGCTTTATTCCATTTACACCAGCCGCACCATGGTTAACTGAAAAACTAACCTGCGTAATGGCCTACATCGCATTAGGTTTCTTTGCACTTAAGTTAGGTAAAAACAACCTATTAAGAGTGTTCTCTTTCTTTGGTGCGCTAGGTTGGCTAGCAATGGCTGGTAAAATCGCAATGACGAAGACACCAACATTTTTCGGTTAATTATCTCCTTATTTCGGTTAACTACCTATGTACGAATTTTTTGATGAAGACTTTGACCAGCTAGAGTTAGCTGAAGGTGCATTGATCTTAAATAAAGCGATTAACCCAGAAACTCAAGACAGCTGGGCAGAGCAAGAGCTGGCTAGATTGTTAAAAGACGCCGAGTTTGCTTTGGTTAATGAAACCGATGAACAGCAGAAGTTTGAATCTTTTATTCGACTATTCTTTTATGAATGGGGTTTTGCTGGTGATAAAGATGCGTATTTCTCTTCGGAAAACGCGTTCATCGATAAAGTGCTTGAGAGAAAGAAAGGCATTCCTGTGAGTCTGGGAGCGGTCTTTCTTTTTCTAGGTCGCAAGCTAGGCTTTCCTGTAGAGGGTGTATCTTTCCCTACTCAATTCTTACTTAAAGTAAGCTGGTACGGGCAAGCTGCGGCCTATATTAACCCTTATAACGGTGAGTACGTTGGTGAACAAACCTTGCGAGCATGGTTAATTGGACATGACGGTCCATTAGCTAAGGTGAAACCTGAACACTTAGAAGTTGCAGACCACCCAACGATTATTGGTAAGTGGCTAGCACTGCTCAAGAGTGCACTGCTGAGAGAAGAGCGCTATACGCTTGCATTGAAGTGTACTGATCTTGCTTTAACCTTTGTACCGGATGACCCATATGAAATCCGTGACCGCGGTTTTATCTATCAGCAGCTAGACTGTCATCAAGTTGCTGCAACGGATTATCAATACTTTATCGACCAATGCCCAGATGACCCGGCATCTGAGTTACTGAAATCTCAAGTGAATGTCATGAACGAAAAGACCGTGGTTGTTCACTAATTAATAATTATTTAGAGAGAATATGATGGAACAGAAAACAGTTCACATTGGCGATATGCCAATTGCTAACGACAAGCCATTTACGCTATTTGCAGGCATGAACGTTCTTGAATCTCGCGATCTCGCTATGCAGATCTGTGAGCACTATGTGAAAGTAACAGAGAAGCTGGGTATTCCTTACGTATTTAAGGCGTCTTTTGATAAGGCGAACCGCAGCTCAGTTCATTCATACCGTGGTCCAGGCATGGAAGAAGGTCTTAAAATCTTCCAAGAGCTGAAAGACACTTTCGGCGTGAAGATCATTACTGATATTCACACAGAAGCTCAAGCTCAACCTGTTGCGGATGTGGTTGATGTAATCCAACTACCTGCATTCCTAGCTCGTCAAACTGATCTTGTTGAAGCAATGGCTAAGACTGGCGCAGTAATCAACGTGAAGAAGCCTCAGTTCATGAGCCCGAACCAAGTTGGCAACATCGTTGATAAGTTCGCTGAGTGTGGTAACGACAACATCATCCTTTGTGAGCGTGGCGCTTGTATGGGTTACGACAACCTTGTCGTTGATATGCTTGGCTTTGGCGTAATGAAGAAGTCTTCAAACGGTAGCCCTATCATCTTCGACGTGACGCACTCTCTACAAATGCGTGACCCATCAGGTGCTGCATCTGGCGGCCGTCGTGAGCAAACGGTTGAACTAGCAAAAGCTGGTCTTGCAACAGGTATTGCTGGTCTATTTATTGAAGCGCACCCGAACCCAGACCAAGCTCGTTGTGATGGCCCTTCTGCGCTACCTCTAGACAAACTAGAGCCGTTCTTGAAGCAGATGAAAGCACTGGATGATCTTATCAAAGGCTTTGAGCACATCGATATTAAATAGCTGAAGCTGATGTTAAGTAACTCGCTAATGTGAATTAGTTAAAGTGGTTTTTTAACGGTATCAAATAAACGCCTAACTCTAAGAGTTGGGCGTTTTTGTTTATCTGGGCATCAGCTTGTATCGCTGGGTACGTCTCTGTTTGGTAGAGCGCTAATCAGAGGAGATGATTAAATCATTGTTAACAAAGCCTTTGATGACCTAAGAAATAGGCATGAGTGTGTGAGGTCTGTCCTGTTTTTGGTAAATTGCTGATGTGTATCACACTTTGTAAGTAAACGATTGCCTGTGATGCAGGGGAAGTTTGAGTGTAATCTCATAATTTTGTTACACTTAACTGTTGATCTATGCGTGACCAATTCGACATAAATATGAAATCGTCGTGTTACATCTAAAATGTTAATTTAAGATTAGTCATGTTGAAGTCTTATTGTTCGAACTCCAGGAAAGGGGTCGCAATAGATTAAAAAAGCAGTGGATTCCCCTAAAAAGTTCAAAGGTATGACAATGAAGCAACGCCTTATTCTAAAGACAGCACTAAGTGCTGCAATTCTAGCTACTCTAGCTGGGTGTGCGTCTCAATCAGCTCATGATTGGAACCAAGACGAAACTTATAAGCTAACGATTCTTCACACGAACGATAACCATGGTCGTTTCTGGCAGAACAAATACGGCGAATACGGCATGGCTGCACGTAAAACGCTTGTTGACCAACTTCGTGCAGAAGTTGAAGCTGAAGGCGGTAGCGTGTTGCTTCTATCTGGTGGTGACATCAACACGGGTGTGCCAGAGTCAGATCTTCAGGATGCAGAACCTGATTTCAAAGGTATGAACAAGATTGGTTACGATGCAATGGCACTGGGTAACCATGAGTTTGATAACTCACTAGACGTACTACAAAAGCAGATCGATTGGGCTAACTTCCCAATGCTGTCAGCAAACATCTACGATAAAGCTACGGGCGAACGTAAGTTCCAAGCTTACGAGATGTTTGAAAAGCAAGGTATCAAGATTGCAGTTATCGGTCTAACCACTGAAGATACAGCAAAAATTGGTAACCCAGAGTTTATCGCTGGCATCGACTTCCGTGACCCTAAAGAAGAAGCGAAAAAACTGATCGCTGAACTTAAAGAAACTGAGAAGCCAGATCTCATCTTCGCAGTGACTCACATGGGTCACTACGAGAATGGCCAGCGCGGTGTCAACGCACCAGGTGATGTAGCACTAGCCCGTTACCTAAATGAAGGCGATCTAGATATGATCGTTGGTGGCCACTCTCAAGAGCCTGTATGTATGGAAGGCCCTAACGTTGCTAAGAAAAACTTCAAACCGGGTGATGAATGTAAACCAGACGTTCAAAATGGTACTTATATCGTTCAAGCTCACGAGTGGGGCAAGTATGTAGGCCGTGCTGATTACGAATTCCGTAATGGCGAACTAGAGATGGTTAGCTACGATCTAGTTCCTGTTAACCTTAAGAAGAAAGTTAAGATTGACGGCAAGAAGCAACGTGTTCTTATTCAAGACGAAATCGCACAAGATCCAGAGCTACTTGAATTCCTACGTCCATTCCAAGAGCAAGGTCAAGCTCAGTTAGAAGTTAAAATCGCTGATACAAATGGCAAGCTTGAAGGTGACCGTAACGTCGTTCGCTTCCAACAAACTAACCTAGGTCGTTTGATTGCAACCTCTCACATGGAGCGCGCAAAAGCAGATTTCGCTGTAATGAACTCTGGTGGTGTTCGTGACTCAATTGAAGCGGGTGAAGTGACTTACAAAGATGTACTAACAGTACAACCTTTTGCAAACATCCTGACTTACACTGATATGACGGGTAAAGAGGTTTTAGATTACCTAAATGTCGTGGCGACGAAACCAATCGATTCTGGTGCTTATGCTCAGTTTGCTGGTATCTCTATGACAGTAGCAAACGGTGAAGTATCGAATGTATTCATCGGTGGCAAACAGCTGCGTTTAGACGAAACATACCGCTTCACAGTACCAAGCTTTAACGCTGCTGGTGGTGACGGTTACCCTAAACTGTCTGACCACCCAGGTTACGTGAATACTGGTTTTGTTGATGCTGAAGTACTGAAAGAGTACCTAGAAGCGAATAGCCCGGTTGACGTGAATAAGTACGCGCCTTCTGGCCAAATGGTTTACAAGTAATTGAATCCAAGCAATTCTATCAATAGGTGCTAAATTAGATTGACTCTAGCACCATGATAAATTTAACTAAAGCGACGCCTCGGCGTCGTTTTTTGTTTATCTACCGTTTGGATTTGTTATGACCCCTGCAATCAATCTCGCCAAGAAAAAGAAAATCGCTCATAGTGTGCATCAGTATCATCATGATGCGAATAATACGAACTATGGATTAGAAGCCGTTGAAGCGCTTGGTCAAGATCCCAAACGTGTATTCAAAACGCTGTTGTTCTGCTTGAATGGTGTGGCGAAAGATTTGGCGGTTGCCGTTATTCCTGTCGACCAGAAGCTCAATCTAAAGCTGGCAGCAAAAGCGGCGGAAGGAAAAAAAGCAGAGATGGCTGATCCAGATATTGCTCAGAAAACCACGGGTTATGTTGTTGGTGGCATCAGCCCGCTTGGTCAGAAAAAAGCGCTGCCGACTTTTGTTCATTCTAGTGCGACAGAATTTGAAACAATATGTGTGAGTGCGGGAAAGCGAGGTTTAGAAATTGAACTTGCCCCTAAAGACTTAGCTCAACTGACTCGAGCTCAGTTTACTGATTTGTGCTTGCAAGTTGATGGTTAGTCGTTAAAAGCCATGACGTACCGAACAATAAACAAAAACGCCCACTCATTAGTGGGCGTTTCTGTATAAGGAGTCATTCTACTTTTTCAGACCTAAAGTGCCACTAACACGTTTCTGAGCTGGTTTATTTGGTCTGTTTGAATCTTGGTTACGGTTTGCCGGTTTTCCGCTTCTACGATCGTTATTGTCGCGATCTGTACGATTGCGATCCGAACGGTTTCTATCTGAATTAGAACGCTCTGAACGAGAGTTCGACTTCCAATTCTCTGTATTACCACCGCTTTCACCGTTCGATGAATTGCGGCCACGCTTTGAGTTAGGCGCATGACGGAATTCATCCGCATTGTTACCACGGTAAGTGCGAGATCGGTTCTCGTTTTGATTACGGCGCGCTGTTGAGGTTTGGTTTTCTTCACGGCTGTCAAAAAGTTTTGCGTCAGTCGCTTTACGAATACGCTGACCTTTAGCGTTCATTCTTGACGCATCTTCTGTACTTACTGAGCCTTCACACATCGCTAATATTTCAGTGATCTCTTCGTCGCTCAGGTAGCGCCATTTTCCGTTAGGAATACCGTCTAGTGAGATGTTCATAATACGAACACGGCGCAGTTTAAATACTTCGTAACCCAATGCTTCACACATACGGCGAATTTGGCGGTTAAGGCCTTGCGTTAATGTGATTCGGAACGAGAACTTGGTTTCTTTCTCGACCTTACATGGCAAGGTCACAGTATCGAGAATATGAACGCCAGCGCCCATTTGCTTCAAGAACTCAGTCGTAATCGGCTTGTCGACACGAACCACGTACTCTTTCTCGTGGTTGTTACCCGCACGAAGAATCTTGTTTACGATGTCGCCATCATTGGTCAGGAAGATAAGTCCATCAGAAGGCTTATCTAGACGACCAATTGGGAAAATTCGCTTGTGGTGGCCGATAAAGTCGACGATGTTGCCAGGAATATCACGCTCAGTCGTACAGGTGATACCTGTTGGTTTATTAAGAGCAATGTAAATAGGCTTCTCTTTTGAGCGAACAGGCTTATTGTCGATCTCAACATCATCACCTGGCAAGACTTTAGTACCCATTTCAGGGATCTTACCGTTAATAGTAACTCGGCCTGCATCAATGAGTTTATCGGCTTCGCGACGTGAGCAAAAACCAGTTTCACTGATATATTTATTAAGGCGTTTAGCTTGGGATTCTTGTGACATGATATTCTCTTAGCGTTTCACAACGGAAATATAGATAAACAAAAAGCAACTTTTGGGTAGTTGCTTTGAGTTGGAATTCGTTAACTGAGGCAATTTTAGCACTTGGTGTGAGTCTAGGCACGAAATATCGGTGTTGATGCAAAATCGTTATTCGCCTATTTATCTATCTCAACCTATCAACTGGTACGCTTTTGATGGCGCTCTCTGTTCTCTAGTTTTTTCTCATTACTCTTTCTGAGCATGACATAGACTGCGCCAGTACCACCATGAAATTGCTGAGCAGAATGAACACATTGAACATCGTTGATTTGCGTTAGCCAATTTGCAACGTAGCTTTTCATCATTGCTGGTGGATTCGAACGTTCGCCCTTACCATGAACAATGATGACGGTACGAACATCCATTCTTAAACACTGACGCAAAAATGAAAGCACTTCGTTACGTGCGTCTTTCAGTGTTTTCCTATGAAGGTCTAGCTTGGCTTGAATCGGGTATTTGCCTAGGCGCAGCTTTTTGTATACGCCTTCTTGTACACCGTCTTTTTTATAAGCAATAACATCGTCTGGCCTTATCATTGGTGAGTAGTCTAATGATAAGTAGTCTTTCTCGTCATCAGATAGCCACATAGCGGCTTCACGCTTGGCAAGGTGAGATTCTGTGACTCGGTGTACTTTCTGGTGTTCGGCGGTGTCATGGTCGATACGTTTAACGTCGCCCATCATTTCTTGGAATAGATCTAAGTCGTCATCATGAGACATAGTGTGTATCTCAAGTTGGGGAAGGATTGGGTAAGTATACCTAAGTTGGGACGGGGTTTAAAAATGAAAAAACCGGAGGTGACAAGAGAAATCAGCTCCGGTGCAAAGCGTTTTAATATTTACCCGTAAGTAATGATGCTTGAGGTAAATGATTTAGGCTGAGCGATTCTAGTGAGGAGATTTTTCAGTCATAACTTTGTAGATGAAGAAGCCTCCATAAAACATCATGAGACCCAGAGCCCCGAAGATTACTATCATTGAAGATAGTCCCACCGCATTACCAAATAGGAGATCTAGCCAAAAGTCCATGTGTATACCTCAAAGTTATATGACATGGCTTAGTGTATTAAGTAGCATTATCAATTTACTGATCTGGATCAATCCTGTTGCATAAGTTAAATACTTGTTGGCAACTGTGTGTTTTTCGTCACATTGAGCGAGTTGTTGTATGTCTTTTGTTCGAACGATTCGAATTCACAATAAATATGAGAAAAAGCGCTTGCGGATAAATTCAGAATCCGTATTATACGCTCCATCGACAGGCAATCAGCCAGTTAGATATTTCGGTGAATAGCGCAG
This sequence comes from Vibrio satsumensis, assembly GCF_050337435.1. Classification (NCBI taxonomy): domain Bacteria; kingdom Pseudomonadati; phylum Pseudomonadota; class Gammaproteobacteria; order Vibrionales; family Vibrionaceae; genus Vibrio; species Vibrio satsumensis. Next base: position 50,654 of record NZ_JAKJSX010000020.1, on the reverse strand, counting down.
CTTGGTAGCGCATCTGGTTTGGGACCAGAGGGTCGGGGGTTCGAATCCCTCTTCACCGACCACATTAAAGAAAGCCGTAGCAGAAATGCTACGGCTTTTTTGCATTTTAATCTGGTTTAGAACATGGGGATGGGGGCTGGAATGCCAGTCCAATCGAATTCCTCTTCACCGACCACATTTAGAAAGCCTGCTTATTGAGCAGGCTTTCGTCGTTTCAAGGGAAGGGAAATGGGATTTGAACCTAGGTGGGGTTCGCCTGATGTTCAAAATAAGCTCTTCACAGCCACATTGAAGAAAGCCGTAGCATTCTCTGTAATAGAAGGGTCTACGGCTTTTTGTATTTTGGTATATGTGTAATTCCCTAGAGCGACGAAGGAGCGAGTCGGGAATCTCTTGTTGTTCTAAGCGTCCTGCATAGAGACAAGGATTGATCCAGTAGTCCCAAATCTATTTACTTAACATCACAAGTGATGTTCTTGATTGGCGTCTCTGAGGTAACAAAGCAAACATAAGCTTCAACAGGGTTATTTGGACCAATTCGAATGTAACCGGCCTGTACTTCATCTTCATTAAAAGTCACCGAGTGAGAGTTACCCGTTTGGCCATCGTAGAAACTTGCTTCAAAATTACTATTCATTTGGCTTGCGATCCGGTTGCGTGTTGTAGACGTGGTGAACGTAATATTCGCGCATCGCATTGGTGGCTTCTCAGTAATCATAAACTGTCCGCTTTCTTTATCTAGCACGCTGCCTTTTGTATCAGGCTGAATGTCTATTGGTTGGAATTGTTCGATCGTACAAGTTTCTTTGGCAGACGCTGCCGTGGGCATCAGGATCGCGAGGGCTAAAGGTAAAGCGAAGAGCACTGGTTTCATGAGAACAACACCGTATATAAAAAGAGCGAAAGATAATAGCACCGTTATGGGGCGATTAAATGTAATGATTCTGTTATTAGGTAATGGTTATATTAGGAGAAGGTCATGGCTTCGAATTGAGCTAGCTGTCGTCACTAAGCTCAAATTGACACTGAGCCTGTTGGCTTTGTGATTGTTGAGTGACATTAAAACCTTTCTCTTCTAATAACTGCAAAAGGTTACCTTCGCCAATCAGGTGTAAAGTACCGACGACCAGCACGTAGTGTCCCTTTGAGTCGAGTTTCCAATCATTGGCGGAGAGCTTGTTTGCCCAATCGACGTTGCGATCGGTTAAAAATGCTTTCTCTAGTTCAGATGGCATTTCAGACAGCTTCGCAAACTCCTCAAGCTTGGTTACATCACCGGCTTTCCAACTTTCAATTAAGCAGTGAACCACCCCATCAGTTTGGTCAAATTCTTCAAGGCTACTGACTAACCATTCTTTACCGGAATCTTTTTGTCCTGCAATGAGATCTATCTGAAATTGTAGAGGCTCTAAACTGATCACCGGAACGTCTTGTATCGTCGCTTTATAGGCGAGTGTTGCGTCTACACCGCCCGCTGAGCCATAGCCAAGGTTCTTTAATTGCTGCATCTGTATTGAGAGAGATGTCGCCCAAGGTGGAGAGCTCAGTAGTTGTTGAGTCGGCATACCCAAAGACTTTGAAATACTGGCTAATAACTGTTTTTGTTCTTTGTTTAATACATCACTCGTGGTCACTGTGGTCGTGGGATACACAATGCCTTCTGACTTCCTGATGTCTGTCTCGACAATTAATCCGTCGCTCTCTTTTAGCGTGTCAGTGATCTGTACTGGAAGTGGGTACATGCTCTCGTCTCCTACGTGGACGGAACCCAAGATGGTGAGTGTCAGTTCATCCTTTTTGGCTTGCCAATAAAGAGGTTCGGCCGAAGCTTGTTTGGCTGAAAATGCGAGAACGAATAAAGTTACGTACCAAAATGTGCGCAAGGAAAGCTCCTATTAAAAGAGATGAACTCGTTAAAATTGATTTTGACGGCGTTTTTTAACGGTTTTTTTTGAGAACGATGTCACGTTGTTTGTACGAAAAGTATAACAACACGAACAAACTCTTAAACCTTTCTCTCTATCAACAACACGATTTTATGAAATCCGTTAAAAAGATTGTGATTCATTTCTCAATTTTTACGTCAAAATAAAACTGACGGAAGTGCCGTCGATTCTAACTTGATGATTTTTATGTAATTAATTTTATCGCAAATTTTGAGATTTGAAGCTGATCACTTTATTAACTTGATTTAATTCACGGTAAAAAATAAGCCCATATAGTTTATCTAACTTTCGAAGCGCTCCACTTTGCTTCTGACTCAATTTTTTAATTTATGGGTGAATACGATGTTGAAGAGAAACTTACTATCTGTAGCGGTATTGGCTGGTTTGACGGGTTGTGCTGTAACACAAGCACCTGAGCAACAGGTGGTTAATGCATTGGCTGATAACCTTGATGTGCAATATGAAGTTCTAACCAATCACGGTGCGAATGAAGGCATGGCTTGTCAGGACTTAGGTGCTGAATGGGCGTCATGTAATAAAGTAAACATGACGTTAACTAACGATGGTGAAGCGATTGATTCGAAAGATTGGACTATCTACTTCCACAGTATTCGCCTTATCTTAGATGTTGATAATGAGCAATTTAAGATTACTCGTGTAACTGGCGATCTTCATAAACTAGAACCTACTGAAAAATTTGATGGCTTTGCAGCTGGCGAAGAAGTGGTTCTTCCACTGACGAGTGAATACTGGCAACTGTTTGAAACCGACTTCATGCCGGGTGCATTCGTTACTGCGCCAAACGCAGAACCTAAGATGATTGCTTCATTGAATACGGAAGATGTTGCGTCATTCGTAACGGGTCTAGAAGGTAACAATCTTAAGCGTACACCAGATGACAATAATGTAATGGCTACAGCAGTGACGCGTTTCGAAAAGAATGCAGATCTAGCAACGCAAGATGTATCAACAACATTACTACCAACGCCAATGTCGGTAGAGGCGGGTGAAGGTTCAGTCAGCATTGCTGGTGGTATTGCCCTACCAAAAGAGGTATTCGATGCTGACCAGTTCGCTGCAATTGAAGAACGTGCAGATGTGGTAAACGTAGATGTGAGTGGCGACCTACCTGTTAGTGTTGCTGTTGTTCCTACTCAGTTTACGGGTGATTTGGCGAAATCTGGCGCTTATGAACTAAGCATCTCGGAAGAGGGGATTGCGATTAAAGCGTTTGATAAAACAGGTGCTTTCTACGCAGTTCAGTCTATTTTTGGCCTAATAGACAGTCAGAACGCTGAATCATTACCACAACTGTCGATCAAAGATGCACCGCGCTTTGATTACCGCGGTGTGATGGTGGATGTTGCTCGAAACTTCCACTCAAAAGATGCCATCCTAGCAACGCTAGATCAAATGGCTGCATACAAGATGAATAAACTTCACCTTCACTTAACTGATGATGAAGGCTGGCGTTTAGAAATCCCAGGTTTACCAGAGCTAACGGATGTAGGGTCTAATCGTTGTTTTGATTTGGAAGAGCAAAGCTGTTTATTGCCTCAGCTAGGTTCAGGTCCAACAACAGACAACTTTGGCTCTGGTTTCTTTAGTAAGGCGGATTACGTCGAGATCTTAAGCTACGCAAAAGCGCGCAGTATCGAAGTAATTCCAGAGATTGATATGCCAGCACACGCTCGTTCTGCTGTGGTATCGATGGAAGCGCGTTACACTCGCCTAATGGCGGAAGGTAAAGAAGCGGAAGCAAATGAATACCGCTTGATGGATCCACAAGATAAATCGAACGTAACGACAGTTCAGTTCTACGATAAGCAAAGCTTCATTAACCCATGCATGGAATCTTCGACTCACTTTGTTGATAAAGTGATCTCTGAAGTGGCGGCAATGCACCAAGAAGCGGGCGTTCCACTAACAACTTGGCACTTTGGCGGCGATGAAGCGAAAAACATTAAGTTAGGCGCAGGCTTACAAGATATTAATGCAGAAGATAAAGTGGCGTGGAAAGGTAACATTGACTTATCTAAGCAAGACAAGCCATTCCAGCAGTCTCCTCAGTGTCAGTCTTTGATCGCTGATGGTACTGTGAGCGACTTCGGTCACTTGCCAAGTCACTTTGCAGAGCAAGTATCTAAGATTGTCGCTGACAAAGGCATTCCTCATTTCCAAGCATGGCAAGATGGTCTGAAATACAGCGAAGGTGAAGAAGCATTTGCAACAGAAAGTACGCGCGTTAACTTCTGGGATGTTCTTTACTGGGGCGGTACTTCATCAGTATACGACTGGTCAGCAAAAGGGTATGACGTAATCGTCTCTAACCCGGACTACGTATACATGGATATGCCATACGAAGTTGATGCAGCAGAACGCGGTTACTACTGGGCAACGCGTGCAACCGATACTCGTAAGATGTTTGGCTTTGCTCCAGAGAATATGCCACAAAACGCAGAAACATCATTAGACCGTGACGGCAATGGTTTCTCTGGTAAAGGCGAGATTGAAGCAAAACCTTTTTACGGTTTATCAGCGCAACTTTGGTCTGAAACAGTACGTACTGACGAGCAATATGAATACATGGTGTTCCCACGCGTTCTTGCAGCAGCTGAGCGTGCATGGCATCGAGCAGATTGGGAAAACGACTACAAAGTGGGCGTTGAATACTCTCAAGAAACTAACCTAGTGAATAAGCAAGCTCTAAACAGCGACTTTAATCGCTTCGCGAATATTGTTGGTCAACGTGAACTGGCTAAGCTTGAGAAAGCAGGCATTGATTATCGACTACCAGTTCCAGGTGCTAAAGTGGTTGATGGCAAGCTGGCGATGAACGTTCAATTCCCAGGCATCGAGCTGCAATACTCTGCTGATGGCGAAAACTGGCTAACGTATGATGAGCAACAACGTCCATCGGTTTCTGGTGAAACTTACATCCGTTCTATTTCAGAAAGTGGTGAGAAAGTAAGTCGAGTAACGTCAGTTAAATAATCGATAAGCACTGTTATTAGTAGAAGAGCTCCCGAATTTTATCTTATCCAAGATAAAACGGGAGCTCTTTTTGTTTGCTGCGAATTAGGCTCTCATCCAAAACGGGAACATATAGAAACCGTCTTGGTCTATAACGTCAACAATACACATAAAGTGAGGTTCATCGCAAAAGTGACGCGCTTCTCATTATTCTCTTCAAAAAATAAGTCCCTCATAAAAAACTCTAAATCAGGTGTGATTCAATTAACTGAATCTAATTTCGCACCGTAAAATAATGTGATCCCGATCTGTACGTTTTTCCATCTTGAGTTTTTTATCAATTTTTATATTTTTAAGTTTTTGATTTTAATGAATTAAATAACTTGTTCTTTTTTGATAGTGAGAGAGATCACTCTGTCTGTTCTTTTATTTTGAAACGCAAATTAATTCGAGCAACATAGATTTCATGCCAGGGAGGCGACCAACTACTCAAGCGGTGAAGGTGAATGATGTACCGAAGATATGCCGCTGAAAAAATCAAACTAAGGCAGTTTACTATGAAAAAAATTATCGCTCTAAGTGCTCTTTCTCTTGCTTTCGCTTCTAGTGCTTTTGCTGGTTCTTCTTACGTTACAGGTAACGTTCAATTTCACTCTGATTTCCAACCAAACGCGACGTCAACTCTAGAAGCGGGCCACACGTTTGATTCAGGCACAACACTACTAACAGAGTTCGATGGTATCTCTCTTGGTAAGTACGACAATGACGCAATCCAAGACAGCGGTCTAGGTAACTCTCCATACATCACTCTAGGTGTTGAGCAGATGTACAACATCAATGACAACCTATGGGTTGCTGCGGGTTACCACCACCTACTAAACAACGGTGAAACGGTTCAGTACCGTCCATTGGTTAAGATCGGTTACAACTTCGATAACGGTATCTCTATTAGCAACCGTACTCGTTACCACGCTATGGAAGATAGCAAAGCTGACGATCAAACTCGTTTTGACAACCGTATCGGTTACGCAGTAAACGCTGAGCTAGCTCTAAGCTACAACAACGTATACGTAATCAGCGATGCTGATAACACAATGGACCACGAGCTTCGTGCGACATGGACTCGTCAAGGCGTTCAACCTTACTTTGAGTACCGTAACCAAGCTGACAACGCTAACAACGCATTCGTATTCGGTGCTTCTTACGGCTTCTAAGCTGATTCACTTGGCTGTTTAGTCGATTAGATTATTGGCTAAGTGAGCTTCTTTGCTAATTAGCTTTTTTGTTAACTAGCGACGAAAACATAGCGGTACCAACAGCCCGGTTGGTGCCGCGACAAGATTTGCTTTACTGTCCAAAAGCAAAGAGCCTAGCAAGTAAACCACAGTCTTGGGTTTACTTAATGTTAGGCTCTATTTTTATAACTTCTTAAATATTGCTTTGTGCCGGTTTCTTTACGCTCTAATTACCATCGTAATGACGGTATTCAAATACCTGACCTTTCTCATTAAACGCATACACAGAATACTCGTCTTTCTTATCGCCATACTCCATGCCCGGTGAGCCCATTGGCATACCTGGAACTGCTAAGCCAATTGCATTGCGTGGCGGGTTTTCTAAAAAGGCTTTAACATCATCAGCCGGAATGTGTCCTTCAAATACGTAACCATCGATCTCTGCTGTGTGGCAAGAGGCTAGCTCTGGCGTTATCCCCAATTTCTGTTTGATAGGATTCATGTCATCGTGGAGCTTCTCTGTAACATCGAACCCAGCATCTCGCATATGTTCAGTCCATTCTGTGCAGCAGCCGCAGTATGGTGATTTGTGGTTTAGAACATCAGTAGCTAAAGCTTGTCCTGAAATTGCAGCGAGTGCTGTAAGAGTCATAACTTTACGAATCATGGTTAACCTCATGAATATGGTTTTTATTGATATTAGAATGAGTGGGCTTGAACAATCTCAGCCTGTTGGCATTGCTCACTACTGTAATTGACGACATCGCCATCGCTGCGCCTGCAACGACTGGGCTTAGTAGAAATCCGAAAAATGGGTAGAGCACACCGGCCGCGATAGGAATACCAAGTGAGTTATAGATGAAGGCGCCAAAGAGGTTTTGCTTCATGTTTCTCACGGTCGCTTGGGACAGCTCTATCGCGTTACTGACAGATAAGGGCGACGAGTTGAGTAGCGTCATTTGCGCACTTTCAATCGCAACATCACTGCCACTGCCCATCGCGATACCGATATCAGCTTGAGCAAGCGCTGGCGCATCGTTAATGCCATCTCCAACCATAGCCACATTCTTATATTGTTGTTGAAGCTGAACAATATGTTGAGCTTTCTGCTCTGGTAGTACTTCCGAGATAACCTCATCAATACCGACGCTTTTGCCAATCGCTTGAGCAACAGAATCGTTGTCGCCTGTTAATAGCACGGTGTGAATTCCGGCGGATTTTAGTTGAGCAATGGCTTGTTTGCTATCTATTTTTAATGCGTCTGAAATGCCAAATATACCTTCCAGTTTTTGATCGATGACTACGAAGATGGGTGTCCATGCTTGTGTACGACAAAGCTCGATAAAGTCTGCGCCGATTTCAGTTTCAATACCGAGTTGGGAGAGGTACTTAAGTGAGCCGACTTGAACCTTCTTGCCGCTAATTATTGCTTGTACGCCAAGCCCTCGTTGGTTTTCGAACTCGCTATGGGGTAGTGCTGAAATCTGTAAGCTCTCTGCATATTGGCAAACGGCTTTGGCTAAGGGGTGCTCTGACCCTACCTCTACCGAATAAGCGTACGCCAGCAGTTCTTGCTCTGATAAATCGCCATAAAAGGCCTGCTGAACGGTTGGCTTGCCTTGGGTTAGAGTGCCTGTTTTATCAAACACGACAGCATCAATTTTGCTTGCAGATTGCAACACATCGGCATCTTTGATCAGAACGCCAAACTCAGCGGCTTTGCCAACGCCGACAGTAATTGAAAGTGGTGTCGCAAGGCCTAAGGCACATGGACAAGCGATGATCAGCACGGTAGTCGATACCACAAGCATGTAGCTTGCACTGGGTTGTGGGCCAACAAAAAACCAAACTAGGGCGGCAACAGCTGCGATTGCGACCACAACGGGCACGAACACGGCAGAAATAGAGTCGGCAAGTTTCGCTATCGCAGGTTTGCTGCTTTGTGCCTGGCGAACCATCTGAATGATTCGAGCTAACATGGTGCTTGAGCCAATCCCCGTCGCTTCAATAATTAAGCTACCATCGCCATTAATGGTGCCCGCAGAAACGCCATCACTCACCGATTTAACGTTGGGAAGTGGTTCACCGGTCAGCATCGATTCATCGATGTAAGACTCACCAGATACCACAACACCATCAACTGGCACTTTTTCTCCCGGTTTGACGCGTACTTGCATGCCGACTTGGATAGCTTCTACAGCAATGGTTTGTTCTTTGCCATCGACGATGACCACCGCTTTTTGAGGTTGTAAGTTAATCAGTGCCTGTAGCGATTTCGTGGTGCGAGCTTTGGCTTTGGCTTCAATGTAGTGACCCAAAGAAATAAGGCCAACGATCATCGCACTAGCCTCAAAGTAGACATGGCGAGAGGCTTCTGGGAACCATGATGGAATCAGCACAACCAACATTGAATAGAACCATGCTGCGCCTGTACCTAGAGCGACGAGTGTGTCCATGGTAGCGCGTTTGTGCATCAGTGATTGCCACGCGTTAGTGAAGAAGCTCCGCCCAGAGGTGGCTAGTAGCACTAGGCAGATCACACCAATGAAGCCCCAAGCCAGTTGGTCACTAAGTGTAGCAATGGTCATGCTGCCACCGAATATGCCCCATACCATCAGCGGAGCCCCAAGCAGTAGTGCGCTCACTGAGTTTTTCAGGAAGGCCTTTTGAGTGCGAAGTTGCTGTTCTTGTTGTTTTTGCTGTTGAGTCGCTGCATCGTCGACAAACTCGGCGCCATAACCTGCAGCTTTCACCGATTTGATTAGAGCGTTTTCAATGATGTCTCTTGTTTGAGAGGTGAAAACCAAGGCAGTCTGCTCTGCAAGGTTAATCTGTGCTTGGTCGACGAACTCATTCTTTTTCAATGCTTTTTCGACCGAAGAAACGCAACTCGCACACGTCATTCCCTCAAGAACAAGGTGATAGGTATATTGGCTGGCAACGGGTTCAGTTAAAGTTGCTTCTGTAGGCGCCAGTTTTTTATCTTCTTCTAAATCTGAACTCGATGAAAGGTCATTCGTTTCAGAGTAGGGAGCTGCGTGATAACCCACGCTTTCGACCAGCTCAATAACCTCGGATTCAGAAAGCAGAGTAACCAGTGATAGCTCCTGTTTGCTGACTTCTAGGTTTGAGGTTTGCTCGGTTTGTTCAAGCGCTTGAGTCAGTTTGCTCACACACTTTCCGCAGCTGAGGCCGGATAGCGAAAGGTGCAGCTGATTACCCATAGAATAGCCAAGCGTTGCTAACTGTTCGTTGAGCTGAATGTAACTAGAAGGAGTCGAAATATCGATGTAGGTTGGCGATATGTCATTGATCGTCGTGTTGTTGAGATCGCCAAACAGTGTGCGGACTTTCTTTGCACAACCCATGCAATTTAGGCCGTTGAGCGCGGTTGCGTAGTGATTCATATCGATACTCCAATTCTCATCTACGCCTAACATAAACCTTCCCGTAAGGGTAAGGTCAAACATAAATTCAAGAATTTGATCTTAGTAGAATATAAATGAGTGAGTTACGTTTGTGGATACGCGGGGAACTAAAGTAAAGCGTGGTTTTTATTTATTGGTTACAGGCTGTAGATTTTCGACTTCGAAGCTGGATTTAGCCTTTCTACAATCGCTTTCGCACAAGATCAGCACATTAATCATTCACTACTGATTGTAGATTTAAGCGGTGGTGATAAAATAGCGCCCAAAATTTAGTGATATTTGTCTGCTGCAGGCTTTGTAATAGCGATCACTAAAAGAATCACCTACATAATCAAGGTATTTAAATGACGGTTAAAACTCGTTTTGCTCCTAGCCCAACTGGCTATCTTCACGTTGGTGGTGCACGTACTGCACTTTACTCTTGGCTATTCGCTAAGAATCAAGGTGGTGAATTCGTTCTACGTATCGAAGACACGGACCTTGAGCGTAACTCTCAAGAAGCGGTTGATGCAATTCTAGAAGGCATGCAATGGATGGGTATGGAATGGGACGAAGGTCCTTACTACCAATCTAAGCGTTTTGACCGTTACAACGAAATGGTTGATAAGCTACTTGCTGAAGACAAAGCATTCAAATGCTACGCGTCTAAAGAACTGCTTGATGAAATTCGTGCAGAGCAAGAAGAAAACAAAGAAATGGCTCGTTACGATGCGAACCACCCTAAAATTGTTGCAGCAAACGAAGCAGCAAAAGAAGGTGATGCATGTGTTATCCGTTTCCGTAACCCAAAAGAAGGCAGCGTAGTATTTGATGACCAAATCCGTGGTCGCATTGAAATCGCGAACAGCCAACTTGATGACCTAATCATTCGTCGTACAGACGGTGCACCAACATACAACTTCGTAGTGGTTGTGGATGACTGGGATATGGGGATTACACACGTTGTTCGTGGTGAAGATCACATCAACAACACACCTCGTCAAATCAACATCTATGAAGCACTAGGCGCGCCAGTTCCAACTTTCGCTCACTGTGCAATGATTCTTGGTGATGACGGTGCAAAACTTTCTAAGCGTCACGGTGCTGTTTCTGTAATGCAATACCGCGACGAAGGTTACCTACCAAATGCACTAAACAACTACCTAGTTCGTTTAGGTTGGTCTCACGGTGACCAAGAGATCTTCTCTCAAGAAGAGATGATTGAATTCTTCAGCCTGAACGCTATCAGCAAGTCTGCTTCTGCATTCAACACTGATAAGCTACTTTGGTTGAACAACCACTACATCAAGACTTCTGAGCCTGAGTACGTTGCTAAATACCTGCAATGGCACCTAGACGCACAGAAGATCGATACAACAAACGGCCCAGCTATCACTGAAGTGATCAAGCTAGTTGGCGAGCGTTGTAACACGCTTATCGAACTTGCTGAGCAATCTCGTTACTTCTATGAAGATTTCTCTGAGTTTGAAGCTGGCGCAGCGAAGAAGCACCTACGTGGTGTTGCTAAAGGCCCACTAGAGCTTGCTCTTGCTAAGGTTGAAGCACTTGAAGATTTCACTACTGCAAACATCAAAGATGGTGTGATTGCAGCAGTATGTGAAGAACTAGAGATTGGCATGGGTAAAATCGGCATGCCACTTCGCGTAGCAGTAACAGGCGGTGGTCAGTCTCCTTCTGTTGATGCAGTGATGGAGCTTGTTGGTAAAGATCGCGTAATCGCTCGTATCAAGATGGCTCTTGAGTTCATCGCTGAGCGTGAAGCTAACGCTTAATTGAGCGATTGCTAGAATCAAAAAAGGGTCAGTAACTTGGTTACTGACCCTTTTTATTTGTCTTGAGTTTTGTCTAATAAATAAACTTAAATCTTTTTGAAGATAATAGATGTGTTAATGCCACCAAAGGCAAAGTTGTTGCTCATCAGATATTCAATATCCAATGCGCGACCAGAACCTGTAATGTAATCGAGTTTGCCGCAGCGTTCGTCGATGTTCTCAAGGTTTAAGGTTGGGCTGAACCAGCCGGAATGCATCATCTCCAAGCTTAACCAAGCTTCAATTGCACCACATGCGCCAAGCGTATGGCCGAAGTAGCTTTTCAATGAACTGATTGGCACTTCTCCGAAAATATTCGCCGTCGCATTACTCTCTGCAATATCACCTTTTTCAGTCGCCGTTCCGTGCGCAGAAACATAGCCAATTTTCTCAGCAGGAAGCTGTGCATCTCTTAGTGCTTTCTCCATACATATTTGCATGGTTTCCATCTGAGGTTGGGTCACATGGGCTGCATCGCAGTTGCTGGCAAAACCGATGATCTCAGCGTAGATTTTTGCACCACGAGCGACTGCATGTTCATATTCTTCAAGAATAAGCGTGCCAGCACCTTCACCGATAACCAAGCCATCGCGCTCACTGTCGTAAGGGCTAGGGGATTTTTCTGGTGTGTCGTTTTTTAAACTGGTAGCAAAAAGGGTATCGAAAACGGCAGACTCAGTTGGACATAGTTCTTCACCACCACCGGCAACCATCACGGTTTGGTAGCCGTGCTTAATTGCTTCATAGGCGTAACCAATGGCTTGGCTTCCAGAAGTACAAGCGCTGCTGGTGGGAATCACACGGCCACGCAGTCCAAAGAACAGACCTACGTTTACCGCAGCAGTGTGTGGCATCATTTGTACGTAGGTTGTCGCCGTGATCGCTCGTGTCGATTTCTCGTTCAGCATCACGCCAAACGCACCAACCGCATCGGTACTGCCGGTTGAAGAGCCGTAAGCAATACCCGTTTCGCCATTGGTCAGTACATCATGGCCAATCAAGCCTGCTTGCTCCAATGCATTCTCAGTAGCAACAGTGGCTAGGCGTGATACGCGCCCCATGCCACGTACTTGCTTGCGCTTGTAGTGTTTAGGTAGTTGAAAGTCATCAATAGGCGCTGCAAGCTTAGTGTTGAGACCGTCATATTGCTCGAAGCTTGGCATATATTGAGTCGCATTTTCACAGGCCTTTAGCTTTGGCTCGATGTGCTGCCAGTCGTTACCAAAGGCGGTAACGCCAGACATTCCGGTTACAACAACGCGGCGGGTCATACTAAGCCTCCATTGACTGAAATCACTTGGCGAGTAACGTAGCCTGCAATATCAGACATTAGGTAACTCACTAGTCCTGCTACTTCTTCTGGCTCACCCATTCGGCGCAGTGGTACTTGAGGAAGTGCATGATCTTTCACGTGCTCGTCAACCATACCGGTATCGATTAAGCCTGGAGCGACACAATTTACGGTGATCTTGCGCTTTGCGAGTTCTAGAGCAAGAGACTTAGTCGCGCCAATCACACCAGCTTTCGCTGCAGCATAGTTAGTTTGTCCGCGGTTACCCATGATGCCTGATACAGACGCTAGAGTGACGATGCGGCCGCCTTTGCGCTTTTGGACCATAGGCATTACACAAGGGTGAAGTACGTTGTAGAAGCTGTCTAGGTTGGTATGGATCACGCCATCCCACTCTTCTTCTGTCATGGCAGGGAATGCAGTGTCGCGAGTAATGCCTGCGTTGTTCACTACACCATAGTAAGCGCCATGTTCAGCAATATCAGACTCAAGCGTTTTGCGACATTCGCTGCGGTTGCTGATATCAAATTGGATAAGACGCCCAGCACCACCCAGTTCGGTGATCGACTGCAATGTCTCTTCAGCGCCTTGCTTGTCACCCATGTAATGAACGGCGATTTCAAATCCGTCTTTCGCGAGTTGAATAGCGATCGCTTTACCAATGCCTTTGCTGGCACCGGTGACTAAAACCTGACGGGTCATGATGGGCTCCTAGTTTTCATTTCTTGTAATTTTTGTTCGGTCGGCACGTAGACGTTGAGCTGGCATTGAGCCACCAACTCGCCTTGGTCTTCCACTCTGGCAGTAAACACGGCCATGCCACTGTCTTCCATAAGCTGTTCGGCATAGACGTCAAGGGTCTGACCTTGAGTAAACTCATCACACAGTGATTTGTAGCGACGAGAACCGAGCAGGAAGCCGATAGGGGGAGTGGTGCCGTTTTTGATTGCATGGTATCCAGACCACGCCGCTACAGACTGCGCCATAAACTCGATGCCAACATAAGCTGGGACCGTTTGAGATTCGGCATTAAAGAACAGATTATGGTCACCAATATCGACCTGACAGTGGATCGACAACGCCTCTACGCTGATAGCACGATCGATTAATATCATCGGATCATCGTGAGGAAGAAGTTGGTCTACAGAAGGGATATCAGTCATTTACTACACCAAAAATCAGGCTAATGTTGTTACCACCAAAAGCAAACGAGTTGCTTAAGATATTCTTTACTTTAAGTTTCTGGGAACAGTTTACCAAATCAATCTCAATATCTTCAGCTTTATCCTGACATTTTTGTAAGGGAAGCGGTAAGTCGTATTTCAAAATATGCCATGCAATTGCAGCCTCTATCGCACTTGCGGCTCCAAGAGTATGCCCTGTGAGCGGCTTGGTTGAGCTAACGGGAACCTTGTTTGCAAAAATACGATGAATGGCTTTGCTTTCCATTGAATCATTGAGTGGCGTTGCGGTGCCATGGGCATTTATATAACCGATCTCTTCTGCTTGTAATTGAGCAGAATCTAACGCTTTTCTCATCGCTTGTTCCGCGCCATTTCCTTCTGGGTGGGGCGCTGAAATATGGTGTGCGTCGGAGCTGTCACCACAGCCTAATAGGGCAATTTGAGGTGTGTTTTGAGTAGAATGAACACGCTTGATCTTGGTTTTACTGAGCAACATAAATGCTGCTGCTTCACCAATATTGATGCCATCTCGAGATTCGCTAAATGGCTTACAATGTTTGGTTGAAAGGGCTTCAAGACCATGGAAACCATTGAGTGTCAGCTTACACAAGGTATCCACACCACCTACTAATACGGCATCAGCCATGCCTGAATCTAACAAGCGCTGGGCGGTCAGAAACACGCGACCGCTGGATGAGCAAGCCGTAGAGATGACATAGTTTGGCCCCGTTAACGCGCAGTATTGGCTAACGAACTCAGAAGTGTCACCAAGCTCCTGTTTTGAGTAATGGTAATCTTCTGGAAACTCACCGTTTGTCAGTTTTTGTTTGAAGGCCGCTTCACCATCGGAGATCCCAGAGGTGCTGGTGCCGATAACAACAGCAATACGGTCTGCGCCAAATTGTGCCTTGGCAAGTTCGATAGAATCTTTGATTTGGTTGAGAGCTGATAACGCCAGTTGATTGTTGCGGGTGGCATACTTCACCAGAGTGGATGGAACCTCTGGTAGCTCACCTGCAATTTTGCCAACGACAGTGTGTTTGCCGTCGTTCAGCATATCGCTCACTTCAACCATGTTTGGTTCACATTCGCCTTTTAGGCAGCTATGAATGTCAGTAATACTTGAGCCTAGCGCTGAGTGGAAACCACAGTCTTGGATATAAATAGGCATAGTGTTTAGCTCTTACTTGGGTTATCGACAATCGTTGAATCCAACGTTTGTATAGTAATGGTGTAGCCTTGGGTCAAATGTTTAAAAACAATGTTGCCTGCCGTTTTGTGTGTATTCGGTTCGGCTTGGTAATCAATTCGGATGATTGCCTGCTTTTTGTCATTAAACACTGTGCGGCTGTTATCTGTATCGACCAAATGCCAACCTATGCCTTGCAGAGACTGAGCCCATGCTTCAATTGGCCATAGAGTCAGCATTAAATTAAATAACACTTGCTCAGGTTGCGGCAGGGTTGCGCCAAGACCGGACAGAACTTGAGTCTCAATGGCTTGGTTCTGGTATTGCAGCGATAAGATGCGCGTTCCCCAAGAGGAAAAACCCGCTAACACGACTTTATCTGGTGTGACTTCGACTTGAACAGGCAGTTGCTGCGTATCGTCTTGCCATGTTGCGCTGATCAGCTGGCTTGCTGTAAATGAGTACCCCAGTTCAGCAGGCAGCGGCAAGGCTAGCTCGGTGTCTTTGTCGATTGCGACACTTGCGCCTGTAGGCTGTTGAGACACCATCGAACAAGCGCTGAGTAGTAAGCCCAATCCAACGGCGAGCGCTATCTTGATTGTTTTGATCATCTATAAGCCTCTCGAGAGGTTGGTCGTTCTACGCTTTTGCCACTGTTGATCGCGAGTGGGGAAAGAAGCCACGCAACAAAAATCCCTGTCAGAACCGTCACCCCGAAGCTATGAATGGCGTGAGTCTGACTCAGCGACAGTAAGCCAAACGAAAGCAGCGTCGTGAGGCCGGATAAGCTAATAGCGAGCAAGGTACTGAGCGATTTTCTCTGTTCTGCAAAGAACAAGGTATAGTCGATGCCAATCCCTAAAATCAGAATCAAGCCTAGTAGATTAAACAGGTTCAACGTTGAACCTAAAATGCCAGTGACCGCTAAACCTGCTACGCCTGCAATTAATGAAGGCAACAGCATTAATAGGCTTTGCTTCACACCATAACGCCAGCCTAAAACCATCCCAATGGCCGCCAACGCTATCAATAATAACTCTGTGATCTTGACTCTGTATTCCGTAAAGAGAGCAGATATTTCATCGGCTTTATTGAGGTATTTAACACCTTGTTGCTGAGCAAAGCTTGAATCGAGCCATTGAGAGAACAGCTCTGAGTTTGTGACGTCTTTGATCAAAATGACCGATGCTGCTTGGCCGTCGATTGGGTTTAACCAAAGTGGTCGAACAGGCTCTGAGACTGGAGACCCCAAAAATCCAGATACCGTAATTGCTTCGAACTTCGGTAATTCTGGAAAGCTAGGCCAACCTAAAGTGTTTTGTAAGATATGGCTTTGTTGGTTATAGAGTTGTTCAACCAATTGGTAGTTATCATGTTGTTCTTGCTTGCTTAACAAGTGCTGATTGATGCTACGATATCCGGAGATACCTTGTCGATCGACTAGGGAATCTAAGCTCGTGGTAACTTCTGCCAGTTTTTTGAGTAGCTTTTGATCACTCTTTGCGGTCACCAGGAGCATATTTTGACCATTGCCTAGCCCTGATATCTCAGTGATGGCTTGCTCTTGCTGTTTTAGTTGCTCTGGCATCGCCTGAAGTTGGCGGATATCGTCGTCGTAACGAACTTGACTGAGTGATATCAAGCTAACGACAGTTACCGTTAATGGTAAGCCAATTCTAAATTTTTGGTTGTTCCAGATACTTAACCAAGCATGCCAAAGCTTCGACAGGGGAAGTGGGCGCTCTTGGCTTGGTTTTGCCGCTAAAACCGGATACCAACACACCACACTGGCGTAAGCTGCGATAAGTCCAATCGACGAAAAAAGAGCAAGTTGCTGTAAGCCTGGGAAAGGCGCCACCAACAGACCTAGGTAGCCAATCAAGCTGGTGATCAGACCCAAGGTGATCGCAACGAGAATATGTTTCAACCCTTTGTCGCTTTGCCATTGATTACCAGCCGCCAAACGATCGGTTAGGTAATGGAAAGAGTAGTCGATGGATACGCCAATCAAGCTGGCACCGAACACCAAACTAAATAGGTGAACCTTGCCGAAGATAGCGACGGTGCTTGCCAGCGCGACCAATAAGCCGGTACTGATTGAAAGTAAGGATAAGGCAAGTGGTAGGGCACTACGAAACGTCAACCACACCAATAAAATAACACCGGCTAATGAGCCCAAACCAATAGTACTGATTTCTGATTTCGCGCTTTCGGTACCGTAATTGGCGTAGAACACCACACCGGTATGCTGCACTTTGATGTCAAATTGTTTTTCGACTTCGCGCTCAATTGAATCAAGATCGGGAAGTTGCTCTTGAATCGCCAAGCTATAAGGCGAGCCAGCCAGTGTAGCCGTCACCAAAATATGAGTTTGCTCATTAGATTGAGCGGTGAGGTATCCCTCTTTCAGAACAAAGTTACTTGATTGAACGCCAACAGCACTGATGTAGTCGCGAAATAGTAGAAATGGATCCATCGACAGTTCGGCTGCAGTCACGCCTGAGAACGGATTGTACAGAGACTGAATGACGTATTGAGCTCGCGAATCCGGCGAGTGTGTCAGCGTCTCTTTTTGTTGCTGGGTCAGAAGTTGAGCTCGGTGACGAAAATAGAAATCGCTCCACTGGCTTTGAGTGCTGGCGTTGATTTTCCCTTGAACTTTCTTAAACAGAGTTGGCTGGCTTGAGAAGGTTCTTTGATTGAGTTTTTTTTCAAAAGCGTCAGCCGCTGTCATGACTTTTTCGATGTCGGGGGCGCTGATGATAAACACTACTTGCTCGCTCATCGAGCTGGATATTTGCTGAAAGGCTTGCTCTACCATTGGGTCTTGCTGGTTTTCTGGTAGTAACTTTAGAATGTTGCTTTCAATCGGTACCGACGAAGAAAAAGCGAATTGTTTTATTAACAATCCGCTAAATAGCACTACGATAACAAGCCAAACAAAGGCCAGACTAGAGTTGGAATTGTTGCGCTTCAGCATCTGATAATACTTCCGGTAGATGGCTTAATTGGCTAAATTCGATCACCGTGCTGTCTCCACGAATCTCTCTCAACTCAATACGTTCAATATCATTTTTACCTTGCAGCGTAATGGCTTCAAACACCGCGTTCATCGGAGCACTTTTCGGCTTTAGAGTGAGTGTCCATCGTGTGTCTTGTGAACTTGCGTTTGCACTTTCATCAGTGTTTGTAGTGGTTTCGGGCTCAAAATCGAGTGCGAACTGTTCTTGAAGTTTTTGCGTGTCTCCATGAAACACTGACAAGAAGATATGGCTGAAATAAAATGCCATTGGGTTTTCTTTATCGGTGATGATTTTCGCGGGTTGATCGGCAAATCTTTGGCTCAACTTATTATCAGTGAGCACTAAGCTCACAGGAAACGGCGTTGTTTGTGTCCAGAGTAGGCCACTTGATTTGTCTAACAGGAATGTACCTTGCGATGTCAAAGGTTGGGCGAACATTTCCATGTTGCGCGTTTGGGTGAACTCACCACGCACTATGTTGTTTGCGCTTAACACGGTTTGTAGCTCTGAAATAGAACCAACCGTAGATGTACTTTCATTAGCAATAACAAAACTACTCGCCATCATTGAGGCAAGCCCTAGTAGTGCGATGCTGATGTGTTTGCGACTGCGTTTAAACAGACTCATGTTTCACCTGCTGCTGTGTGTTAGATACTTGAGGTTGGTCTGATTGTTGGTCGCTTGGTTGTTGCTCAGTTGATTGGGGTAAGCAACCAAACTGGTGCCAGTGCTCGACTTTATCTGTAAACACTTTCGGTGAAGCGAAGCACATCTCTTGTTCTTCAATGGTCACCGCAACCTGCATTGTGTGGGCGCGTGTCATGCGAGCACCTGTGTTGGCATCGTGAATTTCGTAGTCAACACGCAGGCGGTTTTCCCATTCAGTCAACTTGGCCGATACCTTGATCTGATGATTGAACGGTATCGCCTTAATGTACTTTACACGCGTGTCGATGATCGGCCACATGTAGCCTGAGTCCTTCATCTCATGGTAGTTGTACTCAATCTTATCCATCATGATGCGCCTTACTTCTTCAAAAAATCGGAAGTAATTACCGTGATAGATCACGCCCATCGGGTCGGCATCTTGGAATGAGGTAATCAGAGTCACCTCAGATTGTAATGGATGAAGGATTTCAGACATAAATCGCTCTCAACATATTGCGTAAAGGGTTAGCTACTCTATGAGTAAAGTGACCAGTGCTGACTTTGAATACGAGCAATGAAGTGGCGTAGATCGCCTTCAAGTGGTCGGTCTTCAACGATAAATTCAAATTCTTTAAGCACTTCGTCGCGAATATGCTTTAGGTTCTCACTCATGTGGTGCTCATCAAGCTCATTGTGGCGTTTACGAAGCTCAAGCGCTTGTGTACCCGCTAGAAGTGACGCTGCCGCCACTTGTTCGGTTAGCTCTAGAACGCGTAAACAGTCACGAGCTGCGATGGTGCCCATGCTGACTTTGTCTTGGTTGTGACACTCTGTTGAACGAGAGAACACGCTTGCTGGCATGGTGTGTTTCAATGCCTCTGCTGTCCAAGCTGAAACGCCAATCTGTACCGCCTTGAAGCCGTGGTTGATTGGCTTACGTTCGCCTTCAGCCCCCGTTAGGTTGAATGGCAAACCGTTGTTGAACTTGTAGTCCATCAGCTGAGCCATTTGACGGTCAAGCAGGTCAGCAAGGTTTGCTACGGCAGTTTTTAACGTATCCATCGCCATAGCGATATGACCACCGTAGAAGTGTCCACCGTGCAGCACGCGCTCGTTGTCACCGTCGATAATCGGGTTGTCGTTAGCACTGTTTAGTTCGTTCTCGATCATTTGGCGTAGCCAAGGTAGAGAGTCTTGAACCACACCAATCACATGCGGAGCACAACGCAGAGAGTAACGATCTTGTAGGCGGTCACTGTTACGTGGTGGACGGTCGGCTTGCAGGTCATCACGTAGCCATGCCGCAACTTGCTGCTGGCCTGGATGTGGTTTAACAGCAAATAGCGCTTCATCGAAGTGGAAGTCGTTGCCATGCATGCCGACAGATACCATTGCGGTGATCTTAGTTGATAGCTGAGCTAGGTATTCTGCGCGTTTGTAGGCGATACAAGCCAGTGCCGTCATCACTGATGTACCATTCATCAATGCTAAGCCTTCTTTTGGCTTGAGTTTGATAGGGTTAATGCCTAGCTCTTTGTAGACATCACTGGTTGGGCGAACTTCACCCTTGTAGATAACATCGCGCTCGCCGATCAGGGCTGCAGCTAAGTAAGAGAGAGGCGTCAAGTCGCCACTAGCACCAACAGAACCTTCTTGCGGAATACGCGGTGAAATATCTTGGTTGATCAGGGTAACGATTTGATTGAGCAGATCGTGAGTCACACCGGAGACACCTTGCGACAACGAACAAAGACGCGTTGCTAATACTGCACGAGCTTGCTCATGAGACAGTATTTCACCTAAGCCACAACCGTGGAAGCGCGTTAGATGCAATGGCAATTCATCAACAAGGTTTGGTGGAATTGCTACGGTACATGAATCTCCGTAACCCGTTGTCACGCCATAAATCACGCCTTCTTCTTTCAACAGGCGTTCTAAGAAAGCGACACCTCGGTCAATCTTAGATGTGAACTCGTTACTTGAGTTCATCGAGGCTTTTGCGCCCTGTGAAATAGCGACAACATCCTCAATCGTGAGGCATTCGGCACCAAAAGTGATGCTATTTGGATTCTTTTTCGTCATGGTGCTTGCTCAGTGTCCAAAAATTAAAAAAGTTGTACCACTGAAGCGGTGCTTGCAGTGTGTAGTGCTGAAGTCGGTTTGCGTATTTCTGCACGACTTGCTGTAAAGATTGTTCGCGAGTCTTTCTAGGTAATTCAATTTTGTCGCTAAAATGCTCGAAATAGACATTAAAGTGCGGCTTAGTTCGTGAGTCATCACGTAGGCCAAACAGTAAAAATACGGGTGCTTTTAGCACAGAGGCTAACATAAATGGACCTTGAGGGAAGGGTGCTTCCTTACCTAAGAACTCTGCCCATACCGAGCGGCTCTCTTTGCTGGTGGAGGTTCGATCGCCAACAATTACGATCCATTCTCCTTGCTCCAACTTCTGTTGTAATAAGATAGCCGTATCTGGTCCCATCGATGTCACTTGAATCAGGTTTAAATCAGACTGCGGGTTAACTGCTTTCATTACTGAATTAAAACGTTCAGCGTGCTCAGTGAAAACCAGAGCGTTGATTTTAATGTTCGAGTGTCGGCGGCCTAAAGCGCGACACAATTCGATGTTGCCTAGGTGAGAACCTAAAATCAGCACACCTTGCTTATTTTCCACCATGCTCTCAAATTGCTCTTGACCATGAATGGTCAGGTTATCGACCGAAAAGTCTCCTTTCCATGCCGCCAGCTTGTCTAACATAGTATGACCAAACGAGAGCAGATGGTTATAACTGTTTAATTCAGCGGGTAACTCTATATTTTGCTGTTCCGCATAGGCTTTTAATTGAAACAAGTATTGTTCAGAAGCGTTTCGCGCGCGCTTGCCTGTTAAGTGGTAGTAACGCATCACACCACGCAAAATCAGGTTAAATACACCGCGACCTAATAGGGTATAAACCGCCAACAGCAGTTTGATGCCGATTACGGTGCCGCGTTCTTGAGTGCGAGACCAATGGGGTTGTTCTGACTCGTTGTTGTTTGATCCAGTCGATGAATCTTGTTTTTGACCATCTTCAGCAGACGTTGATTTGAAATGGCGAGCAATCAGCTTGGGTGCTCTTGGCAGCATGCCGAAGAACAGTCGCGTGTGCATCCAACTGATTTTGACGTTATCCCACAACGCATCGAAATGAGAGATGCCGTTTTCAGGGTAGATAACCCGAGTTTCAACGAAGTCGATGTCACAACCTTCCCAATACAGGCGAACCAAAATCTCGATATCGAAGTCCATTCTCGAACCAACATCGTACTTATTCAACACTGTTTGAGTTTGGTGGACGGGATACGCTCTAAAGCCACACATGCTGTCTTTAATTGATAAAGAAAGGGTTTCTATCCATACCCAAATGTGTGTCGCGTAGCGCCCATAGAGCCTTGACTTGGGCACGCTGTCATCGTAGATAGGCTGACCTGATATCAAGCGCTGAGGTTTGTCTTGCGAAGTTTGGATTAATGCGGGTAGTGCTTCTAGGTCGTGTTGCCCATCAGCATCAATCTGGATGGCATGACTAAAGCCGAGCTCTTGCGCTCGCTTGATGCCAGCCTTTACTGCGCCGCCTTTGCCTTGATTCTGTTCAAGCGTCACCAAAGTCACGCGTGAGTTTTCCGCTAGAGGAGTCAGAAACTGTTTGGTCGCGAGCTCACTGCCATCGTCAACGATGATGATCGGCAACTCAAAATGATGGAGTGACGACACCACTTCAGGCATGGTTACGCCATGGTTAAAGCACGGGATAAGGAAGCAAGCATTATAGCTGCTTTCTTTTGTTTGGTGCTGAGAAGTAGCCTCGACGGGAGTGCTATTCACTTTTCTCTCCCAGCTTCATTTTGCCTGAAGAGTGGGTCTGTTCACCGCTGTTTGAGGTGTAACTGAAGCTCAGCTTATTTTTGTCAGCATCCCATTTGAGTGATAGCTGAATTGTAGCGTCAGGCAGGATAGGCTCTTGGAACTTGATGACTTCCATGCCTTTAAAGAAACCAGGGACGTTTAGCTCTTGGACAGCGTAATGAAGTGCCCAATCAATTTGCGTGACGCCCGGTAGAATTGGGAAGCTCTTGAAGTGTCCCTTAAAATCGGTGATATCTCCGCTAACATTAAGTGTCAGGGTCGATTCATTTTCTACAGTGTCTACCGCAATGACGGTTGGTTTTCTATTATCCATAGGGCGTGCTTAGAATCCTTGGGCAAATATTGGTTCTTTGACAAAAATATAAAAAGATAATCTCAGTGTAAAATACGATCAGCGGTTTCTATGATTTTATTAGCTGTTCTATGTGAGATGTTAATCGCTTACCTTGGCTATTGAGGGGAATCTCATCGACAACACGGTACTTTCTTGGGATAGCGATTGGCTCTAACCACTTTCTTAGCTCTGTGCGCAGCATCAGCCAGAATTTACCTTTACTCATAGTTGATAGAGTGGCTTGGCCTTCATCTGATAATACCAAAACCGACGCCAAGATTAAGCGTTCAGGCTCTTCAAATGGAATCACCACGCATTCACTTATCCAAGGCAGTTGCTCTAGTCGTTTTTCGACTTCAACCAGTGATACTCGTTTTTCTTCTATCTTGATCACTCGGTCGGTCCGGCCTTTCAATACAAATTGATTATCCGAGACCATTTCGCACTCATCGGCGGTTTGATACCAGTTGTTTTTGTCGATGTACGGCGACAATAACTTAATGCAATTCTCACTGTTGAGATTAGCCTCAATACAGTCAAAAAGCTGCCAAGGTGTTTGGGCACTCTCTTGTTGGCGAAATGCGATACCACCGGTTTCTGTGCTACCAAAGACTTCAATCGGTAAATGACCAAGCAGGCTTCGTGATTGGTGAGCAGACTCAGTCGGTAATGGGCCACCAGAAGAGAACACACCAGCAAGCTGTGCAGATTTTGTTTCGTGCTTTAATCGTTTGAGCAGAGCAGGGCTGCTGATCAGCACACAGTTTTTATTGGCGTGAGACAGAATCTGTTCAGGGTACTCAAGGTTGTTTCTTGCAAATGGAACGCCAGAACAGAGCGGCCATAAGATTCGAAACAACAAACCATAGATATGCTGGTGCGAGACCGTACTGTGAACTCGATTACCCCTGAGTAATTCGCCCCAGTTCTTATCTAGCTGAGCAGTTTCAATATCTAGGTGTTCTAATGTTTTATCTATCGCTTTGGGTGTGCCACTTGAACCTGAAGTAAACAGGGTCAATTGGATGGCTGCCAAATCCATGGTCGCGAGATTATCGATTAGAGGTTGCTTTGACGAGGTGCTTGAGTCCAATAAGGTTTGGATATTGCGAACGTCACTCACCTCAACTTCGCCAATCGAGTCATCAACTAGCAGGTAATCAAATTGTTCACTTAACTCAGCAAGCGCACATGGCTGGTAGTTGCCCGGTAAGATGATGTGTTTGTTGGCTGCTGCACTCGCCAAAAAGGCCACCGCAAATAGGTAGCTGTCTTGGGTACAAATCGCGACTCGTTGAAAAGGGGATAAAGACAAAAGTTGTACGAGTTGAGATAAGTTGTCGTTAAATGTTTGCCACGTAATCTCGCTGTTGTCGTCAAAGCAAACAATAGATTCAGGGGCTCTGTCCTGGCTGAGAAGCTCAGACAACGAGGTGTAAGATACGGTTTGGGTCATAACAATTTAACTCTGACGAATGCGCTGTCTTACTACCCACTCTCCTGCAAAGAGTAACCCTGCGAATAAATAGCTGAGTAAGCCATTGTATAGGGTCCATACTTCTAGCGGTTGGAAGCAGGTGTAAAGAGCAATAGAGCCATTGATAACAAAGAATAAACACCAAGCTTTGGTGACTTTTCGTGTGTAATCAACGCCACTTTGTGGAAGTTCAGGCTCTTGAAGGCGAGCAAGACGCTCGATAATCGTTTGTGGTTGCCAAAGGCTCGAAGCGAATACCACCAGCATACAAACGTTAACGATCACGGGGTAATAGGTTAGCCAGCCATGCTGCTTGAAGGTTAACCCTAATGCCAGCAGAACAATACCGGCACTTCCACTGATCCAAGCTAAGTGTTTTAGCTCTTTGATTTTAGCCTGACCGCCAGTGAAAATGCGGACAGCAAAGATAGCGGCCAAGGCAATTCCAACGGTTTGTAAGCCAAACTTGTTGAGCCCAAAGTAAACCGCTATTGGATAAGTAAAAAGTATGATTGCCGACAGTAAAGTCAGCAGAGGGCGCATTAGGCGTCCTTCAATAGTTCAACCACAGATTCGACAACGTCATTCACGGTGCGTACTGCTTTGAACTCTTCAGGTTTGATCTTCTTACCTGTTACGTTCTGTAGGTGAACGACCAAATCAACCGCATCAATGCTGTCTAGGTCTAGATCGAGATAAAGGTGTGCTTCAGGAGTAATATCTTCCGCATCAAGCTCGAACAGCTCAATAAGCGCATCTTTAACTTGGTTGTATACTTCTTGTTGGTTCGCTTGTGTCATAAAGATTTGTCTAGTTGTTCGTTTGAGAAGAGATGTAGTTCGCTAGATTTTCAACTGACGCAAAGTGCTGTCGAGTGTTTGAATCGTCGGCATCAATAACAATATTGTACTTTTTCTTGATAGCAAGGCCAAGCTCAAGGGCATCGATAGAATCTAGTCCAAGTCCATCACCAAATAGTGGAGCTTCCGTTTCAATCTCATCAATACTCATATCTTCAAGGTTCAATGCGTCGATGATTAGTTGTTTCAGTTCGTTGTGTAATGTTTCCACTTTGGCCTACTTAATGCTTTATTTGAATGCTGCTTTAAGGGGGCGATTCTACATTATATGAGGTATTTTCGAAATGCCGATATCGCCTGTTATGTTATTGATACGCTAAATGTTTTCTTCGGAAGGGAAAATTGTTTGTGCAAGATGATGATTAAGGCGCCTTGCTGCCGAAGTTAAATTATTTGAGCCTTCAATAAATGGTTCGACTTCTATTTTACCTTTCACCGCGACATGAAAAAAGGGCTTCGTCGCAGGAACTTGATACCATTTTTTCTCTTTCGTTAAGAATGTCGGAGAAACAGTAATATGGATCACGCGTAAATCGGTTTGTGTTCGAGTCGCGATTTGTGCCGCCCCACGCTGTAAGGATGGTTCAATTCCTGGCGTTGTGCGAGTTCCTTCGGGAAAAACAAGCAAGACATTACCGCGTGAGAAGCGCTCTTCACAGCGATCTAAAAGATCGTCAGGGGCTTGGTTGGGTATATAACCTGCTGCTTTGACAATCCTTTTCATAAAAGGGTTTTCCCAAATAGCGGCCTTAACGAGGCAATCACACTGAGGAAGTTGAGAGGCGATCAATACATAGTCAATCAAGCTAGGGTGATTGGCGACGATGATGCAGTTACGATCTTCACGTAATAGATCCGCACCATCAATTCGGTAATCAATTGCCCCGGTAAATTTCATGATCTGGCAAAAGGCGTTGAATGAGAAACGGATTAATCGCTGTGCTTTAAGCTCTCTTTTAATAGTATTGGGAGTCGTTAAAGCGATAGTCGGTAAGATTAAGAAGCTTAATATTAAGCCTCCGAGACCAAAGATGGTAAAGCAGAGCCCTGTAGCAAATACTCGCCAATATTGGTCGACTTTACTCATTATAGTGCCTCAGATCTTACGTTGTTTACCCACGACCATTGTTGCTGCTTGCCCGCAATAGTCCAGTTTGGTGTCTTCTGAAGAATATTATGCAGTGCTTTCAGAGCTTGTGGTAAGTCAGCAAGTGAGTCCTCAGCGTTCAACATTTTGGCATCTGTTACTCTAGATATAGAGTACTCACAACCAGCAGTAAGCACTATGCCCAGCGCATAATCAGCAAAGTTCTGTGTTTCGTACTCTTGGTAGAGTTCAGGCAGAGGTTGGTCGAAATCAACCACCAATACACGGTGTGACGGGTACTGGTGAAGGTAAAGATAGGCTTCAATCAGTGCGTTATGGAAAGTGTCTTGTCCTGCGGCAATTGAGGTCAGTGGAATAGGTGCTTTTGCGGCAATTGTTGTTAACCCCGCAGCTGTATTGTGTACTGACTGAGAAAAAGCCATTGGAGAGGCGTCGTCACCTTCTAATATTGATTGAATTAAAGTCGCGGTTCGGTGTAGCTCACCATGTCGGCTGGCAAACACTAGATAATCAATAGAGGTGTCTTTCAAAAGGGTTAATGCGGTTTGGACGGCCAATTTGCTTTGCATACTCATTCGGCGGCGCATCATTGGAGGGATGGCTTTAAATTCAGTTGAGCCATCTTGAGGCCAGTCTAAATTAGTGCTCCACGCTTGCCATTCTGCAACGGAATTGAGACCGGTCGAATTTGCAGACCATTTCTCAATATTAAACGACATTAATTGGGATTGATTTGACATAGAGTATTGATTTGCTTTGGCTCTAACTAAATACTATGCGTGCTTATAAACAAACACAGATAAGGAATTTAAATGAAATTACTAAAAATAGCCGTTTCAATGTTATTCATATTCGTTCTTGCTGGATGTGGACGTGTCCAACCTGTAATGAATGTTGAGGATACTCCAGTTGCACTGAATCTTCAAAGTAAACAGGTGAAATCAGCTATTTATGAGTCTGCTGAGAACCGAGGCTGGTTGGTTTCAGAAATAAAGCCTGGTTTGATCCGCGCTGAATTGTATGTTCGCTCGCACCATGCTGTGGTTGAAATTCCTTATAGTGATAAGTTTTACTCTATTCTTTACGTTGAGTCAGAGAATTTGAAGTACGACGATGGTGAAATACACCGTAATTACAATCGTTGGGTTAATAACTTAAACGTTGATATTAAACGTAAGCTTGCACAAATGGCAGCTGAGTAACCCTCTATTATTTAAAAGTTAGGTTTTTCGTGTCGGAATATAAATTAGATCCATTCAATGCATTAGAAGCAAAAACAGAAGCTCAAAAATTGTCTTTCGCTCCTATTGTTTTTCATACTGCTCGTACACTTCGTGATTTAGGTATTTTAAAAGCCTTAGATGATGCGGGCAACGAGGGTTTGCCAGCAGAGACGCTCTCTGAAATAACCGGTGTATCCGAGTACGGCGTGAAAGTTCTGCTCGATATGGCGTTAAGTGCCCATATTGTTACTTGGGACAAACCTAACTATAAAATGGCCAACCTTGGCTTTTACCTTCTGCACGATGGCATGACCAACGCGAACATGGATTTCACTGCTGATGTTTGCTACGCCGCGATGATGCATTTAACGGAAGCGATTGAAGAAGGTACACCTGCCGGCTTGAAAGAGTTGGGTGACTGGGAAACCATTTACCAAGGTTTGTCTCAATTGCCAGAAAAAGCAAAAGAGAGCTGGTTCAAGTTTGATCACTTCTATTCCGATCGTTCGTTCCCTGTTTTGCTTGAGAAAGTCTTTAGCAAGAAACCTAAATCACTAGTGGATATTGGCGGTAACACGGGTAAGTGGGCAATGCAGTGCTGCAACCACGACTCAGATGTTGAGATAACGATTGTCGACTTGCCACAGCAACTAGAAATGGCAATGACAAACGCGACACAACATGGCCATCAAGACCGAGTGACGCCATTCCCAGCCAACATGCTCGACAAACAACAAGCGTTGCCGACGGGTGCAGATGTGTGGTGGATGAGCCAGTTCCTTGATTGCTTCTCGCCAATGGAGATTCTGAGCATATTAAAGCGTGTTCGCTCTCATATGTCAGAAGAGGCAACAGTCTATATCCTTGAACTGTTTTGGGATGCACAGAAATACGATGCGGCTTCTTATAGCTTAAACGCGACTTCTCTTTACTTCACTTGTTTGGCCAACGGCAACAGTCGTTTTTACCGCAGTGAAGATTTCTTAGAGATCGTTGAAGAAGCTGGCTTTGAAGTGGTGGCCCGCACCGACGATATCGGTCTTGGTCATACACTGCTTGAATTGAAAGCTGGCGCGCAATAAAAAATAACAAACATGGCTTAAATTAATGAAAAAACTGTCAACTCAAGTAGTGATCATCGGATCTGGGCCATCTGGGTCTATTGCCGCGTCTTTGCTTCATAAAAAAGGCATCGATGTTCGAGTGATTGAAAAGAGCCTTTTCCCGCGCTTTTCTATTGGTGAAAGTCTATTACCTGCTTGTATGGAAGTGATTGAACAAGCTGGCATGAGCGAAGCGGTGGCTGACGCTAACTTCCAATTTAAAGATGGTGCCGCTTTTCGTAAAAATGGCGTGTACACCGCGTTTAATTTTGAAGATAAGTTCTCTGCTGGGCCGGGAACCACGTTTCAGGTTCAACGAGGCGCCTTTGATAAGGTGTTAGCAGACACTGCCGAGGCGCAAGGTGTTGCCATTGATTATCAACATGAGTTGACGGGCATTAACTTCACTGAAGACAGCACCATTTTAGACGTACAAGTGCTTGATGGAGAACGCTATCAGCTAGAAGCTCAATATGTGCTGGATGGCAGTGGCTTTGGTCGCGTGTTACCGAAGATGCTTGATTTGGAAGAGCCATCATCGCTTCCCCCACGCAAAGCTATTTTTACGCACATCAACGATCATATTTCAGCGACGGAGACAGACCTTGAATATGACCGCAACAAAATTCTTATCTCGGTGCACCCGACAAATCCTGACGTTTGGTATTGGTTGATCCCGTTTAGTAACGGAGTGTCTTCGTTTGGTGTCGTAGGAGAGCCGAAGTTCTTTGAATTATACCCACAAGACAAGATTGCTGCTCTTAAACAACTGGCAATGGAAGAGCCGGGTTTAGCTGAGACTCTGGTTAATGCAGAATACCCTAACCCTGCGGGTGAAATCGGTGGTTATTCAGCTAACGTGAAGCACCTTGCGACAGACAAATACGCATTGCTTGGTAATGCGGGTGAGTTCCTTGATCCTGTATTCTCATCGGGCGTGACGATTGCGATGAAGTCGGCTCAGTTTGCGGTTGAGTGTGTGGAAAAACAGCTTAACGGCGAAGAGGTCGATTGGGAGCGCGATTATGCCGATCCGTTGATGGTTGGCGTAAACACCTTTAGAACATATGTTGAGGGGTGGTACTCTGGTACGCTGCAGGATGTGATTTTTTATCAAAATCCAAACCCGAAGATTAAGCAGATGGTGTGCTCAATTTTGGCTGGCTACGCATGGGATCAAACCAACCCTTATGTGAAAGAGTCAAAGCGTCGATTGGCGACACTGGCTGAGATATGCCGAAACTAGGTAATCGACTTTGTATGTAGCAATACTCTAAATTGTCACGATGGTTCGTCATAAACTAAAAACAGCCGCAATGTGCGGCTGTTTTTGTATCTGAAAAATATGGGTGGTCAACTTAATCGGATTTAAGCCTACTTCAGATCGATGCTGTTCAATCGTCCCATAAATATAAGTAGTTCAATTACGTCTTTGTGAGCATCAAGCAGTGCACGTTTGGTTTGGCTATAAGCGGCAAGTCGGCCGTGCTTTCTGATTGAACATACCTTGGTTTTGTACTTGTAGTCACCATTCTCAGAGAAGACGCGCCACTTAGCGATGTAGCACTCGTCGCGGTGCTCAGGATCACTCTGAGTTGGGTTAGGCTTAAATACAATCTTAGGCTCTAAACTGTGAGGCAGACGCGTCATAAGATAGGGCTCTCTGAGAACCTTAGGCCAAAATTTGCCCCAAAGCTGTCTACCCAGTTCGTCTCTTAATTTGATGGTTTTCTTTAGTGCCTTGTCTTCACCCATACGAACAAAGCCGACCGAACGGTGTAGCACCTTATCTTCGGGAGTATGAATGTGGATTTTAAAAGCGGTTTTGCCTTTCGAGATAAAGCGGTAACCGGTAGCACCAATTAGATTATTCTGACTCATAGCTTGCTAAGTGATGATTATATTATTAATAAGATTACGACAAATACCGTGAAACCGAAACAAATCCCCATGAAAAAAATAAAGCCTTAGTACTTTTGCTAAGGCTTTATTAGAAACTATGAGACGAGAGTGTCGCTAACTACATGATTTTTTGCATTACATCACCAATTTGAATGCTTCCTGCAAGGCTTGGTTGGTCGATCGTAAGTTCTGCTTCGTTCTCGTAAACACGAGAAACCGTCAGCGTGATGTCGCTTTGCGACACTTTATTGCGCGGCAAGCCTCGTTGGTCGATAAACGAACCTGTGTGCCATAGCTGCAGTTTGTCACCCTGTTGTACACCGTGCATTCGACCTAAATCAATGGTCACCGTGTTACCAAATACCGCTGCAACCTCTGGAAGCGTGATCTTACATGACACTTCCGATTCCAAGTCCAACATAATATTGCGGCTAACACGCAGCATCATACTGCCGTAGGTTGATGCCCAGAAACGGGCACTGCGGGTGTCGACTTCACTAGTCTTAGCAAATGGCCACTTTGCCACTTCACGATAGCTACGGTTGTAAACCTGATGTCCTGTTTTGCCATCGAAGACTTGCATCTCTAAAGCAAACTGACGATTGATGATGTCGTCTTTCAAAAGTTTGGACTCGATGGTCGCGGTTAAATCGGTAATATCGCCACCAATGATGTACTGCGCGCCAGTGTCTTGGGCGATCATTTTGATCACCTCAGGTCGACGTTTGTCGATGTCGTAATTGGTCGTGCCAACGGAAACAAAGCTGCGAGACTCTTGTGCTAGCTGTCGATCCACGACATGGCCAAAATCATCGCCAATATTATAAATTCTGCCCATTACCGCTTGTTGTGGGGAGGTCACATCAATGTTGCCGACCAAAAATGTCTTTTTATATTGGCTCTCATGGCAAGCATTTGCCGAAGGATAGATATCGATCCTTGCAGTGATCATTATATTGCCACTACGCTTTTTCTCTTTTTCTACCAAGATGTAGCGCACTTCGTGGTTGGTAAATTGATATTCCTTTTTCTTCCCATCTAGATACGGCGTGAGGTTGGCAATGCTGCCGATGTCGGCTCCTGAGAACTGAATAGCCTTGTATACTGCGTCTTCTAGTGCATGGATTCTTGCCGTCTCTTCTGACGAAACTATGGTTGCAGTACCGGTAACTTCATACCAGGAGGCATGAGCACTGAAGCTTATTGTTATCAGTGAACTTATTGAAAATAAGTAAGAAATTATTTTTTTCATCTATTCGTTACCAGTTGGGTATAAATATTGCTTAACAAATAACTATAAGCTTGAAGCTGACTTAAGTGCGATTTTCTTAATCTGAACCATTAATGAAAAGCAAAGACTGTTCCAACATTGTAATCCATTGAAAAGAATAATGGTGAGAACATATTGGAACAGGTAGCACTAAATATATCTGGAGATTAGAGAATGAAAAAATGGCTCGTAGTAATGAGTGTCATGTTACTGACATCATGCGCTTATTCGCCGATCTATAACGGCAAGTCTGAATATTCAGGCAGTCAGTTTATGTTGATGGACAGCCCTCGTCATACTATGGATTTTTTCGTGGAAAGTATGACTGAAGATTTGATCATTTCGAATACAAGTATTTCAGCTAGAACGCCGATAGCGATCACTTCGTTTGTTGATTTGCAACATATGGATACAACGAATTGGCTAGGAAACTCGGTATCAGAAGGCTTCATTCATCAGTTTCAGCGTCGTGGCTTCAAGGTTGTTGACTTCAAAACAACCGGTTCTATTCAAGTGACTCACCAAGGTGACTTTGCGTTAAGCCGCGATTGGAAAGACTTAGCTCAAGAGCAAGACGTTCAATACGTACTAACAGGCACCATGCTTCGACAAGAAGGCGGTGTGTTAGTAAATGCCCGTGTTGTTGGCATGCAAACTCGTATTGTTGTGGCGTCTGCACAGGGCTTCTTACCTGCGGATCGTATTGGCCGTGACCTAGATACTCTGAATAGTATTCGAACTCAAGATGGTGTAATTATTCGCTCTGATCCAACGATGACCCAGCCTTATACTGTCATTCTTCGCCCTTAGGAGTTCGAGATGAAGAAGTTAATATTTGTTGTTGCCGCTTTACTGCTTGTTGGCTGTCAACCACTGCAAAACATGAGGCCAGACGATTTCTTGGTTGCCGTTGGTTATGCAAGTATCAGTGAACAAAAAGGGCGCAACGACGAAGAGAAGCGCATCCGCGCAATGAGAGCTTCAAAAATTGATGCTTACCGTGAACTTGCTGAGCAAGTCTATGGTATGCGAGTGAGTGGTCGAGCAGAGCTTGAAGATCAACGCCTTGGTACAGAACGTACTTCTGGTGCGGTTGATGGTGTAATTCGTGGCGCAGAAGTAGTACGCAGTTACCCTGTAGGTGATAGTTATGTAACTGAGCTTCAGCTCGATATTCGTAAGATGGAACAACTACGTAATTACGGCGAAGTTCAGCCAGTACCTGAAAAGAGACAACAAACGCTGTTCTAGTTTCGGTGTTTGAATCGAATATTCAAAGATATTGGCTGTCACTCGCTTTCCAGATGGCGTATCGGCAACCAATAACTAATATCAATGTAAAAGCGGCAAGTATGAAAATACTTGCCGCTTTTTTGTTTATCGATTTTGTAGAGCGTTCAAAGGCTGATTAGGTGTTTTGATAAAAGATAATGATGGGAATAGTCTGAGATACAGATACAGATACAGATACAGATACAGATACAGATACAGATACAGATACAGGCAGAAGGTTAATAATGGGTATTACTGAAGAGGGAGGCTTAACTAGGCTTTTACATTGGTTCCCAGCGTAGAAATGGTATGTGTTTGGCCACCTGCATTGTAGGTCATGCCAATTTTACCGTGGCTTTGTTGCATCATATTGCTGAGCTTTTTGAAGCTAAGGTGCGCTCGATTCAAGGCTTCGCCATTAACAAGGTTCGCTTGCTGGCAGTCGTGCACTATGGACTGGATCTTTGTGACTAACTGAGCAAGTTCAGGATTCTCGGTCAGTTCTGAGATATTGGTATGGGCAGCGATTCGTTGATCGGTTGATCTTAGCTGTTCAACAAGAACTACTTTTTCTTTGGCGATTCGCTCAATATCATTGGATTGTCGGCTCGTGATCGCGGTTTTCTCTGAACTTAATAATTCAGATAAGGCTTTGGCATTTTGAAGTTGAAAATTAACTAAATCTGCTAGTGCCGCCATAACGTAAACCTATCAATAACCTCGTGTGCTTTAAGTTAACCACTTAATCTAAGGGTTAGTGCTTAAAGACCTTTTAATTCGTTTTCGAACTTGATCATGTTGTCAGCCAGTTTTTCTGGATCAACCGTGTATGAACCGTTCGCAATTGCTTCTTTGATCGCTGCCACTTTCACAGAATCAAAGCTTGGCTGTGCTGCCATGTCTTGATGGAGTTGACCAATCGCTTTGCCTTGTTGGCTTAGAGAAACCGCATCCTTGCTTGCTGGTGATTTAGTTGATACATCAGAGCGTGATGCCTCAGAACTAGAATCAGAGCGTACTGCTGATCGGTTAGTGGTCGTTAGGGATTGCCCTGAACGAATATTATCAATGCCTGCCATAGTTAAGCCTTTTTCTTCAAAAATGGGAACCTGTACAGTCAATATCGACCAAGGGTTCGAATACTTTAGCAATTTTTAGCTCAATAGTCGAAAAGGGACAAAACACCGCCGCCGTTATATTTGGCGTTAGAGTTGAGAGCAAAATAGCTAACGATACCGTCAATTTAGAAGTAGATAGTTAAAAGTAAACTGTGACTTCAGACATGCTGGTAACAATCCCCTCAATTATACGCTGTGATTTATCATTTTTCACTCTTACTTGATCGCCCATAGAGCCATCGGTAAGTGCTGTGCCTTTGGTGGTAATGGTCATGCCACCTTTTACTGCCTGTATGATAACCTTCTCGTTTCGGCATACGACACAGATATCGCCTCTTTCAACTACATCACCGGGTCTCAGGTTCTTTTTTACCTTAGCGCCGATAACTTGCTCTGGAGCGGTGAAACCTTGGCGACGAAATTTGTTAAGAGAAATCATCGCAGTGGTTACGTCGTATTGTCCGACGATTTCGCCTCTCGCGAGTGAGCGAGTGGTGGTAACAAGGGGCACTGACATCGAAAGACGCACGGGTACATAAACGCGCCATTCATCAGGAATACATTGCACTAAAACCGTAATACTGCTGCGGGTATTGGTGGTGGTTGAGGCGCTGGTCTCTAAAGGTGCTGGACAGTCTGTCGCTTTGATTCTTGAATCAACATTTGCTGAATTTACAAAGAGTTCACCGCCTTGTGGCTGCTCAACCGTATCAAGGATGTGTTGCTCTGCTGCTGACTGAATCATCTCAATTTGTTCTGGGGTCGCAGCTTGTACAAAAAAACTAAACAATATTGATAAAATGCCGATAAACTTAGCGACAGTTTTAAAAGTAGCTCTACACATTGCTATGGAAAGAGGTGGCAAATTTGTTTTATAATACGTCATTCCGTTTCTCTGGTGGTTCGTAGCCTGCAGTAGACTAACACTTTTTATACAAAAAAGTTTGATATGGAGATGAGCTCATGACGGGTATTCTTGATTCGGTGAATCAGCGTACGCAACTCGTCGGTCAAAACCGATTAGAATTACTAACCTTTCGCCTAATGGGGCGTCAGCGTTACGGCATTAATGTCTTTAAAGTAAAAGAAGTGCTTCAATGCCCTAAGCTGACAAAGATGCCAAACTTGAACCCACTGGTTAAAGGTGTAGCACATATTCGTGGCCAAACGATCTCTGTGATTGACTTGAGCTTAGCGATTGGTGGCCGTCCTACAACGGATGTTGAAAAGTGTTTTGTGGTTATCTCTGAATTTAACCGAACCATTCAAGGTTTCTTGGTAAGTTCAGTAGAGCGCATTATTAACATGCACTGGGAATCGATTCTTCCGCCGCCAGATGGCGCAGGTAGAGCGAACTACCTGACAGCGGTAACCAACATTGATAATGAATTGGTAGAAATTCTAGATGTTGAGAAGATTCTTGCAGAAATTTCTCCTGTTGATGAAACAATGGACAGTAAGATTGCTGAAGATATTGCGAAAGTCGAACAAGAGAAAGAACTGGTTCGCCGCATCTTGATTGCTGATGACTCGACTGTTGCTCGTAAGCAGGTTCAACGTGCTATTGAGTCGATTGGTTTTGAAGTTATTTCTGTGAAAGATGGTAAAGAGGCCTATGAGAAGCTGGTGCAGATGTCATCAGAAGGCAGTATTTACGATCAGATTTCATTAGTGATTTCAGATATCGAAATGCCAGAAATGGATGGATATACGTTAACTGCTGAGATTCGTCGTCACGCCGAACTTAAAGATCTATACGTAATTTTACACTCATCGTTGAGTGGTGTATTTAACCAAGCCATGGTTGAACGCGTAGGAGCTAACTCCTTCATCGCGAAATTCAACCCTGATGAGCTTGGTGCAGCGGTAAAAGCTGCGTTAACTAACTAAAAGAGACATTAATGACTGCTATAACAATAAGTGATCAAGAGTATCGCGATTTCAGCCGTTTCTTAGAATCTCAATGTGGCATTGTATTAGGTGACAGCAAACAGTACTTGGTGCGCAGTCGTCTAAGCCCATTAGTAGCGAAGTTTAATTTAGCTTCTCTATCTGATCTATTGAGAGACGTAGTAACAGGTCGAAACCGTGAGCTGCGTGTGGCTGCTGTCGATGCCATGACGACGAACGAGACACTTTGGTTCCGAGATACTTACCCGTTTGCTGTGCTTGCGGATAAACTTCTACCGGAAATAGCGGCAAATAAGCGTCCTATTAAGATTTGGTCTGCGGCAAGCTCCTCAGGTCAAGAAGCATACTCAATGGCAATGACGATTCTTGAAACTCAAGCTCGTAAGCCGGGTATGTTGCCAAATGTATCGATTACTGCAACCGACATCTCAGCAAGTATGTTGGATATGTGCCGTACAGGCGCGTACGACAACCTTGCATTGGGACGTGGACTTTCTCCTGAGCGTCGTCGTACCTTCTTTGAAGATGCGGGCGATGGTCGTATGAAAGTGAAAGATAACGTTAAGCGCATGGTGAACTTCCGCCCTCAGAACCTGATGGACAGCTATGCCTTGTTAGGCAAGTTCGACATTATTTTCTGTCGTAATGTGCTGATTTACTTCTCACCTGATATGAAGTCAAAAGTACTTAACCAGATGGCAAACAGCCTGAACCCTGGTGGTTACCTATTATTGGGTGCGTCTGAATCATTAACAGGCTTAACGGATCGTTTTGAAATGGTTCGCTGTAATCCAGGCATCATCTACAAATTAAAGTAATGAGTAGCACCAGTATAAGGTGCGACGTTACTGTTTAAATTCAAAACCCAGCCAAGTGCTGGGTTTTCTTTTGCCCGCTTAAGCTATATCTTTAAGTCAGAGTGACATTCCAATTTACTCTATTTTTTGGCTTGTATATTGCAAGTTTACCCACGAGTAACCTGTAAAAGTATAGATAGACCGCTTTGTTTTAAAAGTTGGTATATATATTGCTTTGGTTATTTCATAACAGTCAGTTCTTGAGTTGAGGTTTACATGGCTATTTCTTTTGACAATGCTTTGGGTATTCACCAGCACACAGTTGGTGTACGTGAGCGTAACGCTGAGGTGCTTTCCACCAATATAGCGCAAGCAAACACGCCTGGGTATAAAGCAAAGGGATTAGACTTTAAGAAATCACTGCAAGCGGCAAGTTCTGGGGCAAGCATTGGTCTTAGCCGTACAGATGGTCGGCACATTTCTGCCTCAACAACGGTGAACGGGGAAACGAAGTATCGAATTCCTACACAACCTGATACAGGAGATGGCAACACGGTTGATTTGGATTTGGAAAGAAACCTTTTCATGCAAAACCAAATTAGGCATCAAGCCTCTCTCGACTTCCTAGGAAGTAAGTTCAAGAATTTAACTAAAGCGATTAAAGGGGAATAATTAGATGAGCTTATTTAATGTATTCAATGTGACTGGTTCTGCGATGAGTGCTGAATCTGTTCGTCTAAATACGACCTCGAGTAACCTTGCGAACGCGGACAGTGTAAGTAGTTCTGCTGAAGAAACTTACAAGGCTCGTCACGCAGTGTTCGGCGCTGAGTTAAATAAAGCACGCAACAGTGGTCACACTGTGCCTGTGAAAGTCTTAGGTATTGTAGAAAGCGATAAGCCGCTAAGCGCGGAGTACAACCCGGATCACCCATTAGCAAACAACGAAGGCTACATCTACAAGCCTAACGTGAACGTTATGGAAGAGATGGCAAACATGATTTCGGCATCACGTGCGTACCAAACGAACGTACAGGTTGCTGACTCGAGTAAACAAATGCTGCTGCGTACGCTGCAGATGGGTCAATAAGGATAAGGAGGTAGCACATGGCTGGAATCAACAACAATGTTGGTCAAAGCGGCTTGTCCTATGTTGACCAGCTGAAGAGTCTTCAAGATGGCGCTAAGAAGCCCGACGAAACAACAGGTAAGCAGGATCTTAAACAAGAAGACTTCTTATCTTTGTTGACTAAGCAACTAGCACAACAAGACCCTTTCAAGCCGGTTAGCAATGACCAGATGATTGCGCAAATGGCTTCATTTGCGACCGTAGATGGCATTGGCAAAATGAATACACAGTTTGAAAGCTTGAATTCATCAATGACCTCTAACCAAGCACTTCAGGCATCCTCTTTGGTTGGTCGTGACGTATTGGTTCCTGGTGCGGCAGGTGTAAAACCTGGTGATGGCGGTATGGCGGCAATGGTTAAGCTTCCTCAGGCAATGGACAATGTAATGGTCCGTGTTGAGAACGAAGTTGGCCAACTGGTTCGCACATTTGATATCGGCTCTAAACCATCTGGTGATACACGTGTTGAATGGGACGGAAAAGACGAAGACGGTAACCCATTGCCGGCTGGTAAATATAACGTGAAAGCGTCGGGTTTACTGGATGGCGAGAACACAGAGTTTCAAGTTTCCAGTTATGCGAACGTGAACAGTGTGCTTCTTGGTAAGGGTGATGGCAACGTACTACTCAATCTGGCTGGTTTCACATCGCCAGTACGACTTGCTGAAGTACTAGAAGTTGGTAAAGCGTAGCTCTTTATTGAGTGACTATGCTAGCTAGATAGATTAGGAGAATATTGGAATGTCATATGTAGCTTTAAGCGGCCTATCCGCTGCACAATTAGACCTGAATACAACCAGTAACAATATTGCGAACGCAAACACGTTTGGCTTTAAAGAGTCTCGTGCAGAGTTCGGTGATGTTTACTCAAACTCGTTGTTTACTAACGCAAAAACGACGTCAGGTGGTGGTGCGCAAGCTAGCCAAGTGGCGCAACAGTTCCACGAAGGTTCAAGTATTTATACCAACAACCCAATGGATTTGCGTGTAAGTGGTACAGGTTTCTTTGCAGTATCGAAAGATCGCATGGTGCCAGAGATTAACGAACTAACGCGTAATGGTGCATTTCACCTAAACAAAGACAACTATATGGTTACGGCTAATGATGAGTTTCTTTTAGGTTACGATGTTGATCCAAACTCGGGTGAAGTTCTTTCTTACGCGCCAAAGCCTCTCGACATTCCTGCTGAGTTTGGTAAGCCAAAACAGACAGAAAACATTGAAGTAGGGGTCAACCTTCCTGCAAATGGTGATCTTAAAGACCCGGCTGCATTTAACTACCAAGATGCTGATACTTATAACCGTGCAACGTCTTCGACGGTATACGATTCTATGGGTCAGTCTTACAAGTTAACGACTTACTACCTCAAAGACCAGACTCAACCAAACACTTGGCAAACGTACTACACTATGTCAGATGAGAATGGTGAGAAGCCATTGAACATTACTGGCGGTGATGCGACGAATGCAACTGGTCATGTTGGTCACACAATGAAGTTCAACAATGACGGTACGTTAGCAAGCCTAAACAGTGGTCAGCCAATTAACTCTGATCCTCTAGGTGCAGGTGCGAACCCAATTGACTTGAACGGTGCCGATCCAACACAGGTGCTTAAGTTTGGTCTGGATTCTTCAACTCAGTTTGCTGCTCCGTTTGAATTGACTAAGTTTGATGAAGATGGTGCGACAACAGGTTTCTTAACCAAAATCGATTTCGATGAGTACGGCAGTGTTCTGGGTACTTACTCAAATGGTGAAAACGTGATGCTTGGCCGTGTAGGCTTAGTTCGTGTACCAAACGAGCAAGGCCTGGATAAGAAAGGCGGTACTCAGTGGGATTCTACTAACGACTCTGGTGATAAAATCTGGGGTGAATCGAACAAAGGTTCATTTGGTAGCATCAACAACGGCTCACTAGAGCAATCGAACATCGATATGACTCAAGAATTGGTTGATTTGATTTCTGCTCAACGTAACTTCCAAGCGAACTCGCGTTCTCTAGAAGTACACAACCAACTGCAACAGAATATTCTTCAGATTCGTTAATCGTTTCGAGCGTTTGAATCATCTGCGAATACCCAATTCAATGTTATTGAATTGGGTATTGTTGTTTGTCTTCTTATTTGCCGCCCCTATTGCCGCACGGTAATGCCACTGGCAACAATTCTTCCTGAATGATCCTTTAATGATCACCGCTCCTTGTTCATTTTCTATTTAAATTATTGATAAATAACAGTTAAAAATATTGGCACAGTGTTTGCTTTATTAGCTCCAGAAGATGATTTTTTGGAGCAAAATTATGGATCGCGCACTGTTTCTTGCCATGAGTGGCGCTAAGCAAAATATGCAAGCTTTGCAGCTACGTGCAAACAACCTTGCCAACGTGAGTACAACGGGTTTCCGTGCTGATTTGGCACAAGCGCGTTCAATGCAAGCGTATGGTGAAGGCATGCCTACTCGTGTTTTTAGTATGACAGAGCGTCCGGGCCATAATTTCTCGCAAGGTAGTGTGGTTACCACTGGCCGAGATCTCGATGTTACCGTTCAAGGTGATGGTTGGATTTCAGTTATGGATAACACCGGCCGCGAAGGTTTAACACGTAACGGCAACCTTAAGGTTGATCAAAACGGTTTGCTAACTAATGCAAGTGGCCATTTGGTGCTAGGTGAAAACGATGCGCCAATCACACTGCCCATCCCAATCAGTAAAGTAGAAATTGGTACTGACGGTACGATTTCGGTGATTCCTCAAGGCGCTCCAGCTGAAGAATTGGCCGTAGTTGATCGTATTAAGCTTGTACGTCCAGACAATCAAACTTTGTTTAAAGATACGAATGGTCTGTTCCGTTCGAAAAACCCAGATCAGGCATACGAAGCAGATGCAGCAGTAACGTTGCTAAAAGGTGCTATCGAAGGCAGTAACGTAAATGCCGTAGGTGAAATGACCAGCTTAATTGACTTACAACGTCAGTTTGAAATGCAGGTCAAGATGATGAGCACAGCAGAGGAAATGGACAAGTCGTCTGATTCACTGCTTCGTATGAGCTAATAGAATTTAAAGGAAATTGCTATGCATCCAGCATTATGGGTAAGTAAAACAGGTTTAGACGCCCAACAAACCAATATCTCAACGATTTCGAACAACCTTGCCAACGCCTCGACCATTGGTTTTAAAAAGAGCCGCGCGGTATTTGAAGATCTGTTCTACCAGAACATCAACCAACCGGGTGGTCAATCGTCTCAGAACACTGAGCTGCCAAGTGGTTTGATGTTGGGTGCTGGTTCTAAGGTGGTCGCAACTCAAAAAGTGCACACCCACGGTAACGCACAAACGACATCTAACAGCTTAGACATGATGATTGAAGGCGACGGTTTCTTCCAAGTTGAGATGCCAGACGGCGAAACAGGTTACAGCCGCAATGGTCAGTTCACGTTGAACGGTGACGGCGCGATCGTAACGTCGGGTCAAGGTTACCCTCTACAACCAGAAATCGTGATTCCTGAAGACGCGATCTCGGTAACAGTAGGTAACGATGGTGAAGTGTCGGTTCGTCTACGTGGTGAGCAAAACAACGTCGTGGTTGGCCAAATCACTATTACTGACTTTGTAAACCCAGGTGGTTTAGAGCCAGTAGGTCAAAACCTTTACTTGCCAACTGGCGCGAGTGGTGACCCACAAGAGGGTGTTCCGGGCTTTGATGGCTTAGGTAATATCCGTCAGTCGATGCTAGAAACATCGAACGTGAACGTAACCGAAGAGCTGGTAAACATGATTGAAGCTCAGCGTGTATACGAAATGAATTCGAAAGTTATCTCGTCGGTAGACAAGATGATGAGCTTTGTTAACCAACAGCTGTAATTGGTTTTTTAGCCGTTTACTTTTTTAATTAATAGATCTATTTCTGCTGATTAATCCATTGACCACTGCCTGCTGAGAGTATATCGCCATGAAACGTATTTTTTGTTTAGCTCTATTTATGTCTATGACGGGTTGTGCTGTACTGGACCCGATTGAGACTCCGGCAGAAGAAAATGCAACCACAGTGGTTGATGCTGTGGAAGGTGATAAGTCGGCGCAAGAGAGCTCAGGCATTATCGACACGCTTCGTGGTCGCACCGATCCAATTGCTGGTGACCCTGCATGGGCGCCAATCAATCCCAAGCAGAAACCAGAGCATTACGCAGCGGCAACGGGCTCACTGTTCAATGTGAACCACATTGGCAGCATGTATGACGATTCAAAACCTCGCGGCATTGGTGACATCATTACTGTAGCGCTAGATGAGAATACTCGTGCGACCAAAAAAGCCAACGCGGACATGTCTAAGTCGAATGATGCATCGATGGAGCCATTGGCCGTTGGTGGTCAAGAGCTGACTATCGATAAGTACAACTTTTCTTACGATCTGAGCAACACCAATACCTTTGCTGGTGACGCATCAGCCAACCAAAGTAACAGTATCAGCGGCTACATTACCGTTGAAGTTATTGAAGTTTTAGCCAACGGCAACCTAGTGGTTCGTGGTGAAAAATGGATGACATTGAACACAGGCGATGAGTATATCCGCCTAAGTGGCACTATCCGTCCAGACGACATTGATTTCGAAAATACCATCGCTTCAAACCGTGTTTCTAACGCACGAATTCAGTACTCGGGCACGGGCGTGCAGAAAGATATGCAAGAGCCTGGATTCTTGGCACGATTCTTTAATGTATCTCTGTAGAGCTTGAGAGGGCGACGACATACTGACAGCCTCTATCACTTAGCCATATTTAGCTAAGCTATTATAAATTAAAGCAATACAGACAGGTTACTCAATGAAAAAACTAACACTCGTACTATTCGGCATGCTATTTCTTGCCACAAGTGCCCATGCTGCGCGTATCAAAGACGTGGCAAAAGTGGCGGGTGTTCGTAGTAACCAACTTGTTGGCTACGGTTTGGTGACCGGCTTGCCGGGTACTGGTGAGACAACTCCCTTTACCGATCAAACGTTTAACGCGATGCTGCAAAATTTTGGCATTCAATTGCCGCCCGGCACGAAGCCAAAAACGAAAAACGTAGCGGCGGTAATTGTTACCGCTGAACTTCCAGCCTTCTCTAAGCAAGGTCAGGAAGTTGACGTAACCGTTTCTTCTATCGGTTCAGCAAAAAGCCTTCGTGGTGGTACCTTGCTACAGACCTTTCTGAAAGGTCTAGACGGTCAGGTGTATGCTGTGGCGCAAGGTAACTTGGTAGTAAGTGGCTTTAGTGCTCAAGGTAATGACGGTTCGAAGATCGTTGGCAACAACCCAAACGTAGGTATCATCTCTAGCGGCGCGACGGTTGAACAAGAGATCCCAACCCCATTTGGTCGTGGTGACTACATCACCTTTAACCTAATCCAATCCGATTTCACAACGGCTCAGCGTTTGGCTGACGCAGTTAATAATTTCCTAGGCCCACAAATGGCGTCTGCGGTAGACGCGACGTCAGTAAAAGTTCGTGCTCCTCGAGAAATCAGCCAACGTGTCGCGTTCTTATCGGCTATCGAAAATATTGAATTCGACCCTGCAGAAGGTTCTGCAAAAATCATTGTTAATTCTCGTACCGGCACCATTGTGGTTGGTAAGCACGTACGCTTAAAAGCGGCGGCAGTAACACATGGTGGTATGACGGTTGCAATCAAAGAAAATCTAAATGTAAGCCAACCGAATGCATTCTCTGGTGGCCAAACGGTAGTGGTTCCTGATTCTGATATCGAAATCACGGAAGGTGATGGCAAGATGTTCAAGTTTGAACCTGGCCTAACGCTGGACGATTTGGTCCGCGCAGTTAACGAAGTGGGCGCGGCGCCTTCAGATTTAATGGCAATCCTTCAAGCACTGAAACAAGCGGGTGCGATTGAAGGCCAATTGATCATTATCTAGGGAATAAAGCATGATTAAGAATAATAATGATATTGGTTTTATCCACGACATCGGTAGCCTAGATCGCCTTCGTCAACAAGCAGTAAACGGTGAAGAAGGTAGCGAGAAAGAAGCATTAACCGCTGCTGCGAAACAGTTTGAATCGATTTTCACCTCGATGTTGTTTAAGTCGATGCGTGATGCGAATTCGAGCTTTAAGTCGGATATGCTGAATAGCCAGAACGAGCAGTTCTATCGTCAGATGCAAGATGACCAAATGGCGAGTGAGTTAAGTGCTTCAGGTTCGTTAGGTCTTGCGGATATGATTGTGGCTCAGCTAAGCGCTGGTCAAGCAAGCGATGCGTCTGAAGAGAAGGTTCGCAGTGAAGGCTTTGATGCTTCATTGCAAAGGCCGCAATACTCAGGCCGTTCGGAAGAGCGTGCGTCAGACGTTCAATCTGCGCAAGCAGCAAAACAGCCAGTATCCTTTGATTCTCCAGAATCGTTTGTGACCTCAATGAAGCCTTACGCTGAAAAAGCGGCAAGTGCGCTTGGTGTTGATTCATCACTCCTATTGGCACAAGCTGCGCTTGAAACAGGTTGGGGTTCTAAAATGATTAAGAACTCATTGGGTAACAGTAATAACCTATTCAACATCAAAGCCGATAGAAGTTGGAAGGGCGATAAGGTTGCAACTCAAACTCTCGAGTTTCACGGTAAAACTGCCGTTAAAGAGTCGGCTTCATTCCGTTCTTACTCAAACTTCGAAGACAGCTTTAACGACTATGTGAAGTTTTTGAATGAAAACCCAAGATACGAAACGGCATTGCAGCATCAAGGTAACTCAGAGAATTTCATCAAAGGTATTCACCAAGCTGGTTACGCAACTGACCCTAACTATGCAGACAAGGTTTTGCGAGTGAAA
The DNA here is from genome assembly GCF_050337435.1 of Vibrio satsumensis. Classification (NCBI taxonomy): domain Bacteria; kingdom Pseudomonadati; phylum Pseudomonadota; class Gammaproteobacteria; order Vibrionales; family Vibrionaceae; genus Vibrio; species Vibrio satsumensis. The sequence goes on along the minus strand of NZ_JAKJSX010000020.1, from coordinate 5,701 downwards.
GCTAAGATTGACGAGATGAACTAGCGTTATTGAATGTACACTGGAGCTTGCCTTTGGCAGGCTCTTTTCTTATCTATCACCTCAAATTTTGCTGCGAAGTCTGTAGTTATCTCCTTACACTTCAATAAATTATTGTCTTTTAGTTCTTCGCTGTGTCTATTGGCACATATATTGCTTTTCAAACTGGTAGTTAATCAATTTATCCTGATTTTGTTAAGTTTTTTGGGGGCATTATGGCGTCGGATCTTCTGAATGTAGGGGCACAAAGTGTTCTTACTGCTCAGAGACAGCTAAACACCACAGGTCATAACATTTCTAACGCCAACACAGAGGGCTATAGCCGCCAATCTGTGATTCAAGGTGTGAATGACCCGCGTCAGTACGGTGGCCAAAGCTACGGTATGGGCGTGCATGTGGAAAATGTTCGCCGCTCTTGGGACCAATTTGCCGTCAACGAACTTAACTTATCGACAACCAATGCCGCCAATAAAGGCGACACCGAAGCTAACCTCGATATGCTGTCGAGTATGCTGTCATCTGTTGCTTCGAAGAAGATTCCAGAAAACCTTAATGAATGGTTTGATTCGGTTAAAACATTAGCCGATACACCGAATGATGTCGGCGCTCGAAAAGTTGTATTAGAAAAGGCTGGGCTACTTAGTAAAACGTTAAATGAATTCCATGAAACGGTTCGCCAACAGTCTGACTCTACCAATAAAAAATTAGATATGGGTATCGAGCGAGTTAATCAGCTTGCGTACGAGATCCGTGATGTTCAACGTTTAATGATGCGGACTCCTGGGCCTCATAATGACCTACGAGATCAGCACGAAAAGTTGATTAATGAGCTTTCTGGTTACACCAAAGTAACGGTGACACCACGCTCAAATGCCGAAGGGTTTAATGTCCATATTGGCAATGGCCATACCTTAGTCTCTGGTAGTGAAGCAAGCCAATTAAAAATGGTTGATGGCTTACCCGATGCACATCAGCGTCGCCTAGCGATTGTTGAAGGGAAGTCTTTAAAACCGATCACCAGCAGTGATATCGACGGAAAAATCGGCGCCATGCTAGATATGCGTGACGAACACATCCCGGCAATCATGGATGAACTTGGTCGTTTAGCGACCGCGTTTTCATACGAGGTAAATGGTCTTCAAGAACAAGGTTTGGATCTCAACGGCAACGTAGGTAAGAACCTGTTTACTGATGTTAACTCTGAGCTGGTGGCTAAATCTCGTGTCACGGCTAGCGGGCAATCGAAAGCAGATGTTGCGGTATATATTGATGATACCTCTGCCTTAAAAGGCGGTGAGTATGGTCTGAAATACGATGGCAGCGATTACGTGGTGACTAAGCCGAACGGTGAGACCGTGAAGATGGCGACCGACTCTAGCGGCAACGCTTTTTATCTTGATGGCATGCGAGTGGAAATTCGTAATCCTCCTGAGCTAGGAGAGAAACTGTTACTGCGTCCAACGCGTAATTTTGCTGCTCAAATGCAGATGGAAACCAAAGATCCGAAAGACATTGCCGCGCAAAGCTATGAGGCATCGACCACTTTTGCCAAGGGCACTGCTGGGTTCAAAATTCTAGCGGCCGGTCAATTGCGTGAGTTTGAAGTGGTTGTATCACCAAAGGGGGAGCAATTTGCGGTTACCGATCCTAAGGGCAACATCTTGATGCAGCCTCAACCGTATCCGCCTGAAGGCCCTGTGACTATCAATGGAACAACGTTTGAGCTAACACCAGGCGCTGTGGCAAATGATAAATTTACGGCAAACCTTGTCCCATCAGAAGGTGACAACGGTAACCTGCGTAAGCTGCAAGATCTTCAAACAGGAAAGCTTTTGAATGATGGTGAGTCTACGATTTTAGACCTTTACCACAACTTGAATACCAATACGGGCTTGAAATCTTCAACGGCAAATCGTTTGAGTGATATTGCGACGTTAGAAAAACAGTCGGCTCAAGAGCGTATTGCTTCTATCTCGGGAGTAAACCTCGATGAAGAAGCGGCAAATATGATGAAGTTTCAGCAAGCGTATATGGCTTCTTCACGCATCATGCAAGCAGCCAACGATACGTTTAACACTATTTTGGCTCTGAGATAGGAAGGTATAAATGTTGAATCGTATCTCTAGCTTCCATAATTATCAGTCAGTACAAAATGACTTGCGCCGCCAAGAGAACAAGGTGCATCACAACCAAGCGCAACTTGCTTCAGGTAAGAAGTTACAGTCGCCAAGTGATGATCCATTAGCGACGCACTATTTGCAGAACATAGGTCAGCAGTCAGAACAACTTAAACAGTATGTAGATGCGATTACTCTAGTAAGAAATCGTCTTGAACATCATGAAGTATTAGTTTCTAACACTGAAGGCTTTGCTGATGAAGCAAAACGAACCGTGATGGAAATGATCAACGGTGCGCTTTCTCCAGAAGACCGTTTAGCCAAGAAGCGTGAAATTCAAGAACTGGCGAATAACTTCCTTCATTTAGCCAACTCTCAAGATGAGTCGGGTAACTACACATTTGCGGGTACTAAACCAAAGAATCAGCCTTTCTTTCGAGACAATCAAGGAAACGTGACTTATCAAGGTGATGACTACCAACGCAAGATGCGTGTGGCAAGTAGCTTTGAAATGGCAATGAATGATCCAGGCAGCAAGATGTTTATGGAAATAGACAACCCATTTGGTGATTTTGAGCCTCAGTATGACCTTGAGCCCGCTTCAGAGCTATTGTTAGAGCGCGCAACGAACACAACTAAAGATTCATCAACGTACAAGGTGACGTTCGTTGATATGCAGACCGGAAACTATGCCTACCAACTTGAAAAAGATGGGACCGTCGTCGCCGCGGAAGATTTTGATCCTTCGACAGGTATTGTCTACGAAGGGCTGAATATCCAACTTAAAGGCCAGATCACGAAAGGTGATTCGATCACCTTAGAGCCGAGAAAGACATTCTCTATCTTTGATACGTTTAAAGAAGCCGCTGAACAGGCTGAAAACCCAGTATCGGATGCATCAGCTACGGCGAAATTGCACCAAGTAACCGAAGAGTTTCATGCCGCGTTTATTCATTTAACCAAGGCAAGAACCGATGTTGGTGCACGTTTAAGTACGCTGGATATTCAAGAGCAGCAACATGAAGATTTTAAGTTGTCTTTAGCGAAAGCAAAAAGCAACTTTGAAGACTTGGATTACTCGAAAGCGATCATTGAGTTCAATGAAAACTCTCGAGCACTACAAGCTTCTCAACAAGCGTTTGGCAAAACCAAAGACCTGACCTTGTTTAACTATATTTAATGATCAATCGGCATTTAATGGTGACTTGTCGATCACCATGGGGTTGATTCCTTGCCGTATGTGCTATGCCATACGTGCGAATGACGCCATAGTTTGCCGCTTTTTTGTACGAAGCATGATTTTTCTAGAATAGCGGCAAAAAACGGCAATAAGGAAGGTGAATGTTTTTACCTTCTAATAGTAGAAAATCATAATTGCGCAGTGTTGTTTGTAAGTTTTTGATTTTTAGATAATTAAAAAATTATTTATATGAGATTAAACTTGGCATACAACTTGTATCTGTTTTGGTTATAAATGATTAATACAGATCTTAAACCTTGTATAGGTTTTATCGAGTAATACACGGTCAGTGCTTATCCATATGAGAGTAAAGCTGGCCGCTTCGCAGAAAGCTTGCGAACTCATAAGGAGAGCAAAATGGCTATTAATGTAAGTACTAACGTATCTGCTATGACAGCACAGCGTTACCTGAATAAAGCGTCGAATGACTTAGCGACTTCAATGGAGCGTTTGTCATCGGGTCACAAGATCAACAGCGCAAAAGATGATGCTGCAGGTTTGCAAATTTCGAACCGCTTAACAGCTCAATCTCGTGGTCTTGATGTAGCAATGCGTAATGCCAATGACGGTATCTCAATTGCTCAAACCGCTGAAGGCGCGATGAACGAATCAACCAACGTATTACAACGTATGCGTGATCTAGCGATTCAATCATCAAACGGTACTAACTCTCCAGCAGAGCGTACGGCACTGAATGAAGAGTCTATGGCACTTCAAGATGAGCTTAACCGTATCGCAGAGACAACGTCTTTTGGTGGCCGTCGTCTATTGAATGGTTCATTTGGTGAAGCATCGTTCCAGATCGGTTCTAACTCTGGTGAAGCGATGATCATGGCTCTGACGAGCATTCGTGCCGATGATTTCCGCATGGGTGGTACAACGTTTGATTCTGAAAACGGCAAAGATAAGAGCTGGGAAGTGCCTGCACAAGCTCGTGATCTTAAGTTCGAATTCAAAACCAAAGCGGGTGAAGATATCGTTTTAGATATCAATACCAAAGCGGGTGACGATATCGAAGAGCTTGCTACTTACATCAATGGTCAATCTGATCTTGTGAACGCATCGGTTACTGATGATGGTCGCATCCAGCTATTCGTTGCTGAACCAGACCTTGACGGTGCAATGTCTATCTCTGGTGGCCTAGCGTCTGAGCTAGGTATTAAGAGTGAAGGCCGTGCTACCTCTGTTCAAGACGTTAGCTTAACCAGCGTTGCGGGTTCACAGAACGCAATTAGCGTGATTGATTCTGCAATGAAGTACGTGGATTCACAACGTGCTGATTTGGGTGCAAAACAGAACCGTCTAAGCCACAGTATTAATAACTTGGCAAACGTACAAGAGAACGTAGACGCTTCAAACAGCCGAATCAAAGATACGGACTTTGCGAAAGAGACGACGCAAATGACCAAGTCACAAATTCTGCAACAAGCAGGTACTTCAATACTTGCTCAAGCAAAACAGTTGCCTAACTCTGCGATGTCATTATTGCAATAGTTATTGGTTGAACTTGCTGCTCGTGTTCAGACGTGAGCCATGCAGCAAGGGAAACTGGCAAGCATACTTACTATTGAGTGTTTAGCTCTCTCATCTCTCACCTGCTATCCATTTTTACAGTAAGAATGCAACGGCAAGTCGGAAATGTGTTCATTTCTCGATGATCTCCACACAGGCTCTGACGCGCCAACTAGCCCCGGTTCTCTCAAAGGAAAAGGGGCTTTTTCCTTTCTGTATTTCTTGTTTTTGCTATTTATTTTCCTACGAATTTTCTCGCTCTACCTTTCTTAGAGCTCTATTTGACTGTTCTTGGTCACGAAAAATAATTTCGCCTATTGCACAAGATTTGTCTACCCCAGAGATCTTTGGCGATTGATCATTTCTCCACCTTGAGCAATTTAGACGGCGATTCGTACGTTTTTCAAACAGGTTAAGATCTTTTCTCAATTGAAATCTATCGCTGTATTAGAAAATGCTATAAATTAAGTCATTGATAAATATTAAATTAATAAATTTTTTGTGGTTTTTTGAAAGTTTTTCTAAAGCTTCTGATTTTCGCGCCGTTATTAAAAGTAACTTTGAGAGAACTACTTGGTTTTCCGAGACGTCGGAAACCGCTATACCGGAAAATCAATTGGAGAAATCACCATGGCAGTGAATGTAAATACAAACGTTTCAGCGATGACAGCGCAACGTTACCTAAACAACGCAAACAGCGCACAACAAACATCAATGGAGCGTCTAGCTTCAGGCTCAAAAATCAACAGCGCAAAAGATGACGCTGCGGGCCTACAAATCTCTAACCGTTTGAACGTTCAGAGCCGCGGCCTTG
>NZ_JAKJSX010000019.1:0-75077 GCF_050337435.1 Vibrio satsumensis | reverse complement strand
CTCTGGGGTTTGAGTTGAGGAAGAGTTTGACATAGTCGCTCCTAACGCTCTCGATTGTTCTGTTCCTTTAGACCAATCTAGTTGACCATGTTTGCGAAGCCAAACTAAAACGGTAGAGCGACCTTGGATCCCATAACGTTCTTGAGCTTGCTTATAAGTCATTTCGCCTTTTTCAACTTGGCTTACGACTGACAATTTAAAGGCAAGAGAATAATCTCGTTGAGTACGTCTACTTGTTGTTTTCATGACACTCTCCAATTTCATGTTGGAAATGTGTCAACCATATTTAGGACGGTACATAGATACAAAAAAAGCCGCGATTAAAGCGGCTTCTTGTTATTGGTTATAATATCAACTACTTAGGTTGAGCGTCGATACATTGGCCATTAATGTCTGTCACACTTGGGTTCATTAAGTGTAGGTACAGTGGGATAATGTCCAGTGGCGTTTTCAGCTTGTTAGCATCTTCACCTGGGTACGCTTTTGCACGCATGCGTGTTTGCGTGCCGCCTGGGTTGATCGCGTTAACACGGATGTTTGTGTCTTCAAGCTCGTCCGCTAAGATCTGCATCATACCTTCGGTAGCAAACTTAGAAATTGCGTAAGTGCCCCAGAATGCACGGCCAGAGTGGCCAACGGTAGAAGAGGTGAATACTATACGACCCGTTTCCGCTTTCTTAAGTGCAGGTAAAAGTGCTTGAGTCATCAAGAACTCAGACTTCACATTGATCTGCATAACATCATCAAAGGTTTCTTCATCAATCTGCTCAAACGGGCTCAGAGTACCTAAAACGCCAGCGTTATGAAGTAGACCGTCTAAACGACCGAACTGCGATTCAATGGTTTCAGCCATATCAACGTAGTTCTGTTTTGTCGCGCCTTTTAAATCCAATGGGATAATTGCAGGCTGCGGGTAACCAGCGCTTTCGATTTCATCGTAAATGAATTCTAGGTTTTTTACATTGCGGCCTAACAGAATGACAGTTGCGCCATGTTGAGCGAAGCTTAGTGCAGCTTGGCGACCAATGCCAGCACCGGCACCTGTAACCAAAATTACTTTATCTTTGAGGGCATCTGTAGAGATTGGGTAATCCACTGTGCTTATCCTTCTTTCTTTTATTATGTTCGTCATTCCATTGATGTTTAATCACACAGATAACCGCAGGAATGATGAGAAATTCTTGGTAATCGTGACAAGATGGTTACAATACACTAATTCATACAATAGGGGATATGACATTGGAATTTTTGTTGGACTACGGCCTGTTTTTAGCCAAGATTGCGACCGTTGTAATCGCCATCATCGCAATTTTAGTGATTGCTAAATCTGTGGGGGGGAAATCAAGCGCGATTAAAGGTGAGCTGGAAATCACGAACCTATCTGAACACCATAAACAGACGATTGAACAATTAGAGCACCATCTACACGACGATGCTTTCATCAAAGCCCGTGATAAAGCAGAAAAGAAAGCAGAAAAAGAGAAAGTAAAATCACGCGGTAAAGAAGTGAAGAAAGCAGCGAAAGAGGGTGAGCTTGATAGCAAGCGTGAACCACACCTGTTCGTTCTTGATTTTAACGGCAGCATTGATGCAAAAGAAGTAGCTTCATTACGTGAAGAGGTAACAGCGGTTCTGGCTGTGGCTCGTGAAGGCGATGAAGTCTTGCTGAAACTTGAATCTGGCGGTGGCATGGTTCACGGCTATGGCTTGGCGTCTTCTCAACTTGATCGTATCAAAGCAGCAGGTTTGCCTCTGACTATCTCGGTAGACAAAGTAGCAGCAAGTGGCGGTTATATGATGGCATGTATCGCAGACAAAATCGTATCTGCACCTTTTGCTATTGTTGGCTCTATTGGCGTTATCGCTCAATTGCCAAACTTCAATAAACTGCTGAAGAAACACGATATCGAGTTCGAACAGCTAACGGCAGGTGAGTACAAACGTACATTAACCATGTTTGGTGAGAACAGCGATAAAGCACGTGAGAAATTCAAAGAAGAGTTAGAAGAGACACATGGTCTATTCAAAGATTTCATTCGTGACCATCGTCCTGCGTTAGATCTTGAAAAAGTAGCAACTGGCGAACACTGGTTTGGCACGCAAGCACATGAACTTGGGCTGGTGGATGAGATCTGCACTTCTGATGATTTAGTCGTAGCGGCATGTAAGAACAAAACGGTTCTAGCGATTCACTACGTACAGAAGAAAAAGCTTTCAGACAAACTAGCGGGCGTGGCAGGCAAATCTGCAGACAGCGTGCTGATGAAACTGATTGAACGCGGCCAAAAGCCAATTGTTTAAGTTTATTCAGTTTTAGCTCTAGCTTTAGTGGCTCACGTCTATTTAAAGACGTTTGAGCCTTAAAAAGAAAGCGCATAAGTCATCAGACTTATGCGCTTTTTTATTGCTCCACTTCCGAGCGGGTTGACCACTATGGTGTAGGGGGAGCGGAGTTTCATTGCCATCACCGATGAACTGCGATGGGTATTAAATCTTGGCTCCATAGTCATTACGTTTTGGACAAGTCGTCAGAATCTCTCTATGACCCGTATCTTTGAGCTCTTCCAAAATCACATCAAAGCCCCACAAGCGATAGAGATGCTTCATCACTTCGTCGTAGCCTTTATCAAGCGGGATACGGTCATGAGGCACATACTGCAGCGTTATTGATCGGTCACCACGAACATCGACGTTAAACACCTGAATGTTTGGTTCAAGGTTACTTAGGTTGTATTGCGCCGCAAGCTTCTCACGAATCAGGCGATAGCCCGGGTCATCATGTATAGCACTCACTTCAATGGTGTTTTTTCGGTCATCATCAAGCACTGAAAACAGCTTAAAGTCACGAATGATCTTTGGAGAAAGATATTGGCTAATAAAGCTTTCATCTTTGAAGTTGTGCATTGCAAAGTGCACCGCCTCTAACCAATCACTTCCTGCCAGCTCTGGGAACCACTCTTTGTCTTCATCGGTTGGCTCTTCACAAATGCGTCGAATGTCTCTAAACATCGCGAAGCCAAGTGCGTAAGGGTTTATCCCGCTGAAGTAAGGACTGTTGTAAGCAGGTTGCGCGACTACACTGGTATGGCTGTGCAGGAACTCTAAGATGAACTTATCACTCACCAAGCCTTCATCATAAAGATGGTTAAGAATGGTGTAATGCCAGAAGGTTGCCCAGCCTTCGTTCATGACTTGAGTTTGTTTCTGAGGGTAGAAGTACTGGCTTACCTTGCGAACGATACGAACACACTCACGCTGCCAAGGTTCAAGCAGTGGTGCGTTCTTCTCGATAAAGTAAAGAATGTTCTCTTGAGGCTCGCTAGGAAAGCGGATTTTGGTCTCTTTTTCCTTGTCTTGATTTTTAGGCACAGTTCTCCACAGCTCATTGACTTGAGATTGTAGGTAAGCCTCTCGCTCTTCCTGCCTTGCGGTTTCTTCAGCAATGGAAATCTTCTCAGGACGTTTGTATCGGTCTACGCCGTAATTCATTAATGCATGGCAAGAATCAAGGAGCTGCTCAACCTCAGCGACGCCATATTTCTCTTCACAACCACTGATATACTTCTTAGCGAACAGCAAGTAATCGATGATGGAACCGGCGTCTGTCCAGGTTTGAAACAGGTAGTTGCCTTTAAAGAAAGAGTTGTGGCCATAACAAGCGTGAGCCATTACCAGCGCCTGCATGGTGACCGTGTTCTCTTCCATTAAGTAAGCGATACACGGATCTGAGTTGATCACGATTTCGTACGCTAAGCCCATTTGGCCGTGTTTGTAGTTTTGCTCGGTTTGGATGAATTTCTTACCAAAAGACCAGTGGTTGTAATTGATAGGCATACCAATGCTTGAGTATGCATCCATCATCTGCTCTGAAGTAATCACTTCAATTTGGTTCGGATAAGTATCTAAACGGTAATGCTGCGCCACACGCTTAATTTCGACGTGATATTTCTCCAATAGGTTGAACGTCCAATCTGGACCATCAGGCAGCATCTTGTCGTTTTTCTTCTGTGTAGCCTTGTCTCTATCGGCAATGTTTGATTTCTCTGCAACGTTTGATTTCGCTGTCATGGTAAGCCCCTTACGCTGTCTCTTTCTGGAACAGTTCTCTAAACACAGGAAAAATATCATCCACCGTCTTAATGTTTTTCATTGCGAAGTTGTCGAAGCTACTCTCGAGTTTTTCGTATTCGTGCCAAAGCGTTTGATGAGAGCGGCGTGTTATTTCGATGTAAGAGTAATATTGGCAAGTTGGCAGAAGCGTATTCACCAGCAGCTCTTTACAACGAGGAGAGTCATCAGCCCAGTTATCTCCATCAGAAGCTTGTGCCGCATAGATGTTCCACTCACCTGCAGGGTAACGGTCTGCGACAATCTCTTTCATTAATTTCAATGCACTAGAAACGATGGTGCCACCGGTTTCTTGGGAGTAGAAAAACTCATGCTCGTCGACTTCTTTGGCTTGAGTATGGTGACGAATAAACACAACATCGACGTTTTCGTAGGTGCGGTTTAGGAACAGGTAAAGCAGCACGTAGAAGCGTTTTGCGATGTCTTTGGTAGCTTGGTCCATTGAGCCGGACACATCCATCAAGCAGAACATTACTGCTTGGCTAGATGGAATAGGGCGCTTCTCATAGTTTTTAAAACGTAAGTCGAAGGTATCAATGAATGGCACGTTTTCAATTTTTTTGCGTAGCTCGGCAATCTCTTCTTTTAAGCGACTTTCTTCGAAGGGTTGTGCCGGTTCCGTCATTTTAACTTGGTCAAGTTGCTCCATCAGTAGGTTAAGCTCGCGCTTTTTACCTGCTGTCATCGCGGTTCTACGAGCTAGAGATTGCTGCAGTGAACGAACAATAGCTATGTTGGATGGAATCCCCGCACTTTGGTAACCAGAGCGGTGGGTTTTCCATTCGGTGATTTTGTTGACCTGATTTTTCTCTAGATTAGGCAGAGCTAAATCTTCAAAGAGAATATCAAGATACTCATCTTTTGAAATTTGGAAGGTAAATTCATCTTGGCCTTCGCCATCAGGGCTTGCATCGCCTTGGCCAGAACCACCACCTTGACCGCCACCTTTAGGGCGCTCAATTTTGTCGCCAGTGATGAACTGATCATTACCAGGGTGAACACGTTCTCTTACGCCGCCTTGACCTTGGTGAAAGCTTGGCTCTTTGATGTCTTTATGAGGAATAGTAACGTCTTCACCAGTTTCAGTATTGGTGATTGAGCGTCGGTTGACTGCATCGGCCACAGATTCTTTGATTTGCTCTTTATGGCGTCGTAAGAATCGCTGTCTATTTACAGCACTCTTATTCTTGCCATTGAGCCTCCGATCGATAAATTGTGCCATAAGAACTCCCTCTCAGCTGATGTCACGATCCTACTTTTTATTAGTGTATAAGAGTTATTAGGATATAAGAGTTATTGGTTTGTACGAGCTGCTCACGTGAGCAGCTCAATACAGTTTGGTTTATGAGGATTTACGAACTCTTAGATACCACTCAGATAGCAGTCTAACTTGTTTCTCGGTGTAGCCTTTTTCCATCATACGAGCAACGAAGTCGTCGTGTTTTTTCTGATCATCCGTTGAGGTCTTAGCATTGAACGAAATAACAGGAAGCAGCTCTTCTGTGTTAGAGAACATTTTCTTCTCAATCACAGTGCGCAGTTTCTCGTAGCTTGTCCAAACTGGATTTTGACCGTTATTGTTTGCTTTGGCACGAAGCACAAAGTTCACAATCTCATTTCGGAAGTCTTTAGGGTTACTGATACCTGCTGTTTTCTCGATTTTCTCGAGTTCACCATTTAGAGAAGCACGGTCAAATAGCTGGCCTGTTTCTGGATCGCGGTACTCTTGGTCTTGAATCCAGAAATCAGCATAGGTTACGTAACGGTCGAAGATATTCTGTCCGTACTCAGAGTAAGACTCTAGGTAAGCGGTCTGAATTTCTTTACCAATGAACTCTACGTAGCGTGGCACTAGGTATCCTTTCAAGAATTCTAGGTACTTCTCAGCGGTCTCTTGAGGGAATTGCTCTCGTTCGATTTGCTGCTCAATCACGTAGAAAAGATGCACTGGGTTTGCGGCCACTTCGGCTTGGTCGAAGTTGAATACTCGAGACAGAATCTTAAAGGCGAAACGCGTTGATAGCCCAGACATTCCTTCGTCAACACCAGCATAATCTCGGTACTCTTGGTAGCTCTTCGCTTTTGGATCGGTGTCTTTTAGAGTCTCACCATCGTAAACCCGCATTTTTGAGAACAGAGACGAGTTCTCAGGCTCTTTCAGTCTAGATAAGATACTGAATTGCGATAGCAGATCGAGTGTGCTTGGCGAACAAGGGGCTTTGGATAGCTCACTGTGCTCAAGCAGTTTTTGGTAGATCTTAACTTCTTCAGAGACGCGTAGACAGTAAGGGACTTTTACAATGTACACACGGTCGAGGAAGGCTTCGTTGTTTTTGTTGTTACGGAAGGTCTGCCACTCGGATTCGTTCGAGTGAGCCAGAATCATGCCGTCAAATGGCAGTGCAGAAAGCCCTTCGGTACCGTTGAAGTTACCTTCTTGTGTGGCCGTTAGTAGTGGGTGTAATACCTTGATTGGCGCTTTAAACATCTCCACGAATTCCATAACACCTTGGTTAGCTTTACATAGCGCACCAGAGTAGCTGTAGGCATCAGGATCATCTTGAGAGAAGTGCTCAAGTTTACGAATATCTACTTTACCAACAAGAGATGAGATATCTTGGTTGTTTTCATCACCAGGCTCTGTTTTCGCGATCGCAACTTGATCGAGGATAGAAGGGCGCAGTTTGATGACTTTGAATTTGGAAATATCACCGCCAAAATCGTGCAGTCGTTTCGCTGCCCACGGAGACATAATTGAGCGAAGATAGCGTTTCTCAATACCGTATTCGTTCTTCAATAAGTCGCCGTCTTCGTTTACATCGAATAGACAAAATGGGTGATCGTTTACTGGGCTTCGTTCGCCGTCAGCAGACAATACATAGATTGGTAATTTCTGCATCAGGGCTTTGAGTTTTTCAGCAAGAGATGATTTACCACCGCCCACAGGGCCAAGTAAGTAAAGGATTTGTTTACGTTCTTCTAAACCTTGCGCAGCATGTTTTAAGTAAGAAACAATCTGTTCAATCGCATCTTCCATACCGTAGAAATCTTTAAATTCGCTGTAGCGTGAGATGACACGGTTAGAGAAAATACGACTTAGTTGAGGGTCTTGAGCTGTGTCAATGACCTCCGGTTCGCCAATGGCTAGTAGTAAGCGCTCGGCAGCATTCGCGTAAGCACTTTTATCGTCTTTACACAGCGCTAAGAACTCTTGCAATGTCAGCTCTTCTTCCTTGGCTGCTTCATAACGTGATTGATAGTGGTCAAAAATACTCATAGTCACATTCCCCTTGTTAACCAGTTAAAACTGACGAGCGATTGAAAAATAGGCTCTCCCTACATTTTAAGGTTAGACCCGCTTCCACAATTTTGCTTAACAATTATGTATTTATTTACAATTTTGCGTGTGAAAAACTTAGCGAGCGCAATAGGCAACTTGAGGCGTGTAGAATCAAATTATTTTACATTCGAGCAGATCTAGCCGTTTGTTTTGTGATTTTAGGTCGCTTAATAATTCTCACGATGGATTTATGTGTATTAGATGTATAACTGAGCTCTATTGATTATTTGGAACGAAGTGCCATATAATGCGCGGCGTTATCAGAAATCGCTTAAAAAATAGGTAGAAACAGTGAAGAGTCTTTGGTTAAAAATCGCCATTGTTGGAACAACAATGTTCATGGCGACCGCTACGCACGCAAAAATATCACAATGGTCATTGGGTGTGGCTGCTTCTTATTCTCCTGCTGTGTACAAAGACACGCCGTCAAATCGCGCAGTCATTCCTATGATTGGTTACGAAGGCGAACACTTTTTCATGCGTGGATTTAGCGCAGGCTATCGTTTGTTACCAGCCGGCTCACCTCAGAATATTGTGTTTCGAGCGGTTTATGATCCAAGAACATTAAAGCCAGGTGACTCAGACAATGTGGACATTCAAAAACTAGATGAACGTAAAGCTTCGGTATTAGGTGGTGTTAGCTATCAAGTGATTACGCTGGTGGGTATGTTTGAAGCAACAGCGGGCTCCGACTTAGGTTTTAGACATAACGGTATTTACGCTGAAGCGGCTTGGCGCCTACCTATTCGCCGCAATGGCTGGGCGATTACGCCTTCGATTGGTTACGCTTACAACAGTGAACGCTTGAATAACCACTTGTACGGTGTGAGCTCAGCGGAAGCTGCAAGAACGAATCTAAACGAATTCGATGCTGACTGGGATGGCCAATACTTTATTGGTTTAGGTGGTTACTTACATGTAACGCCGAATGTTCGAGTAACTGGTGGCGTTCGTTACACCAACCTAGAGGGCGATATCGAGAACAGTCCAATCTTAGAAAGCGGCATTAATATGGCGGCAAACGTCGGTGTTGCTTACGTTTTCTAGTTAAAAAGAAGAAAACATAAAAGGGTTACTCGTGATGAGTAGCCCTTTTATTTATGCGAAGTACAGAGCGGTTAACGTCAAGACACCAAAAATCGTAATTACGATGATCTGTTCAACGACTGTAAAACTTTTCTACTTAATACCTTAGAAAGTGAAACCGGCTTGTAGGCCAAAAGTCTCCTCATTGATTAGGCTTATGCTACCGGAGTTGAAGTCGTAGAAATCGAAACCAACACGAGCCATAAACTTCGAGTTACCAAACATTGGTTGTATAGACTTAAACTCAGCACCGATGCCGTAAGTTGCGCCCCATTCGCTATTTGAATGTTTATTATTCACTGACCAATCTTTGTTAGTAATTGTTGATTTAACATTTACGTTTGAGTAAGCAAGACCAACTTTTCCGTAGATAGCAAAAGACTCATCGAAACTATATTTATACATTGGAGCTAAAGACATTTTGAAGTGTTTGAAATTGTCTTTGTACTTAGTTAGGTCACCGTGTACATCCGATGTAACCATTTTGCTGTCGGAATCTATGTAATTCATTGTTGATTCAATATGAAAATGGGTATCAAGAATTTGTGAGCCAGCAGTGAATTGTAGACCTCCGTCATCTCGGTTAATGCCAACGCCCCCAAGTACGTACATGTCGTTAGCTGCGAAAGATGAAGTCGACAGAATAGCTAGTGATGCAAGGATGAATTTTCTCATTTTTATCGCTCTGGTTAATAAATTTCGGTGAGCATTCTAGCGATTTCTTTCAAATAAAAAACACCGTTCAAAATGGGTATGGCGATTTTTAATTTGTATTAAAAGCTCCAAAGTAAAATTAATAAAGATGAATGATCTAATGGGTTATAGATCCTTGATTTACGTTTGTTGGTCAATGGACGGTATCAGAGAAATTAATGGGAAACGGTTCAATGTTTAATATCTTATCGTCATGTTTTATTCCAATTTTCTGTACGTAAAGCCCACTTCATATCCATATCGTTTCATTATTCCCGTTTTTTGTTGGTGATCACTCACTAGCTCTAGGCGTAGATAACATAATGACGAGCCCTTAGGTACAAACAAGCCCACTTCTCAAAGTGGACTCTCTACATGCGGCGTCAAATACTCGATTAACTGATGGAATCATTTGTGTTTCTAGTTGCTTGTTTTCTTTCTTTATATGCAGACATTAAAAAGGGTTACTCGTGATGAGTAACCCTTTTTGAAATTTTTTAAGCCAAGCTAAGGCTTATCTTTTCATGCATTAAGCACTAAAGATTTGAGATAGCTCTGTCGCACATAGGTGGTACTGGCGAGGGCAGTTGCGCCATGTTGTTAACATGCGACGGTACTTCTCTAGCATTGGCATTTGGCTATTGAAGTGGTGATCGGCTTTGTCGAATTGAGGGTAAAGGCCTTCAGAATCAACAAGGAAACGCACGTAGTGTACGACCTGTGCTTCAGAAGCGATATCAAAACCTAAGAACTGCAGACGACGTTGGTCTACTTCAGCACGCTCTTGCTCTGCAAGCATTTTGTTCGACTCTTGCATAGCATGGTACATCTCCATGATGTCGATAATTTCGCGACACTCTGCTTCAGTCAAACAACCAAACTCTTTGTTAAGCTCACGCATTTGGAGTTCGTAACCTCGTTCTACAATCGTTTGTAGACGTTGGTATTTAGCTGAGTTCTCAGGATCCATTTGAGACATTAGGTAGTATTGATTTGATAGAATTAGACGCTGAGCATTGGTCATTTCCATGGGAGGAGCCTCACTAAAAAACTAAATGTTGTATTCTTTGTTGCAGTAAGAGTAACAGCATTTCTACGAGTGGAAACATGATCTCAACACGGATTTAATATGATTTTTTGAATTGATAAACAAAAGTTGTAAAGAAAAGTGAAAGGATTGTTTGGGCCATAAAAGAAAACGCCCCAATCGAAATTGAGGCGTTTGAAATCACTATGAACGTAAGTCTAGATTAGTATTTTACGTTTGAATGGTACTGGCTTAGAACAGCAACAATCTCGTCCATTTTCTCTTTGCTCGGTGGGTTTGTACCTTCAAGAGGGTAGTCAAAACCAAGCGCTTCCCACTTATGTGCACCAAGCTTATGGTATGGAAGCAGTTCTACTTTCTCGATGTTATCCATGTCTTTGATGAATTCACCTAGCAGATGAGCATCTTCAGCCGTATCAGTGTAACCAGGGACAATTACATAACGAATCCACGTCTTCTTACCGATTCTATGTAGGTAGCGTGCAAAATCCAGAGTACGTCTGTTTGATACACCAATGAAATCGTGGTGAATCTCATCTCGCATGTGCTTAAGATCAAGCATCACTAGATCAGAGGCTTCTAGTACTTCATCAACCACTTCAGTGTGCTTACGAATGTAGCCATTAGTATCAAGACAAGTGTGAATGCCTTCGGCTTGAGCTGCGCGGAAAAAATCACGAACAAACTCAGGTTGTAGCATCGCTTCACCACCAGAACAGGTGATACCACCGCCTGATGCTTTCATGAAATGACGGTATGATTTTGCTTCGTTGATGATCTCTTCGACCGTTACTTCCTTTCCGTCATGAAGATCCCATGTATCACGGTTATGACAGTACATACAACGCATTAAGCAGCCTTGAAGAAACACAATAAAGCGGATACCAGGGCCATCGACAGTACCACAAGATTCGAATGAGTGAATGCGACCAGTTGTAGACATGAGCTATTCTCGTAGAGGAATTTATACCGTTTATTTTATTACAAAAACGGTACATAAAATAGGGTCAAATGGTAACGAGACCTTTAAAAATAAAGGCAATCACCTGTGAAGATGATTGCCTTTATTAAACTTGAAAAGTAAAGGACGACAGCCCTTACTGGTGGCTAGAAGAAAGCAAACATTGTGATACCGCCAGTGGTGTACACTGACTCTTTTGCTTCTTTGTAATCCGGTGTTTTTGCTGTTAATGCGAAAGAGGCACCAACGTATTGGTTATACCAAGCGACACCAAGCACAGCAGTCGCTTGAATGTTCTCTAAAGTCACATCGTAGATAGCTGGGTCTTCGTTGTTTTTATTAGCGTACTCATCAACACCTGAGCGATCGCCTTCGATAGTCAGGTCGTTGAATCGGTAGCGACCTTCAAGGCCTGCATAGGTAAACCAACCTGTGTTTGATGCGCCGATCATGCCAGGTTTGAATGGGTTTTCTGTGGTGATGTTAGCTGCACCAAAGTTACCACCCAAGTCCGTACCCCAGCGGAACATAAAACCAGTCGAGATATCACTTCTAAAGTTACCGACGTTGATTTCAGAAACGTTAGAGATTTCGTAGTCAGTATTCGCTAAAGCTTGATTACGCATTAGGTTGAAATGGCTTAAATAACCAACGCTCCCCGCCCACTCATCATCAACTTGGTATTCCCAACCCATAGGTTCATCCGATTTAGTGATCGAGTGAACTAGCTTCTGAGCGTCTTCTGAAAGTGCACGCTCACCAGTCGTACCAAACGTTATGTTAAAGCGCTGGGCTTGTTGTGGATTCAAGCTGATGTAGTTGAATTCAGTGTGAAGGTAACCGGCATATGGACGGTCATTGGCTGATGGCGTTTCTAACTCTATGTCAGAAGGGGTATACATTTTGTGGCCAATGGTGATTTCCCATTTGTCTAGAGAGCTTGCGCCCCAGTAGGAAAGACTCAATGGTTTCACCCAATTATATGGCGTAATACTTGATGATGTGTAACCCAGAAATAAGCCGTTGGTATAGTCTTGGTCGACACCAAAAATACCATCGTTATCTAAAGCAAAAGTGACTGTAGAACGATCAGATGCCAAAGATGAAAAGGAGAGGAGAATCAGGGGTAAACAACGCAGGTATTTCATGGAGCAGTTACTCTTAAATTATGAACCGCGATATTACCGTAATTTGAGTGATTTTGTGGAAAAAAAGTGAATGATAGGGTGCTTTTTTGCTCAACCTAACATTTCGCGGGATGGGTGAGTTCAGTGCGATTTACCGCAGATATAAAAAAGCCCCGCACATTGGCGAGGCTAATATTATTTACTGTCTATTGAGCGTGAGCTTATAGAGACTCAGTAAATGTACGTGCGATTACGTCAGCTTGTTGCTCTGCAGTTAGAGAGTTAAAGCGAACAGCGTAACCAGATACACGGATTGTTAGCTGAGGGTATTTCTCAGGGTGCTTAACTGCGTCTTCAAGAGTTTCACGGTTAAGAACGTTAACGTTAAGGTGTTGACCACCTTCAATGCCAGCTTCGTGGTGGAAGTAACCATCCATTAGGCCTGCAAGGTTAGCACGTTGGCTGTCTTGTTCTTTACCTAGTGCGTTTGGCACGATAGAGAACGTGTAAGAGATACCATCTTGTGCGTCAGCAAACGGTAGTTTACCTACAGACGTTAGTGAAGCTACAGCACCTTTCTCATCACGACCGTGCATTGGGTTAGCACCAGGAGCGAAAGGAGCGCCAGCACGACGACCGTCTGGAGTGTTACCTGTTTTCTTACCGTAAACCACGTTAGACGTGATAGTAAGAACTGACTGTGTAGGGATTGAATCACGGTAAGTCTTAAGCTTACGGATTTTGTTCATGAACGTAGAAACTAGTTCACAAGCAATATCATCTACACGAGAGTCGTTGTTACCGTATTTAGGGTAATCGCCTTCGATTTCGAAGTCAGTTGCGATGCCATCTTCGTCGCGGATTGGTTTAACAGTCGCGAATTTGATTGCAGACAGTGAGTCAGCAGCAACAGATAGACCAGCAATACCACAAGCCATAGTACGACGAACGTCACGGTCATGAAGAGCCATTAGAGACGCTTCGTAGCTGTATTTGTCGTGCATGTAGTGAATGCTGTTTAGTGCAGTCACGTATTGCTTAGCTAGCCAATCCATGAAGTGATCTAGACGATCCATTACTTTGTCGTAATCAAGAACAGCGTCAGTCATTGGAGCTTCTTTAGGACCAACTTGCATCTTAAGTTTTTCGTCCACACCACCGTTGATTGCGTAAAGCATTGTTTTCGCAAGGTTAGCACGAGCACCGAAGAACTGCATTTGCTTACCAACGATCATTGGAGATACACAACAAGCGATAGCGTAATCATCAGACGCAAGGTCAGGACGCATTAGGTCATCATTTTCGTACTGGATAGAAGAAGTATCGATAGATACCTTCGCACAGAAACGCTTGAAGCCGTCAGGTAATTGCTCAGACCAAAGAACAGTGATGTTTGGCTCTGGAGAAGGACCCATAGTGTATAGAGAGTTTAGGAAACGGAAGTTCGAACGCGTTACTAGCGTACGACCGTCGATACCCATACCACCCATAGATTCTGTTGCCCAGATTGGGTCGCCAGAGAATAGCTCATCGTACTCAGGAGTACGTAGGAAACGAACCATACGCAGCTTCATTACGAAGTGGTCGATCATTTCTTGTGCTTGTTCTTCAGTGATTTTGCCAGCAGCGATATCACGCTCGATGTAGATGTCTAGGAAAGTCGAAGTACGACCTAGAGACATTGCAGCACCGTTTTGAGATTTAACAGCAGCTAGGTAGCCAAAGTAAGTCCACTGGATAGCTTCTTGAGCAGTTTGAGCTGGCTCAGAGATATCGAAACCGTATTTCTCAGCCATTTGCTTGATTTGACCTAGAGCACGGTGTTGCTCAGAGATCTCTTCACGCAATTGCATTGTTGCAGCAAGATCTTCGCCATTCTCGAAACGCTCTTGTAGAGAAGCGAATTGAGCAGCTTTGTCTTTCATTAGGAAATCAATACCGTAAAGTGCAACACGACGGTAGTCACCAATGATACGACCACGGCCGTAAGCATCAGGAAGACCAGTCAGAACACCAGACTTACGACATTTTAGGATATCAGGAGTGTAGATATCGAAAACGCCAGCATTGTGTGTTTTGCGGTATTCTGAGTAGATTTTTGAAACCATTGGGTCAAGAGTTTCACCGTATGCTTTACAAGAACCTTCAACCATGCGTACACCACCGTTAGGGATGATTGCACGTTTTAGTGGCTTCTCAGTTTGTAGACCAACGATAGTCTCAAGATCTTTCTCAATGTAACCTGCATCGTGAGCAGTAATGGTAGAGATAACAGAAGTATCGAAATCTACAGGTGCTTTAGTTGCGTTTTCCTGTTTGATACCTTCCATTACCGAAGACCAAAGCTTGTTAGTTGCTTCAGTACCCTCAGAAACTAGGAAAGACTCGTCGCCTTCATACGGCGTGTAGTTCTTTTGAATGAAATCACGAACGTTTACTTCGCTTTGCCACTCACCTGCAGCAAAATCTTCCCAAGCTTTAGCAAATTGCTCTGCCATGACATACCTACCTTTTTAGTAGAAAAAATACGTACATTAACACTGTTGAGCCAGCGCCCCTCGAAAGGGTAGTACACTCTTATTAATAACAATATATATGAGCATATTAGATTCATATGGTTATATATATTGTCACTACATTTTATATGTTGTCTTTACTCTATGTATTCAAGACTACGCTAAAAAATTCCTGCAAACCTTAAACTAAATCAATAAATGCCAAAAAAAGTTGAAAAAATTTGAGTGACAGGGGTTGCCACCCAAACTTTTTTTTAATCCCAATACTACTTTTGTGTAGTAAGAACCATTATAGCCAAGCTTTTAGGCCATATTGACTTTCTAGCATACCAACTGCAAGCATTGCCACTAGACAGATAACTAAAACGCCAACTGGGATAACAATCTTGTCTACAAATGATAGACGCTTCGCACGTTCTTTATCACCAATTAGACCGTTGTTATCAAGAAGCATAGTCAGTGCCCATGCTAATACTGGGTTAACAACCGCTGAACCGAAGATACAGATACCAGCTGCTTGAGAATCTTTTGAATCCTTAACCATTTGCATACCCGCTTCAAGTAGAGGAAGAGATACACCTACAAGTAGCGCAACACGCATCACTGGTGGCCATACCGCAACGTCCATTGGGAAACCAAGAATCGCAACAATAATACATAGAGAACCAAGCAAAATTGCGCCGCCAGGAATTGGACGTTTCGCGATTGCTGCTGGGATCATGTAAGTACCCCAAGAAGAAGTGATGTTACCACCACCTACTGCAGTACCCACCATTTGACGAACTGAACACATAGTCATTGTGTCATCTACGTCCATAAGTACTTTTTCAGACTTTTTAGGGTAGTTCAGTTCTTGGAAGATACGGTGACCTAAGAAGTCAGGTGACCACATTGCTACTGCAAGAATTGCGAATGGTAGAGAAGCGATGAAGTGTTCAACGTTTGGCAAGCCAAGCATCCAACCTTCAGAAGTAGAACCCCACCAGTAAACTGGGTTTAGGTTCGGAATACCCATTTCAGTTTCGAACACGATATCGAAACCAGCACCTAACGCCAATGCAATAGCAAGGCCTGTGAATGCACAAACTGGGATAGCTAACCAACGCTTGTTCACTTTTGCTAGGAAAGCGTAGATAGCTATAGTAATAGCAAGAACGATTAAACCAACGTAACCCATGCTGCCCGCTTCAACAGTAGAAGATTGAAGACCAACCGCCCATGTTTGAATCGAGTTGATTTGGCTCATGGTACCCGTTAGGCCTAAGAAGATAAGCAAGCCACCAGCGGTACCTTCCGAAGTCAGGTTAACCAGCTTGGAGCCGCCTTTTAGGAAACTTAGGATTAGACCGAAGACACCGATAAGGATTGCCAATGCAAGAGGGTGAGCACCAGCTAGAGCGATGGTACCAATAAGAGGAATCATTGGGCCGTGGTTACCGGCAAGGTTTGCTTTAGGGTTAAAGAAACCAGAAGCAAGGATACAGAACAGCAGTGCAGGGATAAGCATTTCTACACGAGCGACTTCAATCGCAAACTCTTTACCAAGGTTTACGTGATCCCAAGCTTGAGTTAGGCCATCAGCCCAAGACATCATTACTGCTGAGTACATCGCGATGATACCAATGGTACCAGCAAGTGCAGGAACAAGGTCTTCAAGTTCAAAACGGAAGTCACGACCAGGAAGGTTTAAACCGAAGCGGCGAGGCTTCATGATCTGAAGCTCATGATCTAGATAATCTGAGCGGCTCTCAAACTCAGAAGCAGGGCGGTGTAGCTCTTTATAGCTTTTCTCTTCTACTTCAGAGTTCGCATTGTTCACAACGTCTGACATAGATTCCTCATATTTTTATGTTAGTAATTCTAAAATTGAATTCTATAAGTTCGCGTAATTGCGTTATTTCTTAGTTATAACTCATTAACATTATGTTGCACGGTCTTGATGTGCTTTATGCAGCTAAGTTAAAAGAAATGTTTGGCATTTTTAATGCCTTATTCTTTGCTGAGAAGTCTAACAAGCTTACCCTTTAGGGTGATTGATCTTGATCACTTTATGAGTGTATGTGAAAGAAAGCTACAAAACGCAGCGATTCATTAACTTCCCATTGATGAATCGTGTAATTAGTTTTCACAAACTGTCGTTTTCTTATCTTCTTTGAGCCTTTACCGCTCTGGCATCAATTCAATGCTCCTTGTTTACTGAGTTATCTCACTATTACTCACTTGCTCTGTATTCTGACTAAAATGCTTACAATGCAGTAACCTCAAAATAATTGTGATTTATAGAGAGGTGATGTGTTGAATGTGCGCGCTATGTTTTGCCGGTTGCAATGTTTCTAAGTTCACAAAACCTGTTTTTCTTGTGAGATATCAAGCTACGAGAATCTCATTTTGATTAACTTTATTTAAACAATGTAAGGGGGCTAATTACAGCTTATTGATAGAACTCATTCATTAAATTGAGGTGAAAACGCTACCTTTTGCATAATAAGTCAGAGTGAATCGCTATTTATTCCAAATTATTAGGTTAATAATTTGTTGCATGTTATTCCGTGTGGTGCTAGTTTGTATCGCATGAAAAGGTCGGAGTACCTTGCATTTTCACAAACTTGGGAGAGAAAGCGCATGAAAGATGTACCAGCGCTGGACATAAAGGATCTACACAAAACGTTTGGTCAAAATGAAGTTTTAAAGGGAATTTCACTTTCTGCGCATAAAGGCGATGTAGTATCGATTATCGGATCTTCAGGGTCGGGTAAAAGTACTTTCCTTAGATGTATCAACTTGTTAGAGACACCTACCGCAGGCGAGATTTGGGTTAATGGTGAATTAATTCAAATGAAAAACAACCGCCAGGGTGTTTCTGTGCCTGCCAATGAAAAACAAGTACAGCGAATCCGTTCTCGTCTGGCGATGGTTTTTCAGGGTTTCAATCTGTGGTCTCACCTGACCGTTCTCGAAAATGTTATCGAAGCGCCTGTTCACGTCTTAGGTGTACCTAAAGCACAAGCGATTGAAAATGCAGAGCTACTATTGAAGAAAGTAGGTCTGTATGAGCGTAAAGATTACTACCCGGGTCATTTGTCTGGCGGCCAACAACAGCGTGCTGCGATTGCGCGAGCGCTAGCGGTTGATCCTGAAGTGATGCTGTTTGATGAACCGACATCGGCATTAGACCCTGAGTTAGTAGGCGAAGTGCTTGGTGTAATGCGCGATCTAGCAGAAGAGGGAAGAACCATGCTTGTGGTAACTCACGAAATGGCTTTTGCTCGTGATGTATCTAACCATGTGATGTTCTTGCATCAAGGTCTAGTGGAAGAACAGGGTGATCCAGCTAAACTGTTTACGGAACCTGAATCTGAGCGATTACAGCAATTTATCTCATCGATTTACTAATCAGAATTGAAATACCGTCGCCAAGGTAAACAGTGACGGTGTTAACAATAAAACACAACAAGTAAGTTAATAAGTAACAACAAACACAATATTAAAACTAGCAAAACATAAAAACCTAAATCACAGGAGTAGGGATATGAAAAAGTGGTTATTAGTCGCGGCACTTGCTGCAACTGCTGCAACGGGCGTAGCTCAAGCAAAAGAATGGAAAACAGTACGTTTCGGTATTGAAGGTGCTTACCCTCCATTTAGCTGGACAGAAGCTGACGGTTCACTGAAAGGCTTCGATGTCGATATGGCTAACGCACTTTGTACTGAAATGCAGGTGAAGTGTAAGATCGTTGCACAAGACTGGGATGGCATTATTCCTTCTCTACTTGCTCGTAAATATGATGCGATCATCGCGGCAATGTCTATCACGGAAGAGCGTAAGAAAAAGATCGACTTCACTGGTAAATACGCACTTATCCCGAACAAGTTCATCGCTAAAAAAGGTGCAGGCCTTAATTTTGATGATCTAAGTGGTCAAAAAATTGCCGTTCAACGAGCAACAACTCACGATAAGTACCTAACAGATAACTACGGCGACACAGTAGAGATCGTTCGTTACGGTTCATTTGATGAAGCTTACCTTGATCTAGCTAACGGTCGTGTTGCTGCTGTACTGGGTGATGCATCTGCTCTAGAAGAAGGCGTACTAAACAAAGCTGGTGGTGAAGCTTACGAGTTTGTTGGTCCATCACTAACAGATCCTAAGTGGTTCGGTGAAGGTTTTGGTATTGCTCTACGTAAGCAAGATAAAGATCTGACTAAGCAATTGGATGCTGCAATCCTTTCACTACGTGAAAAAGGCATCTACCAAGATATCGCTGCTAAGTACTTTAACTACGACGTATACGGCCAGTAATCTCTAGCGTCACTTCTTAAGGGAGAGGTTCTCCTCTCCCTGTCTTACCAACTTTTTCGCAGTTCTGTTGGAATTCATTATGTTTGATTTACAAGGATATGAAGCTTCGATCCTGAAAGGGGCGGTGCTTACAATCGAAGTTGCCTTGCTGTCGCTAATTTTAGCTATGGTTCTTGGTATGCTAGGTGCCTTAGCAAAACTAGCGCCTTATCGCTGGGCTCGTGCTATTGCAACCCTCTATACAACTGTTATTCGAGGCATTCCTGATCTTGTCTTGATGATGCTGATTTTCTTTGGTGGACAAATCCTTTTAAACAACAGTTTGTATTCCATCAATGAGTGGCTCAATGAGTGGTTCTCATCCAGTGATCCTAATCACGAATGGACCTCTTACTTACCTGATTATATTGATGTCAGCCCATTTATTGCTGGTGTCTTAACCATTGGCTTTATCTTTGGCGCTTACATGGCTGAAACCTTCCGTGGTGCGATCATGGCAGTTGATAGCGGTGAAATGGAAGCGGCAAAGGCCTATGGCATGGGACCTGTTTTAGCGTTCCGTCGTATTTTATTACCGCAAATGATTCGTCACGCATTGCCAGGCTTTGGTAACAACTGGTTAGTTCTACTTAAGACTACCGCATTGGTTTCGATTATCGGCCTAGAAGACATGGTCCGTGTTAGCGCATTGGCGGCAGGTTCAACCAAAATGCCATTTACCTTCTATATGACGGTGGCACTTATCTTCTTATTCTTCACCAGTGTTTCGACAGGCTTACTTAAGCTGGTTGAACGTAAATTCAGTATCCACGCGAGGTAGTTATGGACTTTTCATTGATAATTGAAAGCCTGCCGATTTACCTTGGTGGTTTATGGACAACAGCTTGGATGGTTTGCGTCGCTTTGATTATTGGCTTATTCGTCGCCATACCATTAGCTATCGCTCGTAACAGTCCAAATATGATGATTAACGCTCCGGCTTGGTCGTTCATCTATTTCTTCCGTGGTACGCCGTTATTGGTGCAGTTGTACCTGATTTATTACGGTATGGATCAATTCTTCCCAGTGAAAGACACACTATGGGAAAACGCTTGGTTCTGTGCTCTGGTGGCATTCATTCTTAACACATCAGCATACACAGCAGAGATCATTCGCGGTGCGATTAACGGGTTACCGAAAGGTGAAGTTGAAGCAGCAAAAGCGTATGGCATGAGTACACCGAAGACTTACCGTCGTATCATTTTACCAAGTGCTTTACGTCGCGCACTACCAGCTTACAGTAATGAAGTCATCTTCATGCTTCACGGTTCAGCGGTAGCGGGTATCGTAACGATTATGGATCTGACGGGTGCAGCACGTTTGGTTAACTCACGTTACTACGCTCCATTTGAGTCTTTCTTAACGGCAGGCCTGTTCTACATGGCGCTAACGTTCATCATCATCGCGATTTTCAAATTCGCAGAGAAACGTTTCCTAGCTTATCTAAGACCGCTTAGCTAATAAGTACACAGCAACAATTTCAGTTAAACAAACGGCGCTTTCATAGCGCCGTTTTTTATATCGTCAAAACTACTGTTCTTTAATTTTTCGGCGGAAGAAAGAGCGCGTTAACTGAGGATTTTTAAAAATAGTTAACTTGCTTCAAATTGCATTCACATATTCATGAGATTAATTGCTTTAGATTTAGCGATAGATAGACTCAGCGAAATTTTGTTGTTGTATGGAATAATGATGAAAAAGAGTAAGTTACTATCCAATTTGGTGCTTTGTGCGATTGCCTTATCACTTTTAGGATGCGGAGGTGGCAGCGGCGGTGGAAGTGCCCAAACTGGTTCTGGTGGTTCTGGTGGTTCTGGTGGTTCTGGTGGTTCTGGTGGTTCTGGTGGTTCTGGTGGTTCTGGTGGTTCTGGTGGTTCTAGTGGTTCTGGTGGGGAAGGTAATGAAGGTGACGGAAATGGTGAGCCTGGCATTACTCCAACTCCACAAACCGCGGTGCAAAAGGCGTTGTCCACAGGTGACGCTTCTTATGTGACTGATTCCAAAGAGTTCATTGATGCAAGCCAAGCGTTAGTCGCTCAATACAACTCGGACTACAATCATATTAAGCAAGCTTTATCCCTAAACGCTGAAGGGGAACCTCTACGTAGTCTTCATTGGGATCCAACACATGATACGGCAATTATCTTACCTACCTATGGTTTTAACGATATCATCTTGAAAACCAATAAAGCGATGCAAGATGGTTATGCCGACCAAGAGCTTGTCATTGGTATTGCGGGTTATACATCAGACGACAGCCGCTATGCCGCATTAGCAAGCAACCCGTTTCGAACTAAGCAGCGCTTTCCAAGTTCTGTCAACGAAGAGATGGATACTTGGTTGAAGAACTTGGTTCGGTGGGCTTCTAGTAATGACTCGCCACAAAATGTTGTGTTAGCTCAGCTTGATCAATCTCATTACTTTCCTGATGACCAAGCGACACGAAACTGGTTAACCGACAATGTTAACGCTTCTATGGTTATCAACGCTGACAATACTTGTGATGGCAGTAAATTAAGCCAATGTCTTGAAGCCAATAACCCTGACTTGCTAGTTTTGTCTCAAAAGTTAAATGATGGCGATGACATTGAAGATGTGATTTCAGGTTTACGCTTGGCGTTCAGTAAAAATATTCCAGTGTTATACCTACATCTTGATGGCGGTATGACGGACTTAGGTAACGCACTATTTGCAGAAATGCACATGACGTACGTTGGCGATAACTATTGGCGCAAGCTAGGTTTGTCGAACTGGAATTCTACACAACTGATTGATCAAATACCGGGTAATATTGTCCAGCAACAAGCGCTTTTACAGCGATTGAAAGACAACAGTTTCACCGTTGACCTGAATTTGTGTGAGGACAAATCTTGCCCTGACGATTCCAATATGGATGAAGAGTTTTATACTGCGGCGAACAGTATTCGTTCACACCTAACGACTCTTGATAGTAAAAAAATAGACCTGTTTGCAACCGATGATTACGAATATGAAAAGTTGTTACTGTTACTTGCGGATCGTTATCGCCAAGATGTTCAGTACCCGATGGGTAAAGGTGTAACGGAGAGAATCGAGTTTCTTCGTTCTTACTATAGTGATTACGCCGCATACAACAGCCGTTTGTATAATGCGGCACAACCAAACTTAGGTAATTTTAGCACCAAGACTTTTGAGGATGCCTCTCTAGTAAGCCAAAATATAACCCTAGAGTCTAAGAGAAGTTTCCGTGCGGCAGGCGTGTATGCTTTGCCTGGTAAGACGATCAAAGTGACTCGTTTGGACAGCAATGAAGTAGCTACATCGATAGCATTTAATACGCTACGTAGTGGAGCTACTCACGAGTTTTCGGGCGATGATGGCTATGCTAGACCAAAGTTTTTAACCTCGGTAGCCTATCCTGTGAACCCGGGAGAGACGATTTATCTCACATCTGCTTATGGTGGGACGTTACAGGTTCATTTTGATACTAATGATATTGATGTGGAGCTGCGTTTTGAGAATGTCGCTCAGCATCCTGTCTGGCGCAGTGAAGCAGACAACGAAAGCTTTGTTGCACAGCTTGAAGAAGGAAAGTTTGATTGGGCTGAGCTCATTACTCCGGGGTTTGAGGTTCATTCTAAGTTGGACAAAATGAAGGAATCTATCAGTGCTGCTGACTGGGCTCAGCCTCATGATATGGCTCTCGCCACAGAGCGTTATGTACATAACTTTCCTCATGCACTTGCAGGCTTTAAAGGGCCGGGTATTGATGAAATTGCTGAAATACATCAATACGGAGAGGCAAAAGGTTGGGAAATTGCGACCATTGATATTGTAAAGCATATGAACGCAGACCAAGCTAACTGTGGCTATGGTTGTTCAGGAAACCCGTATGATGCCTACTGGTCGTTTCATCCATTAGGGCATGGTGATCTTCACGAGTTAGGGCATGGCTTAGAGCGTGGTCGATTTAGGTTTAGCGGTTGGGATGGGCACTCTACAACGAACTACTATTCGTATTTTAGTAAATCAAAATATTATAAAGACACAGGAAAAGTATCGTCTTGCCAAGGCTTAGATTTTAAAGGGCAGTATCAGCTTTTACAGCAGAGTCGGACTCAACCTGATCCAAGTGCTTTTATGGCGGCTCAAAATCAAACTGGT
Source organism: Vibrio satsumensis (assembly GCF_050337435.1). Taxonomy (NCBI): domain Bacteria; kingdom Pseudomonadati; phylum Pseudomonadota; class Gammaproteobacteria; order Vibrionales; family Vibrionaceae; genus Vibrio; species Vibrio satsumensis. Next base: position 51,696 of record NZ_JAKJSX010000019.1, on the reverse strand, counting down.
TGGAGTTGGGGAGCTCGTATCTACATTCAAATGATGATGCTTGCAGAGCAGCAGGGTGTATTGAATTCGGGTTGGCATTTATTAGGGCGCTTGCACTTGATTGAGAGAGAGTTTAATCGCTTGAAAGGCGGTGATGAACTTTGGAACGATCGAAAAGGCTCGATTGGTTTTTCAGATTATACGAGACAAGAAGCGGTAGATATTACAAACAATGATTGGTTGCTTATCGCATTGAGTTACGTTGCAGAACGGAATATGACGCAATACTTAGATATGTGGGGATTCAGTTTCAGTGATAAAGCGAAGCAACAAGTCACAGCTCTTAGTCTAAGTAACATGCCTTTGACATATTTTGCATCGTCTAATCAAGGATATTGTTTAGATGAGTTTGCTAAGACGCCGTTAGACGTTGACGGCACGACCATTTGGCCGCTTAACTAGGTATATGACAGATAGAGTCACGAATAAAAAGAGAGGAGATATTATCTCCTCTCTTTCGTTATTAGCTTCTGATCAGCGTTGTGAGTACTATTTGCTTGCTACTTGATCTGGCTAAGTTTTGTTACCTAAAAATGACTATTTAAACGTCGCCCAAATCGGAGCGTGGTCTGATGGTTTTTCGATACCACGTAGTTCGTAGTCGATGCCTGCTTCAGTACACTTATCAGCAAGCTTTTGAGTTGCTAGTACCACGTCAATACGAAGGCCACGGTTGTCCACGAAACCTTTTGAGCGGTAATCAAACCAAGAGTATTGATCGTTTACTTCAGGGTGCAGTAAACGGAAGCTATCCACAAAACCCCAATCCATCAATGTTTTCAACCATTCGCGCTCTTCTGGTTGGAAAGAACACTTACCGGTTTTCAGCCAACGTTTCGCATTAGGTTCACCAATGCCGATGTCAGCATCAATAGGGCTGATATTGATATCGCCCATTACGATCACTTGTTCATCTTTATTGTGGTAATCGTTTAGGTAAGTCATCAAGTCTTTGTAGAACTCACGCTTGTAAGGGTATTTGGTTTCATGTTTGATGTTATCCCCTTGAGGGAAGTAACCATTTAGTACTGTAACCTTTTCACCGTTTTCATCTTCAAACGTTGCCATGATCATACGTTTTTGATGGTCTTCATTGTCGGTTGGAAAACCTTTCTGAACAGAGATTGGCTCTTGCTTACACAGCATAGCCACACCGTAGTGTGCTTTTTGGCCGTGAAAGTAAACCTTATAGCCCATCGCCTCAACATCAGCAATAGGGAAGGCTTCATCGTGTACTTTTATCTCTTGCAGACCAATTACGTCCGGTTGGTGTTTGTCGATAATAGCTTGCAGTTGGTGAAGGCGGGCTCTTAGGCCGTTGATGTTGAAGCTAATTACTTTCATTTATTTTTATACCTCTCGTAAACCTTTGCCTATAGTGCAGCAAAGATTATTTGATTTGGTGAGTTTGATAGTTAATCGTATTTAACCATGCTTAATAATGTATGTCGCCATTTGTAGAGACAAAATGGCGACATAAAACGACGTGACGACTTACGTTGAATCTATTGAGTCTTGAGTAAATCTAAAAAGAACGCGTATTCGAGTGCGTCTTCTTTTAGTCGTTTAAATCTCCCAGATGCACCACCGTGACCAGCTTCCATGTCGGTTTTGAACACCAGTACATTGTTATCTGTTTTCATTTCACGCAGTTTCGCCACCCACTTCATTGGTTCAAAGTATTGTACTTGTGAATCATGTAGGCCTGTTGTCACCAACATGTTCGGGTAGTTTTGTACCTTAATGTTGTCGTACGGTGAGTAACTCAGCATGTAATCGTAGTAGGCTTTATTGTTAGGGTTGCCCCATTCGTCGTATTCGTTAGTCGTAAGAGGGATCGACTCGTCAAGCATGGTTGTTACTACGTCCACAAAAGGAACATGTGCTCCAATACCTTTATACAAATTAGGCGCTTGGTTGATGATCGCTCCCATTAGTAGACCACCAGCTGAACCGCCCACCGCGAATACTTTATCTTTAGCGCCGTAGCCTTCTTCAACTAGGCCCTTAGTTACATCGATAAAGTCATTGAACGTGTTTTGCTTGGTTAGCTTTTTGCCGTCTTCATACCAAGGACGCCCCAGCATTTCTGAACCGCGGATGTGAGTAATCGCAAAAACGAAGCCTCTATCGAGCAGGCTGAGACGAGTCGAGCTGAAGGTCGGCTCAATGGTAGTACCGTAAGATCCATAGCCGTATTGGTAAATTGGGTTAGTGCCGTCTTTCTTGAATAAATCTTTGCGATAGACCAAAGAGACAGGTACTTGCTTACCATCGCGAGCCGTAATCATGATTCGTTCTGATTGGTAGTTATCCGCGTCGAAATCACCTAATACAGGCGTTTGCTTCATGATTTCGAATTCACCTGTACTGAGGTCAAAATCATAGTAAGTGCCTGGAGTCGTTAAGCTGCTGTAATAGACTCGAACTTTTGAGTTATCTAATTCATAGTTACTCGTTAGGTAAGCGGCGAAAGCGGAGTCGTTAAATTCAAGTGGGAGCTCTTTACCTGTTGTGAGTTGGCGAACCTTGACTGTCGACAAGCCATTCGCACGTTGCTCGTAAACAAGATGGTCATCAAACAACTCGAAATCAACAAGCTGAGTGTTATCGTCTGCTGCAATGACATCGACCCATTTTGAGCGGTCATGCATGTCTGCAGCTGAGACTTTCATTAAACGAAAGTTGACCGCTTGGTAGTTGGTGTAGATGTAATACCAATCACCCAATTTAGCAATGCTGTACTCAATTCCAGTCTCTTTTGGGTAGAAAGCTTCGGCTTTAGCCTTTGGGTTGTTGGCATCGATGACTGACACACCACTGGTTTCTGTGCTCGAGTGCCAAATATAGACCTGTTCACCATCTTTGCTTTTACTCAATGAGGTGTAGTAAGCGCTGTCGGTTTCTTCGTAGATTAACTCATCGCTTGTTTGAGGTGTGCCTAAAACGTGGCGGTAAACTTGGTAACCTAGCAGTGTTTGTGGATCTTTCTTGATGTAGTAAAAGGCTTGGTTGTCGTTTTGCCACGCGATAGCACTCGAAGCACCTTCAATTTCGTCGTTTAGGTATTCACCTGTCATGAGGTCTTTAATCTTGATGGTGTAAATGCGGCGACTCAGGGTATCTTCGCCATAGGCCAACAAGTTTTCGTCTGGGCTGATCGTTAAGCCGCCAATACTGAAGAATTCATGTTCTTTTGCTAGTTCATTAACGTCTAAGATGACTTGCTTGTCTGTACCTAAAAAGTCTTTTTCTCGCAAGTGTACTGGGTATTCGTTGTCACCTGTGACTTTATTCGAGTAGTAGTAGCTGCCTTTACGCACCGGTACCGAATTGTCGTCCTTCGCGATTCGGCCTTTGATCTCTTCAAATAACTGTCTTTGTGTTGATTCGGTATGCTTCAGCACGGTCTCTGCGTAGTGGTTCTCTTGCTCAAGATGCTGCAAAATCTCTGGATCTTGGCGTTCATCATCACGCATCCAGTAGTAATTATCGATTCGAGTATCACCATGAATCGTCATTGCATGAGGGACTTTCTTAGCAACAGGAGCTTGTGTCTGCTGAGCGACGAGTTGCGATGGAGAGTAGTGTTTCATGGTTGTTATTCCTTGATTGCTGCATCCGGCGACAAGCGCGGCCGATACGGCTAATGTGGTTAAAGCGAAACGCATCTGTATATCCTTAGTGTGCACCTTACTCGTTTTAATGCCAGCATCCTTTTCTATCAGAGCCTAGGTATCTTGGTTTTCTTCCAGTGATATTATTTATAATTGGATTCTGGATATGCACTTTCAACGTAAGTGTCTGTTATTGTTTTCAAAAAATCAAAGTAATGTTAAATGAAATTGAGGTAGACGTGAGGTGAGGGAAAGCGTGCAACAAAAAAGGGACACACTTTTCAGTATGCCCCTTTTCTGTATTTGGGTAGGATTCGAGTGTTACTTTAGATAACCAGTGGCATTTCGTTTGAGTGGTCAGGCTTGCGATTAACCCAACGTAAACCAAGCATCACGATAAATGACATAGCAATCATCAGGCAACCGAGTGGCAGTTGGTCTTGAGCCGGGAAGAACGATGCCAATAGTGTTGCGATGCCAGCACCTAGGTTTTGCATACCACCTAAGATCGCGCCTCCTGTACCTGCATGGTATGGGAATGGCGATAGTGCCCCTGTTGTTGCTGCTGGGAATAAGATACCAGCACCCAAGAAGTAAATGGTTGCACCGCCAATCAAAGTTAGTGCTGTTGTTTGACCAAACAGACCCGGTATCAGTACCACGGCTGAACCGACTAAGATCGACACCAGGCCTACATTCAGTGCGCGGCGCTCTGAACGACGTTGTGCGATGTAGCTAGACAGGCCTGCACCCACTAAGTAGCCCGGGATAGGCAAAACAAACAACAAGCTTACTGTGGTTGCAGGTAATCCAAGTACGCCGCCAAGCAGTACACCAGCCGCTGCTTCAAATACTGCGACGCCCGCGAATGTTGCCACTAGTACTAGTAGGAAACCTTGGAAGCGTTTGTCAGACAGAACGAATTTGTAGCTGTTTACAACTGATTCGTTTTTGCGTCGCTCTTTTGGCAGAGTTTCCATCATGCTCGTCATCATGGTGATCACAACAGCGATACCAAATAGCGCGAGGAACAAGTAGCTGGAACGCCAACCGAAAGCTTCTGTTAGGTAACCACCTAAAACAGGCGCCATCAGTGGTGAGAAAATCACACACATGCTGATTAAGCTATTTGCACGGTGCAGCTCTGCTCCTTCAAAACAGTCACGAGTCAATGTACGAGACATTGCACCGCCACAACCTATGCCTAAACCTTGGATAAAGCTACCCACTAGGAACCATTGATATTCATGAGCGAACAATGCCACCAAAGTACCGATGATGTAGATGATCAAACCTGCAACGATGATAGGTTTACGACCTAGGCGATCAGAAAGCGGGCCGTAAACAAATTGCGACAGACCATAAGGGATCAAGTAGCACGCCATCACAGCTTGAAGTGAAGACGCAGAAACCAAGAACTCACCCGCCATATGACCGATAGAAGGCACGTACATCGTTTGAGTCATTTGACCTACGGCTGTCAGAATAGCGATTAAAAAGGTAAGTTTCGCTAATGGAAACGAGGCAGACATTTGCGTATCTCTCCAAAAATTAAAGACGTAAAAAGCCTTAGCGCTCCATTAAGGAGTGCCAAAAGAATAAAGTATTCAGGGAATCTAGGCGCGAGATATTAGAGCTTGATTGCCGACTTAGCAATCAAAAAATGTGAAGTTGATCAAGATAAAAATCTATAACTTGGATTAGAAAAAGTAATTCGAAATTACTGTGTTTTAAAGATGTAGGGAGAGTCAGCTTCTTTGAAATATCGATGCTAGATTATACCAAAAATGTTAGAGCAATAGACCTATTGGCAATGATTGTATGAGTAGATTATTTTGAAATCACAGAAGCAACAGGTAAAAGGCATTGCTTGTTAACATTTATGTAAACTTTCGTTTTATATGTAAGCGATTTGTGCTGTAATTATTCGCTAAGCTATTCGTCTAACTCATTTACATTGTGTACAGCAATTTGTTGTCGGTGTGATAGTTACGGTTATGGAAGTCTTTTGGCTTAAATAAGGATATTAAATGCGCTCTCTATCGGTACAGTGGAAAATAACCCTCTTAGCAGGTTGTTGTTTAATCATTACGTCACTGTCTCTTATTGGTTTCTCGATCTACAACGCGACGAGCAATCAACAAGTCATCAAATCTCAAAGCTCAGAATCAGTTATCAATAAAACTCAGCAGTTGTTGGCGTCTGTTTCTCAGCTTAATGCCCAAGAAACTCAACGTTATGTTGACGAAGCCATTTACCGCGCAGAAATGCTTGCGGCTAGCGCTCAGTTCTTAAAGAATAATGCGGATGAAAACTTTACACCAAGTGAAGAACTTCGTACTGCCTTGGATGAAATGATCCGTCGCTCGGTTTTAAACTTCGACTCTATTCAAGGTGCGTATCTAGTTTTCAAACCTGACTTGCTCGATGGGGAAGACGCAAACTATGTCGATGCCGACTATGTTGGTTCTAACGAAAGAGGGCGTTTCGCACCTTACTGGAAGGTGGCAGATAATGGTGAGAATGTACTTTCGAACGTACTTTCAGAATCAACATTGGATGACAACAGTAATAGCGAACGCTTTTACTGTCCTTTATCTTCTGGGCAAACCTGTATCAGCACACCTAGAGTCGTTAATAGTGGTGGTACAGCACTTCTGACATCTTCGATTTCAGTTCCAATTTTAGTTGATGATGTTGCAATTGGTTTTCTTGGGATTGACTTAAGACTCGATGGCTTAACGAGTGTGGTCACTCAATCTGATCAGAGCTTATTTGATGGTGCTGGTAAAGTTTATGTGGTTAGCCTAGATGGTTCAGTCATCGCTTCTGATGATTCAAGTATTGCAGTCGGTTCTACCTTCCAAAGTGATAACACCGACAGCGATCGAATGACCGATTTTATCTTCGGCGGCGAAGTAACAACGCAATGGAGTGAGAATGGCGAGTGGTTACTTGCGTTTGCACCTGTTGTTGCAGCTAATCAAACTTGGGGTGTGTTGTTTGAGATACCGAGAGAAAGTGTCGTCGCTGATGCAAACAAATTGGATTCCATCATTAGCACCAAGCTAAGTGAAGGTATCAGAACAGAAGTGATTGCCGGTATGGTCTTTATCGTTTTTGGTCTAGCCATTATCGCGTTTGCTTCATTGTCTATTGTGAAACCGATTCGTCAGGTAGTGGAGCGACTGAACGATATCGCTTCTGGTGAAGGCGATTTGACTCAGCGCTTAGAAGTGAAATCTCAAGATGAAATCGGCCAGCTAGCGAAAGGCTTTAATCTGTTTCTAGATAAGCTACAACACACGATCAAAGAAGTCATTCATACCACTGAGCAAGTGGCGAGTACGACAAGCCAGGCTAAAGCATCGGCATCAAGCACTCGAGAAAGCAGTGAGTCTCAATTTAAAGAAGTCGATCTGGTAGCAACAGCGGCAGAAGAGATGACTCAAACTGCGGGCTTAGTGGTACAAAATGCAGAAGTGGCCGTTGATGCAGCGTGCGAAGCGAATCGTTCAGCTCAGCAAGGGCAACAAGTTATTGAGCTTTCAGCCGGTGAAATGAGAAAGCTGGTGGAGCGTATGTCGAGCGCTGTACCTATTGTTGAAGAATTGGCTAAAAATAACGGTAACATCACTGAGATCTTAAGTGTTATCGAGGGGATCTCTGAACAGACAAACTTATTAGCGCTAAATGCTGCGATTGAAGCGGCAAGGGCGGGTGAGCAAGGTCGAGGTTTTGCGGTTGTTGCTGATGAAGTAAGAAACCTAGCAAGTCGTACGCAGTCATCAGTTGGTGAAATCAGAGCGGTGATCGATAAGGTCCATGCGGGTACGCAAGACGTGGTGGAAGCGATCCAAGAAGGTAATATTCTTGCCAATGATACAGCGCTACATGTTCAAAAAGCGGTTGAAGATCTGGGTTCGATCTTTACTTCTATTGAGGCGATCAGTGACATGAACAGTCAGATTGTTCGAGCAGCCGAAGAGCAACAATCGGTTTCCGGTGAAGTGAACCAAAGCGTGGTTAACATTCGCGACTTGAGTGCGAGGATCTTAGAGCAAGCTGCCGCTTCTGAACAAGTAGGCACGGAAATAGACCAATTATCCCAACAGCAGCAGAAATTGGTTAATCAGTTCAAGGTTTAGTTATTCAAGCTTATTACCTGTTGAATAGAAAAAGGACAAATGAAGATTTCATTTGTCCTTTTTTATTTTTCTCAAGTTCTAAGTCTCTTAGATTTTCGGGATTGATTATGTCCGACGAAACCTATTAGCGAAGTTAGTCTTCGATGAACCAGTAACCTTTGTTCACTAATTCAGTCACGACCGTTATGCCCGAAGGAGATAGAGCAGTAGCTGAAGTAATTAAGGTCTCATCGCAAAGTATGTTGAGTAGTGATGAATCTGCCTGTTCAACTTTAACGACTTCACCATTTATGTAAGCCGTGTTGCTTTCATTTTCATGGTAGAGCGCTTTTAAGCCAGATACGCGTTGGATTTCGCCCTCAGACTCTAAGTGTTGAGCAATCTCTTCTTCTGTCCATAATGGCTCAGGAGCGACGATATCAAGCTGGTGGCGTGATTGGCTTAGTAGACAACCCATGAATTCACTGATGGTTTCAGGTTGCTCTAGTGCAGATTTCAACATGTCAGTGAGATTGCTTAAATCCGATGAACGAATCTTGCCGTAGCCTTCTTGCGCTTTGAATTCTGGATCATGCAGATGAACGTCACCCATATCATGAGCAAGCACAAAATCGGCAAAGTTGCTGATTAGCTCTTGTTCTTTAGGGGAACGGTAGCCAATAGAGTAGCTCATCGACGGCTCTAATGTGTTCCCTTCATGTGGGAAACCTGGTGGGATATAAAGGATATCTCCTGGCTCTAAGGTTTCATCAATGATTGGCTCAAAGCCTTCTATTTGGCGTAGAGCAGACGCTTGAACGGTCTCTTTGTATTGACCAACATCTTTCGCACCCACTTTCCATTGACGTTTACCTTGGCCTTGAATGATGAATACATCGTATTGATCAATATGTGGGCCTACGCCGCCTTCAGGTGCTGAATAGCAGATCATGAGATCGTCGAATAACCAGTTTGGTAACGTTTGGAACGCCTCAGTCAGCTGATTTGCGCCTTGGTGCCAGTGGTTCGCTGCTTGAACGATCAACTGCCAGTGAGTTTCGGTTAATTCGCCAAATTTTTCTTCAGAGAATGGACCGTGTTCTGCAGTCCACTGATTGTCGAGGTTAGAGACAAAGCGAGAATCCACTTCTTCTTCCATCGATAAACCAGCAAGTTCTTCCGGCGAAATTGGGTCGATGAAGTTTTGGAAGCCACCTTTCAAGATGGTTGGTTTTTTATGCCAGTAGTTTTCAAGAAACTCGGGCATAGAAAAGCTAAGTTGGTACATGTGAATCCTGTATATTTTTATGCTAGATGCTAGATGCTAGATGCTAGATGCTAGATGCTAGTTTGGCTTGTAAATCTTGCTGGACAATTTTGATTGCTTCTAACGCGACTTTTGGATCGATTTCGTTACTTTCGATCAGATAGATCAGGTCGACAGCTAACTTAACTTCTTCTGGTGCGTTATCCAGTGGTGATGGTGTGTTATCAGTGTTCATTTCGCTTAGGGTTCTCTAAGTTAATCAGTCTCTCAATATTTTTCATTGAGTCTTCACAGCGTTCTAATCGTTCTTTTGCTAACTGCCAAGTCTCTTCCGCCTTTTTCTTACTGTGGCGAGGCGCAGAATCAAACGCTAACTTTCGTACTCGTACTAAATCGATTAATCGCTTTTGCCAATCTTGGTGCTGAGCGAGTTCGTTGTATAGGTCGTTAAGGGTTTTCCCTGACTTACTTTTTCGGTCTAAGCGTAAATCATGGTTAGCTAACTCTCTTTGGATTGCTGCAATCTGATTTGTCAGCTTTTCCGTCAGGTAGTTAGCTCTGGACGCGGTCAGTTGATTTGTGGTTTGTTCACGTACAATGGTGCGGTACGTTGCCTGAGTTTCAAGTGCATAAGGAAGCAAAACAGAGGCGCCGCACTTGAATAAGGCTCTATCGAATAGGGCTTGATGATAAGCACATCGGGATTTATCAACCTGAGAGCAATGGCCAATTAAGGTATCAATGACACTTTTGAGTTTTGAAAATTGATTCATTTCACTTCCCGTTGGCTACGGCCTATAAGTTAACAAACCAAGCTTCGTATGCCAGTTTAATTGCAAGTACGCTTACTACAGTAACAAACACAGGTCGTATAAATGTAGCACCAAAACGAATAGCAGAATGAGCACCAACAAACGCTCCGGCCATCAAACAAAGACCCATAGTTAAACCTAGAACCCAATCAATATGACCAAGAATCGCAAAGGTCACCAAAGAGGTAAAGTTACTGGTAAAGTTCATGGCTTTGGATAGACCAGAGGCAAGTAAGATATTTAAGCGATAAAGCGCCATAGAGCTTACCGTCCAAAACGCGCCAGTTCCTGGGCCGGCAACCCCATCATAAAATCCGAGAATGAACCCTTGATACTTTTGCTTTCTCTTAAGTACGGGGCAAGGCTTAGGTGACACGTTGTGATTGGCATTCGGTGTCTTATGAAAAATGGTATAGACCGCTGCGGCAAGAATGACTAACGGCAATACCTTCTCTAACCACTCCGTGCTAATAGCATCAACAGTAAGGGTGCCGATGGTTGCACCGATTAATGTGGCAATGAATGCATTGATCCAACACTCAGGTTTGAACAGCTTCTTACGGTAGTAAGTGAATGCAGCTGTAGATGAAGCGAAAGTCGCTGCAAGCTTGTTAGTGCCTAATGCAATGTGTGGGGGGAGGCCAAGTGACAGCAAAGCTGGAACAGTTAACATCCCCCCGCCACCTGCGACAGCATCAATAAAGCCTGCTGCAAATGCAACCAGAGCAAGTATGACCAACATGGTTGGCTCAATCATTTCCATAAATAGCTAGTGTTCTCGTTATCGGCTGATAGGGCAGCCACATGAAGAATCGATGGATTAGTCATGTTGGGTTGTGAATGCAAGGGCCTAGCGATGACAGGCCCATAACTACCTCAAGGGCAGGGAAATTAGTATTTTATTGTTCTTTTAAAAGGCGGTAGTGAATCGAGTAAGGACTTTCCATATCGCTTCGTTACTATGCGTCTATCAAGGATCGTGACTTTACCAGAATCTCGTTCTTTACGCAGCAGTCTACCCACAGATTGAATAAGCTTTTTACTCGCTTCTGGAACAGTAATCTGCATAAACGGATTACCACCACGTGATTCAATATATTCTGAATGTGCTTGTTCTACAGGAGAGGTAGGAACCCCAAAAGGAATCTTGGTAATAACCAGGTTTTCTAGAAGCTCTCCCGGTAGGTCAAGACCTTCAGAAAAGCTGCCTGTTCCAAAAAGAACGCTGGTTTTACCTTGGTCTATGAGTTTTTTATGTTTTTTTAGGATTTCAGTTCGTGAAGTATCACCTTGAACCTGCAATGCCCATGACTTTTTAACGAAATCTGTTGCTAAAGCCTCTGCAACTTTGTTCATTTGCCAGTAAGAAGAGAATAGAACGAGGTTGGCTTTTTTGTCTTCAATTACCTTAGGCAAAATTTCAATAAGATATTCGGTAAACTGAGGTGCTTGTGGTTCGTACTTCATTGCCGGCACTATCAGCTCAGCTTGCTTCTGGTAATCAAACGGTGATGCTAAAGCCAGAAATTGCACGCCATCTTCTTCTTTTTGACTGATCCCCGCTTGGTGACAGAAAAAGCTGAACGAGTTGAGTGCTCTCATGGTCGCAGAAACAAGCACCGCACCAACACAGCGGCTCCAGATCTGCTGATCCAGTTGCCAACCCACCTCTAGTGGAGAAACATTAACAACGAAATCGCCTTCGCTTTCTTTATTCAGTTCAAGCCAACGAGCCAAAGGAGCCCCTTTCTCGCGCTTAGGTTCGGCCATTAAGCGCCAAACCTGAGCAAGGTTTTCTGTTCTTTGTATATAGAAGCCAATCTCCGCAAGCGCAGGCTCTGCTAGCTTTGCTGAAAGCTCTCCGTCTTTAACTCGCTCTGCAATTAGGTCTGCAATCTTCGCAACGGCTTGGCTCGCCTTTTGTGTGAGTTGCTTGAGATCTTTAGATTCATTCTCTAGCCACTCAGGTAAGTCACCATGTTCGAAGCGGTACAGGCCGTCCTCAAAGTGGTTAGCGTCAAACTGTTTGCACATTTGAGTCAGAGTAGGGATCAGCTGTTGCACTGAGTCTTGCAGTTCATTTCTAAATCGATGGACGCGCTTCTCGTCTGCTAGGCCTGAAAGCTTAGTGATTGATTGATTCAAACGCTCTAACCATGAAGCGGCCCCTTTTAAGCTCGCAGCAGCGGAAGAATGATCTCTCGCGACATGCGGTAAGTGGTGAGCCTCATCGAATATATAGATGCTATTTTCTGGCTCGGGCAGTATTACACCGCCGCCTAGATCAGCATCTGCCATTACCAAACTGTGGTTAGCGATGATAACGTCTGCTTTATCTAGCTCTGAACGTGCCTTTTGGAAAGGGCAATCTCTGTGAGTTGGCATGCTGTTGTTACAACTATGCTTATCACTGACGATCATCTGCCAAATCATATTGTCGATAGGTTTTGGCCACGAATCGCGGTCACCATCCCATTTACCTTGAGTCAAGCTACGGTACATAGTTTGAAGTTGGTCGATATCTTTCTTTTTTGGCTTAGATTCGAACATAGCCATTTGACCACCATCAACTCCACAAGCAGCAGCTAGCTTTTCGGAACAACAATAACGCTGTCTGCCCTTAGCTAATATAAAAGAAAACTCTCTATCAGTCAGTCTTCTATATAGAGGGAGATCTTTGTTAACGAGCTGTTCTTGTAGCGCAACTGTCGCTGTTGAAATTACTATTTTTCGGTTATTGAGCACTGCTACTGGAATAGTAGCCATTAAATAAGCCAGCGATTTTCCAATCCCTGTTCCTGCCTCTGCAACAATCATGCGATTACTTTTGTGGTATTGACCACAAAGTGTCTTCGCTATTTCTGCAACAAGGTAATTTTGAGCACGTCGAGGTACAAAGTTGTCCAACTGATCTTGGAGGTTTTGATAACTGGTGCGAATAGATTTTTGAATTTTAGTAGTTAGCATACTGTGACCTACGTAACGGAGCGAGGATAGTAGCACATATCACTAGTCGGTACATTTACCGCAAAATAGCTTGCTTTTGAATCAAAGGTAGATCTTGTTCACAAAAAAAAACTGAACCATCAGGAACTTAACGTTTTTATTTATGTTGTGAAATATAAATTTTAAAAAACACTGACCTATAGGTGTTAAATTCTACTGATGGGCTGTTGTTTGAGTTGTTTTTGGAGTTTAATTCTATTTGTTACATTTTTTGGATTATTATATTTGCTGATAAAACTAAGGATAAGCTGCTCGTAAAATGATGAAAAAAAATGTAAGTGTTTGATTTTGATTGGTTTGTGTTTTTTTTAGGTTTGTTTTTAGTTTATTTGACACGCAGGATAATCTTTTGCAATCTAGACCTCGAAATTTAGTGACGGTGATTAACCAACAAAGAGTGGTAATGACCAGTCACAATAAATAAAAGGGAACCGGGCAAGGATCTCCCATTCTTAGAAAAGGCAGTGGATTTATTATGAAAAAGACTCTATTAGCGCTAGCTATCGCAGCAGTATCAACTTCTGCATTCGCAGTAGAAACTAGCTCTCAAAACTCTAAACCAGTTTTCGAATTTGAAGATATGCACAAAGACCAGTTCTCTGTGTCTGGTGCTTGGGGTGTTGGTGGTTACTACGATACAGGTACTAAAGCATTCTACGATGATTGGGCTACAGGTCTAACTCTTGCTATTAGCTACAAAAACAACCGTTGGGTAGGTTACTTTGAAACTGACCTAATGCTTAACTACAGCTCTGACGAGCAGAAGAAAGACATTCAGTCTGGCCCAGCAACAGACGTAGATAAAGCATGGTTAGGTTTCACTACTGACGCTGGTGTTATCTCTCTAGGTTGGGAAAACGATACAGCACTTGACAAAGTTGACGGTGCTGGCGACATGACTTACGAATTTGGTGCTTCAGCTGGCGATGCTTCTGATGGCTTCAACGTAGCTAAGTTCCAAGGCGCTACTTCTGGTATTGCTTACGGTATCTCTGTTTTCGATACTAGCGATGACCGTGACGAAGGCGAAATGGGTTACAACGGTTACGTTGGTGTAGAACAAGAAATGTTCAACATTTACGCTGGCTACGAAGCTCGTGAAGACTCTGACTACACAGTAACATCTCTATCTGGTAACGTAACTCTAGATAAACTAAAGCTAGGTCTTAACGCTTGGATTGATGATGGTAAAGTTGGTGTAGAAAAGAACACTACAGATCTTAAACTAACTGGTTTCTACGCTTCAGCTGGTTACGCTCTAACTGAGCAACTTACTCTAGCTGCTGGTTACGCAACTAACACAACTGAGTCTAACGTTGCATCTGATATTGATCAGTCTTACATGAACGTTGCTGCTATGTACACTCTTAGCGAGCGTGTTGACATGGGTATCGATATCAAACAAGAGCTAGACTCTGGTTTTGACAACGTTGATGAAGAAACTCACGTATTCGCAGCTGCTTACTACTACTTCTAATAGTTTAACTTTTAGTTAAGTAACGCTGTAAAAGCCAGTCTTATGACTGGCTTTTTTGTATCTATGATTTATCAGTAGATATAAAAAAGCCGCTCTATTAGCGGCAATTTAGATATTGTAGGCTGTGTGATTTTAGATTTCTTTCCATTCACCAGGCTGTAGCTGACCCACATTCATGTTGCCCATTGAATAGCGGATAAGACGCAGGGTAGGGAAGCCGATATTGGCTGTCATTCGTCTTACTTGGCGGTTACGCCCTTCAATGATTGTGATAGCTAGCCATGTTGTCGGTATCGCGGCTCTGAAGCGGACTGGAGGGTTTCTATCCCACACCTTAGGTTCTGCCATTGACTCCACCTTTGCTGGCAGCGTCATACCGTCTTTTAGCTCAACGCCTTTTCTCAATTTATCTAAATCTTCCTCAGAAGGTGCGCCTTCAACTTGTACCCAGTAAGTCTTTGGGGATTTTGAGTTTGGTTGAGTTAATTTGGCTTGGAAGATGCCATCGTTGGTCAATACCATTAAACCTTCGCTGTCGCGATCAAGTCGACCCGCAGCGTAAACATCTTTTACGGGAATAAAGTCCGCTAACGTTTTTCTCCCTTCACCATCAGTGAACTGGCTGAGAGTATCAAAAGGCTTATTGAACAGAATCACTTTGCGATCTTCGATTGCCACCTTAGGTTTTGTGTTGGTTGATTTACCTTTATATCGGTGCTTACTGGAGTGTTGCTTTATGTGCGAACTGCCAGTGTTATTTTTATCGCTGCTTCGGCTCTGTCTATTACCGCTTTGTTTTAATGTTGCACCAGAACGAGCCGGTTTGTCTGAACGAGATGCGCTGCGTGAGCGAGTAGACATGTTAACTACCTTGCAAAAATGTAAACGAAGTGTGCTGAAAAGTTTTCACTGAAACGGAATTGAGCTATCATTTGCGCGCCTAAATGACACAAAATAGAACAAGTTGATGGACTCTTAAGCTTGATTTGTTTAATTATACCTTCGTGTTTTATTATAACAACGCACTCACGGATTTGGTTCATGCTGTCATCAAGATTGCATGAAAAATAAGATAGAGTACGACTATCGAGTAAGCAGTTTTCACTCTTTGAGTGGCTTACTGGTCAATTTATAACACTCTCACTACTTAAGTGAGCTTGTAAGAACTATAGGGAAATTTCATGCCTACTGAAAAACCAACGATCATCTATACCATTACAGACGAAGCTCCGGCGCTAGCAACTTACTCTCTGCTGCCAATCATTCAATCTTTTACAGCTTCTTCTGGTATTAACGTTGATACTCGCGACATTTCACTTGCAGGGCGCATTATTGCCAACTTCCCTGATTATTTGAACGAAGAGCAACGCATTGGTGATGCATTAGCAGAACTAGGTGAATTGGCTAAGACACCAGAAGCGAACATTATCAAGCTTCCAAACATCTCTGCATCTGTGCCTCAGTTGCAAGCAACAATCAAAGAACTACAGTCAAAAGGCTACGCACTTCCAAACTACCCAGAAGAAGCAAACACCGACGAAGAGAAAGCCGTTAAAGCGACTTACGATAAAATCAAAGGCAGTGCAGTAAACCCTGTACTACGTGAAGGTAACTCGGATCGCCGCGCTCCACTTTCAGTAAAAAACTATGCGAAGAAAAACCCACATTCAATGGGTGCATGGTCTGCAGATTCTAAGTCGCACGTTTCAAGTATGGACGACAAAGACTTCTTCGGTAGCGAAAAATCAGTAACCATTGAAGGTGCTACGGAAGTTAGCATTGAATTCGTTGGCAAAGATGGCGCGAAGAAAACATTGAAGCCAGCTTTTGCACTGCAAGATAAAGAGATCATTGATGCGTCAGTGATGAACAAGGCCGCTTTGGTTGCGTTTTTCGAGAAAGAAATAGCGTCGGCTAAAGAGCAAGGTGTACTGCTTTCTCTTCATATGAAAGCGACGATGATGAAAGTATCTGACCCTGTGATCTTTGGTCATGCGGTTAAGGTTTACTATAAAGACGTATTCACTAAACACGGTCAGCTATTTGAAGAGCTTGGTGTGGATGTTAACAACGGCATCGGTGATGTATACGCGAAGATTGCATCGCTTCCTCAAGAGCAAAAACAGGCAATCGAAGCTGATCTACAAGCGGTATACGAGACTCAACCACCACTAGCGATGGTTGACTCGGATCGTGGTATTACTAACCTACACGTTCCAAGCGATATCATTGTTGATGCTTCTATGCCTGCAATGCTGCGTTCTTCTGGTCAAATGTGGGATCCAGAAGGTAAGCAAAAAGATACCAAAGCTATGATCCCAGATCGCAGCTACGCGAGCATTTACCAAGCGGTTATTGATTTCTGTAAAGAGAACGGCGCGTTCGATCCAACAACGATGGGTAGCGTACCAAACGTTGGCTTGATGGCTCAAAAAGCTGAAGAGTACGGTTCTCACGATAAGACTTTTATCCTTGAAGCTGCTGGTCAGGTTCAAGTTGTTGACGCTTCAGGCTCTGTGCTTCTAGAGCAAGACGTAGAGGAAGGCGACATCTTCCGTATGTGTCAGGTTAAAGATGCACCAATCCAAGACTGGGTTAAGCTTGCGGTAACTCGTGCTCGTGCATCGGGTGTCCCTGCGGTATTTTGGCTAGATGCGTCACGCGCGCATGATGCTCAGCTTATTAAGAAAGTTGAAGCGTACCTTCCTGAATACGATACTGATGGTCTTGAAATTAAGATCCTTGCTCCACTTGAAGCGACTCAATACTCACTGGTTCGTATCAAAGAAGGTCTAGATACTATTTCGGTTACAGGTAACGTATTACGTGATTACCTAACTGATTTGTTCCCAATTCTAGAGCTTGGTACGTCAGCTAAAATGCTGTCGATTGTTCCACTAATGAATGGCGGCGGTCTGTTTGAAACAGGTGCTGGCGGTTCAGCGCCTAAGCACGTGCAACAAGTAGAGAAAGAAAACCATCTGCGTTGGGATTCTTTAGGTGAATTCTTGGCATTAGCGGCATCTCTTGAGCACCTGAGCGTAGTAACGGGTAACGCTAAGGCACAAGTTCTAGCGGACGCGCTTGATAAAGCAACGGGTGAATTCCTAGACAACAACAAGTCCCCTTCACGCCGAGTAGGAGAGCTTGATAACCGTGGTAGCCACTACTACCTAGCGGCATACTGGGCTAAGGCGCTTGCTGAGCAAACGGCTGATGCTGATCTTGCTGCTGAGTTCGCAGGTGTGGCAAGTCAACTGGCTGAAAGTGAAGAAGCTATTGTTGCAGAGCTAAACAACGCTCAAGGTGTCGCTGGCGACTTAGGTGGTTACTACCTACTTGATGATGCACTGGTTTCAACACTAATGCGTCCAAGCTCAACACTAAACGCATTTATTGATGCATAGTGATTGGACTCATCGTTAGTCAGCCATGAACGTGATTTGCTAACGAGTTACTTGGCCTAACAGCTAAGTCATAGATAAAGTCAAAATGAAAGATGCTTTAACGATAACGTTAAAGCATCTTTTTTTCTTTCTAATACTTCCTAAGACCTAGTTTAATAGAATAGATTCTCGCACTGATTGTCCAGTGAGCAACTTTAGAGATCCCGGAACGAAAAAACCGCTCACGTAATCCTGTATTACAGGCATTAAATGAGCGGTTTCAATATTCTGTTTACCTGTCAGCCGTTAATGACGATTGATGGAGGTTAACATGAGTTGGCTTCGCCTATTTTGCGGCGCTGCCTTCTACAGGAACAACGGAGCTAGCGTGCGAGCCTTTAGGACCACTTTCTACTTCATAGTCGACCTGCTGACCAGCCTTTAGGGTTCGATAGCCTTCCATTTGTATTGTGGAGTAGTGCGCGAAAATATCGCCGTCTTCACCTTCTGGACAAATAAAGCCAAACCCTTTGGCATTGTTAAACCATTTTACTGTACCTGTAGCCATGCTATACATCCCTCATGCATTTTGTTACTAACGTTGTTATATCAATAGTTGTAAGTTCAATTGATATCATTCTTACCAGCTAAAGAATTTCAGCTGATAGCTTGAATCTCATACATTGCTTACGGAAATTAACGCTACCCTGCGTAATTATTCCTTATTGTTAATTTTTAAAGCGTGTTACTGGTTTTAAATCATGTTGCAAAAATGTATTAAAAAACCTTTTAGCTCCAATGTAGCTAATGATTGAGCACAGTCAATAGCAAATTGGTATAAAATTGATCAATTTTAATAACAAATCACATTCGAGATTAACTGCAAACTATTAACTAAATAGTAACTTAGCGGTGATCTTATCGTCAGTATCAATAGTTATGGTGTCTTTTTAATCAATCACATATGTTAATCCTGTTAATCGAGATCTTTTATTTGCAGCGATGGAAATGGTGGATTAGGCTCAGTATAGAGGAATATTTTTTGGTACTGTTTCTCGGTGCAGTTTCTTAGTACACCGTAAAGCGTGAATGTGGTAAATTTAAGTTAGGTAAACACTCACGACTTCCGAAAAATAACCCTTAGCAAAGCGATATGAGCAGAAACTTTGAATGGGCATCTCCAGGCTCAGATTTACTGGAGAAAGAAGCGACAAAAGTAAAGCCACCGGCAATGTATAACGTTGTATTAAATAACGATGATTACACGCCTATGGACTTTGTAATCGAGATCCTAGAGCGATTCTTCTCACTAGATATCGAAAAAGCAACGGAAGTGATGCTCAAGGTTCATTATGAAGGTAAAGCTATATGCGGTACGTACAGTGCTGAAATAGCGGAAACAAAGGTAGCGCAGGTCACGATGTACTCAAAGGAAAATGAGCATCCGCTACTATGTACAATGGAGCAAGTATAAATTGCTCGAACAACACTGTTGTTCCCTTAGGAGGTACTTATGCTAAATAAAGAATTAGAGACGAGTTTAAATGGCGCATTTGCTCGTGCGCGAGACAAGCGACATGAATTCATGACTGTCGAACACCTCCTACTAGCATTATTAGAAAATGATGCGGCCAAGGAAGCGCTCCAAGCTTGTCAGGCTGATCTCGATGCTCTTCGCAATGAGCTCGATATTTTTATCGATCAAACGACTCCACTTATCCCTGAAAGCGACGAGACTCGTGAAACCCAGCCTACGCTGAGTTTTCAACGAGTACTTCAGCGTGCTGTTTTTCATGTTCAATCTTCAGGTCGCAGCGAAGTAACAGGTGCTAACGTACTTGTGGCTATTTTTAGTGAGCAAGAATCTCACGCGGCATATCTTCTTAAGAAAAATGACATTAGCCGCTTAGATATTGTTAACTTCATCTCACACGGTATTACCAAAGCCAGCAATGAAGGAGACAGTCCTTCATCATCTGATTCATTTGGTGGTGCAGAAAATGCTGAAGAAGCGAATTCCGAAGACCGTTTAGAAAACTTTGCTACTAACCTTAACGAAGTAGCGAAGCAGGGCAATATTGACCCACTAATCGGTCGTGACAAAGAGCTAGAACGTACTATCCAAGTTCTGTGTCGTCGTCGTAAGAACAACCCTCTGTTAGTGGGTGAAGCGGGTGTAGGTAAAACTGCCATTGCGGAAGGCTTAGCATGGCGTATCGTTGAAGGGCAAGTGCCTGAAATCATTCAGAGCAGCGTGATTTATTCTCTGGATATTGGTTCGCTGCTAGCAGGAACGAAGTATCGTGGTGATTTTGAGAAACGTTTTAAAGCGATTCTTAAGCAACTAGAGAAAGAAGAAGATGCGATTCTGTTCATCGATGAGATCCACACCATTATTGGTGCTGGCGCTGCCTCTGGTGGTCAGGTTGATGCGGCAAACTTAATTAAACCACTACTAAGCAGTGGTAAATTACGTTGCATCGGCTCAACAACGTACCAAGAGTACAGCAGTATTTTTGAGAAGGAGCGTGCGCTAGCTCGTCGCTTCCAGAAAATCGATATTATTGAACCATCGCTAGATGACACTACCAAGATTCTGATTGGCTTGAAGCCAAAATACGAAGCTCACCACGAAGTGCGCTATACCAACAAAGCGTTGCGTGCAGCGGTGGAACTGTCAGCTAAATACATTAATGAACGTCACCTTCCCGATAAGGCCATTGACGTAATCGATGAAGCGGGCGCTCGTAGCCGTTTGGCACCAGCAAGCCGTCGTAAGAAGACGGTTAGCGTGGCGGACATTGAGTCAATGGTTGCGAAAATGGCTCGTATTCCAGAGAAGTCAGTATCGTCTTCAGACAAAGATACGCTACAGAAACTGGATGACCGCATGAAAATGTTGGTATTCGGACAAGATCCTGCAATCGATGTGTTGAGTGAAGCGATAAAGCTGACCCGTGCCGGATTGGGCGCAGACAATAAACCAGTTGGTTCATTCTTGTTTGCTGGTCCTACTGGCGTAGGTAAAACCGAGGTGACAGTTCAACTGTCTAAATTGATGGGCATTGAGCTTCTACGCTTTGATATGTCTGAGTACGGTGAGCGCCACTCTGTGAGCCGCTTGATTGGTGCTCCTCCTGGTTATGTTGGTTACGATCAAGGTGGTCTGCTAACTGACGCCGTAATCAAGAACCCGCACTCTGTTGTGTTACTTGATGAGATCGAAAAAGCTCACCCAGATATCTTTAACTTGTTGCTACAGGTTATGGATAACGGCACGCTAACTGATAACAATGGTCGTAAAGCGGATTTCCGTAACGTGATCTTAGTGATGACGACTAACGCTGGTGTAGCTGAAACGGAGAAGAAATCGATTGGCCTGATCCAACAAGATCATGCGCCAGATGCGATGGGCGAAATCAAGAAGGTATTTACTCCTGAGTTCCGTAACCGTCTCGATAATATCATTTGGTTCAACAGCCTTGATCCAACTGTGATTAGCCAAGTTGTTGATAAGTTTATTGTCGAGCTTCAGGTTCAACTGGATGCTCGTGGCGTATCTTTAGAGGTTTCTGAAGATGCTCGCCATTGGTTAGCAGACAAAGGTTACGATAAGACCATGGGTGCTCGTCCGATGGGACGTGTTATTCAAGACAAGCTTAAGAAGCCACTGGCAAATGAGTTATTGTTTGGTAGTTTAGTCGACGGAGGTACTGTGAAGGTATCCCTGAAGAAAGACGACCTAGACTTTGTTTATGTCGGTGCTAAAGAAGAGGTTATGCACTAACGAAGTGATTGATAACTCAAAAGTTTAAATATAAAACGCATGACTTCGGTTGTGCGTTTTTTTATGCTTGCGAGAGATGCGAGAGATGCGAGAGATGCGAGAGATGCGAGAGATGCGAGAGATGCGAGAGATGCGAGAGATGCGAGAGATGCGAGAGATGTTGGCGTGGTAAAAAATTTAGGCGATAAAAAACGGAGCATTAAGCTCCGCTTCTTATCGTAGTCGATAATTAAAAATTAACGAGCACGGAAGACGATGCGGCCTTTAGAAAGGTCGTATGGAGTCATCTCAACAGTTACTTTATCACCAGTAAGAATACGGATGTAGTTCTTACGCATTTTACCAGAGATGTGTGCTGTCACTACGTGACCGTTTTCAAGCTCAACACGGAACATTGTGTTTGGTAGAGTATCAAGGACAGTGCCTTGCATCTCGATTACGTCTTCTTTAGCCATCTAATCCTCTTTCGAAATTTGGCGGTTTTCAACGGCTTGATTGTGCCGTTAAAATCAAAATATGTAAAGTTGTCGCGTATTCTACCCTTGCCACCGCTGATTTACTAGCCTTTGATGACGTTGAAATCGTACTTTATAGTTCATCGCAGGGCATTCATCGATTTGATAACCCAAATATAACCATTGTTTTTGTTCTTTCTGGGCATGTTGGATCTGAAATAGAACGCCAAGTGTTCCCATCGAAATGTCGATATCAGGATCGAAGAAGGTATAAAATGCGCTTGTACAGTGAGTCATGATGTCGGTTACGGCGATAGCAACCAACTTGTTCTCATCATAGATATGCATGAACTTTGTAGTAAGCCACTCATTTTTAGAGAACTGTAGAAACTCTTCTTTCTTTGGTGGATACATGGTTCCCGAACGGTGACGAGCGGTGATATACCGACTGTATAAATCAAACCAGTTGTCATCCATCTCATCTTTCAGTTCCCAACGCAGTGATTTTCCCTTGTTAAGGATTCGTCGTTGGCTTTTGGAAAGCTTTACCTCAGGAATAGAAAGCCGAATCGCTTGGCATGCTGAGCAATTATCGCAATGTGGCTTATAAATGGTTGCTCCACTGCGGCGAAATCCATTCGCAAGCAGAACTTCATAGTTATCTGAGGTGTGCATGTGTTCATCAAGCGTGACCGCCACTCTCTCTTCGAGGTGAGATAAGTAGCTGCAAGCGTGATTGTCTGTTAATCCAATTCTGATTTGTTGTAAATCTGGATTCATTAAGGCATTTCCTTTAGCCATTGGGTTTTAAAGCATGCATCGTTAACGGAGAATTCTTTGAGTAATTGTAGGGAACCTAGGAATTCATCCCTATCAACCTCGATAGCGCCTAAGGATTCCAAGTGAGGGTTCATGACTTGGCAATCAATCATTTGTCCGCCGAATTGTGTAAAGTGTTCACAAAAGTACCACAGCGCAATTTTAGAGGCATTGCTCTTTAGGCTGAACATCGATTCACCGCAAAAGACTTGGCCTCTTTGTAAGCCATAAAGTCCGCCGATTAGCTCATCATCTTGCCAAACCTCAACCGAGTGGCAGAAACCTAATGAAGCGAGTTTGCGGTAGGCTGACTGCATGTCACTGTTTAGCCAGGTTTCTTCTTCGGGTCTTAGTGAAGAGCAATACCCAATTACTCTGTCCGTCGCTTGGTTGATGCTGACACGGTAATTGTGCTTTCTTTGAAACTTTTTAAGACTTTTTGACGGTTCGAATGTCTTAGGATTAAATACCGCTCGCGGTGCAGGGCTCCACCAAAGTATAGGCTCACCTGGGCCATACCATGGAAATATACCTTGGCTATAAGCGTTTAAAATTCGCATTGGTGATAAATCACCACCGAAGGCGAGCAGACCGTTGGGTTCATCAAGCGCGTCGAAAGGCGAAGGAAACTCTATACTAGTAGTATCAAGTTCGGTTAGGTATATAGTCATAAGTACCGCATTACAGATTAATCACTGACCAAGAGGTCTTTAGGAGTTTTACCATGAAGAAGTTGCTTTGGATTTTACTTGTTTTGCCCATGTTGGCAAATGCAGCTTACAACAGAAACCAAGCTCGACCAGTAAACGAGGTGGTTTATGGTGAGATTGATACGGTTAGATACATCACTCAGCAAGAGATCGTTGAATCGAAAGCGAATGGTTGGGAAACCTTGTTAGGTGCGGCGATTGGTGGCTTGATTGGTAACCAGTTTGGCGGCGGCACCGGTAAAGAAGTAGCGACAGCTGTCGGTGCAGTAGCAGGTGCGGGTATTGCTCGTAACCGCGGTAACACACAATATAAAGTAGAGTACAAACTGGTCGAGTTATTGGTCAAAACTAAAGACGATAAGTTGGTCAACATCATCCAAGATGTCGATAACTCGATGCTGTTTAACCGAGGCGATGATGTACGAATTCTCTATTTTTCAGATGGTGTTCGAGTTGATCTAGTGTACTAGTATATAAATACGATTGATTGGCTAATTAATCACCTGATTGAGTGGGATTAGCTCTGGAGTTCGTTGGAAAAGTTCGTTAGTCTGCAAGTACGAAGAATTATTCATCACCCGAAAATAAATACGCGCCAGTGACTTCGGGTGGTACAAGGACTATAAGATTTAATGGAAAGCCTTACGTTACAACCAATTCAAAAAGTGAACGGGGAAGTTAACCTACCTGGTTCAAAAAGCGTTTCCAACCGTGCACTTCTTTTGGCTGCACTTTCAACGGGAACCACTCGCCTAACAAACTTGCTAGACAGTGATGACATTCGCCATATGTTGAATGCCTTGACTCAACTAGGTGTTAATTATCAGCTGTCTGCAGACAAAACTGTTTGTGAAGTAACGGGTGTTGGTGGTGTATTCTCAAGTGATAAAGCCCTAGAGCTTTTTTTAGGTAACGCGGGTACGGCGATGCGTCCTCTGGCGGCTGCACTATGTTTAGGTCGCGGTGAATACGTTCTTACTGGTGAGCCGCGCATGAAAGAGCGCCCAATTGGCCATTTAGTAACTGCACTGCGAGCTGCTGGTGCCGACGTTGAATACTTAGAAAACGAAAACTACCCACCATTGAAGATCACAGGTACAGGTTTGAAGAGCGGTACGGTTTCTATCGACGGTTCTATCTCTAGCCAGTTTTTGACGGCATTTTTGATGGCTGCGCCCTTAGCTGAAGGTGAAGTGACCATTAAAATTGAAGGTGAATTAGTTTCTAAACCTTACATCGATATTACGCTGCACATCATGAAGCAATTTGGTGTGGACGTGATCAATAATGATTACCAAGAGTTTGTTATTCCCACTGGGCAATCTTACTCGGCACCGGGTGATTTCTTGGTTGAAGGTGATGCATCATCTGCGTCATATTTCCTTGCTGCGGCTGCGATTAAAGGTGGTGAGATTAAGGTTACTGGTATTGGTAAAAACAGTATCCAAGGTGATATCCAATTCGCTGATGCGCTTGAGAAAATGGGTGCCGAAATCGAATGGGGTGACGACTATGTTATTTCTCGTTGTGGTGAGCTGAAAGGCATTGATATGGACTATAACCATATTCCAGATGCTGCGATGACTATCGCGACGACCGCGTTGTTTGCTAAAGGTACAACGGCAATCCGTAATGTCTACAACTGGCGTGTGAAAGAGACAGACCGCTTGGCTGCAATGGCTACAGAGCTACGCAAAGTTGGTGCTGAAGTGGAAGAGGGTGAAGATTACATCATTGTTAACCCTGTAGCAGAACTGACTCACGCGGCGATTGATACTTACGATGATCACCGTATGGCGATGTGTTTCTCACTGGTTGCTTTGAGCGATACGCCTGTGACGATTAACGATCCAGGTTGTACGTCAAAGACATTCCCTGATTACTTCGATAAGTTGAAAATGCTGAGCCAGTAAAGGTTCAGGAACTGAAAAAGCTTGCCTAAATGGCAAGCTTTTTAATTATTGCTGAATTGTAAATTCTTTCGAAAGGTGGTGCGCTAAGTATTTAAACATGTTAAATACCGCGGTTGTATTCTCGGTCGGCATTCCATTGCTGTCTAAGAAGTATTCACCTTTGAAGACGAGTACATCGTCTTTTTCTACTACGCTGTTTGCGCGCATGCCTTCAATGTAGTCATCATGTGATTGGATAATTTGGTTTGCGATAAGCAGTAAATCAAATTCTGCTATTACTTTCTTTGTCATGAGTTTATCTCTGATAACTGAATATAACGTTGAGTTTATGGTGTCGAACTAGAAATTCAATGATTTCACAACCGATTAAGAGAGTCTTTTCAAACATCCACAATTTATTTTGTGATTTACGGCAAAAATAATTGAATGGGGCTCGCGTTAGATTCGCGGACAAGCTTAGTATGAGCCCGTTTAGACGTAATGCCTGATGAATAGGCTCTTGCAAGTATTCTTCGTGAGTACTTTATAGCTTCTTTATATTGTGACCCTTTTATCTGTGAGTCGTCGAATTGTCGAGCGATCAGATCCAATTTTGAAAAAAGCGGTTGATCTTCTAGTAATCTCGCACAATAGTAAAAAAAGAAGCAATGAATTTAGAATATCATGCGTAAAAGCCCACAAGCTAAATTGTTGGTGCTGAAGCATCGTGATTAAGGACGTTAGAGTCAATATGGGTAAATCGCTCGTTATAGTGGAGTCGCCAGCCAAGGCTAAAACTATCAATAAATATCTTGGCAAAGACTTTGTCGTTAAGTCGAGTGTAGGTCACGTACGTGATTTACCAACGGCGGGTCAAAGTACTGGTCAAAAGGCTGCAGCAGTTTCAACCAAGGGTATGAGCCCAGAAGATAAAGCTCGTATCAAGAAAGAAAAAGATCGCAAAGCTCTTATCAAAAAGATGGGTATCAACCCGTATAAAGAGTGGGAAGCGAACTACCAAATCCTACCTGGTAAAGAGAAAGTCGTCGCTGAATTGCAAAAACTGGCTGAGAACGCAGACCATGTTTATCTCGCAACCGATTTGGACCGCGAAGGAGAAGCTATCGCATGGCACCTTCGTGAGATCATCGGTGGCGATGAAACGCGATACAAGCGAGTGGTTTTTAACGAAATCACCAAGAATGCTATTCAACAAGCTTTCGAAACTCCAGGTGAGCTAAACATTGATGGCGTAAACGCACAACAAGCACGGCGTTTTATGGACCGTGTTGTTGGCTTTATGGTGTCACCTCTGCTTTGGAAAAAAGTAGCACGAGGCCTGTCCGCTGGCCGTGTTCAATCAGTAGCGGTAAAACTGCTGGTAGAGCGTGAGCGCGAGATCAACGCCTTTATCCCTGAAGAGTTCTGGGATGTGCATGCTGATACTAAAACAGCAGAGAAAACCGACTTTAGACTGCAAGTAGCGCAGAAAGACGGTGTTGCGTTTAAACCTGAAAATGAAGCGCAAACACAAGCTGCTGTTAGCGTTTTAGAAAAAGCGCAATATGAAGTATGTAAACGTGAAGACCGCCCAACAAAGAGTAAGCCGTCTGCACCTTACATCACGTCGACGCTGCAGCAAGCGGCGAGTACGCGTCTTGGTTATGGCGTAAAGAAAACCATGATGTTGGCTCAACGTCTGTATGAAGCGGGTTACATCACTTATATGCGTACTGACTCAACCAACTTGAGTTCAGAAGCTGTAGAAGCCGCTCGTGAATACATTGGTTCTGAGTACGGCGCGCAATACCTTCCACCTAAAGCACTTGTATACGGCAGCAAAGAGGGCGCTCAAGAGGCCCACGAAGCGATTCGTCCTTCAAGTGTAGATGTTAAGTCGGAAGATCTAAACGGCGTAGACGCAGACGCACACAAGCTTTATTCACTGATTTGGAATCAGTTCGTTGCGTGTCAAATGACACCAGCTCAATACGATTCAACGACAGTAAGCGTTAAAGCAGATGAGTACACGTTAAAAGCGAAAGGGCGTATTCTTAAATTTGATGGTTGGACTCGTGTTCAGCGTCCAATGGGTAAGAACGAAGATACAATCCTTCCAGCAGTTCAGATCGGCGATAAGCTTGATTTGATCGCCCTGGACCCTAAACAGCACTTTACTAAGCCACCTGCTCGTTTCACTGAAGCGGCGCTAGTTAAAGAGCTTGAGAAGCGTGGTATTGGTCGTCCTTCAACATACGCATCAATCATCTCGACGATTCAAGATCGTGGTTATGTAAAAGTTGAACAGCGTCGTTTCTATGCTGAGAAGATGGGTGAAATTGTTACTGACCGTCTAGACGGCAGCTTCAATGACCTAATGAACTACGACTTCACTGCTCGTATGGAGCAGAAGTTGGACCAAATCGCAGAAGGCGAAGCAAGCTGGAAAGGCGTGCTAGATAACTTCTTCGAAGACTTTACTGGCGATTTGGAAAAAGCAGATTTAGACGAAGACGCTGGTGGGATGAAGCCAAATCATATCGTGGAAACCGATATTGAGTGTCCGACTTGTAGCCGTAAAATGGGTATTCGTACTGCTTCGACAGGCGTATTCCTTGGTTGTTCTGGCTATGCACTTCCACCAAAAGAGCGTTGTAAGACAACAATCAACCTTGGTGATGAAGAGGGCATTATCAACGTGCTTGAAGAAGACGTTGAAACAGCAGCACTTCGAGCTAAAAAGCGTTGTCCTATTTGTGAAACGGCAATGGATGCTTATCTAATCGATGATAAGCGTAAGATGCACGTATGTGGTAACAACCCGAACTGTGAAGGTTATGTGGTTGAGCACGGCGAATTTAAAGTGAAAGGCTACGATGGTCCACTTGTTGAGTGTGACAAGTGTGGTTCTGACATGGTTCTGAAGAACGGTCGTTTTGGTAAATACATGGACTGTACGAGTGAAGACTGTAAGAACACTCGTAAGATTCTGAAAAATGGCGAAGTTGCGCCACCGAAAGAAGACCCGGTGCATTTCCCTGAACTTCCATGTGAAAATTCAGACGCGTACTTTGTTCTTCGTGATGGTGCTTCTGGTCTATTTATGGCTGCGAGCAACTTCCCTAAATCACGTGAAACGCGTGCACCATTAGTGGAAGAGCTGGTTCGTTTTAAAGACCGTATCTCACCTAAGTTCCAATACCTAGCATCAGCGCCAGTTGCTGACCCTGATGGTAAGCCGACAGTGGTTCGTTTTAGTCGTAAGACCAAAGAAAACTACGTTCGTACTGAAGTAGATGGAAAACCGTCCGGTTGGACTGCGTTGTACATCGACGGTAAGTGGGAAGTTACGGATAAGCGTAAAAAGCCTAAAGAGAAGTAACTGAACGTTATTGATGAAAAAGCAGCCATTAGGCTGCTTTTTTTGATCTCAATATGACTAAATATGCAACTTATTGATTTGGTGTTTCGTCTGCGAGAATTTATTAAATTCACACTGCAAAATAAATAACAGAAATTAATCACATCTTCTTATGCAACTTTAACGAGAATGTAACTTAATTAAAATATTGTAACTCACAGATCAGCGTTTAGTTGTATACCTGATGTGTGTCGGGTGTTAATGTAATGTTTCGTCTGGACGATGTAGTGTGAGCTGCTTTAAGTCTTAGGAAAGCAATCAGCTTACGTACCACAGAATGGCGTATTAAAAATTGAATTCGGCCGAAAAGTCGATAACGTATATAAAACCAAGTGCAAAGAATAGTGCACACATAACAACGTTTGGCTTAGGATATTGTCACTGTATGTGAATGGATATTCGCTAAATACCGAAATAAGTGTTGGTGCTCATCCCCCAGAGGAAGATACCTCTACGAGTACTAACATCGACAAGCTATAGATATATGGAGAATAAAATGGCTGGTGTATTGGGAATGATTCTTGCTGGTGGTGAAGGCTCTCGCTTAAGACCTTTAACTGAATCTCGCAGCAAACCCTCGGTTCCTTTCGGTGGTAGTTACCGCTTAATTGATTTCGCTTTGAACAACTTCGTTAATGCTGATCTAATGAAGATCTACGTATTAACACAATTTAAGTCACAGTCACTGTTCCACCATATGAAAAAAGGCTGGAATATCAGTGGTATAACAGACCGTTTCATCGACCCAATTCCTGCACAAATGCGTAAAGGAAAGCGTTGGTATGAAGGCACAGCAGATGCTATCTACCAAAACATGGGCTTTATGGAGTTGGAAGAACCTGATCAAGTCTGTATTTTTGGTTCAGACCATATCTATAAGATGGACATCAAACAGATGCTTGATTTCCATAAAGAGAAGAAAGCGGCTCTAACAGTATCAGCATTGCGCATGCCGCTTGCTGAAGCATCAGAATTCGGTGTTATTGAGGTTGATGCTGATGGCCGTATGATTGGCTTTGAAGAGAAACCTGCAAATCCGAAGTCGATCCCGGGCGATCCAGAATCAGCGCTCGTTTCAATGGGCAATTACGTGTTCGAAGCGAAAGAGCTTTTTGCTGAACTAACGGAAGATGCTGATAGAGAAGGTTCGACACACGATTTCGGCAAAGACATTATTCCAAACATGTTCCCACGTGGTGATGTGTTTGTTTATGATTTCAGCACCAATCGTATTACTGGTGAGAAAGAAGAAGTTTACTGGCGCGATGTAGGTACGATTGACGCGTACTGGCAAGCGCATATGGACCTTCTTAAGAAAGATGCGCCATTCTCGCTATACAACCGTAAATGGCCTCTACACACTTATTACCCGCCACTACCACCTGCTACGTTTACTGATTCGGCAAATGGTCGAATTCAGATCATTGATAGTCTTGTTTGTAGCGGTAGTTACGTACGTGGTTCGCGTATTGAAAAGAGTGTACTGGGTTTCCGCAGCAATATCGCATCAGCGTGTGATATTAGCGAAAGTATCTTACTCGGTGATGTAAAAGTGGGTGAGGGTTGTATCCTGCGCCGCGTTATCATTGATAAAGATGCAGATATCGCACCGGGTACACAGATTGGTGTAAATCTGACAGAAGACAAAAAGCATTACCACGTATCTGACGATGGTGTCGTAGTGATTTCTAAAGGAGCACGAGTTGGTTACTAAGACTCTCTCGGTACTTTTTGTAGCGTCTGAAGTTGAAGGCTTGATTAAAAGTGGTGGCTTGGCTGATGTAGCCAAGGCACTACCGAAAGCGTTGCAAACACTCGAACAGGACGTTCGAGTGACTATCCCCGCCTATAGAAATATTCCAAACATTGATTCAGCAGAAGTTGTTTTATCGACTGAACTCGATCATTGGCCTCATACGGCTTACCAAGTGAAAAAACTGAGCGTAGAAGGCGTTCCAGTTTTTGGTATTGAATGTGCCAAGTATTTCGACCGCCCGGAAATGTACGCAGAAAACAATCAAGCTTATGCTGATAACGGAGAGCGCTTCTCGTTCTTTAGTGCAGCCTGTCTTGATATGCTTCCTAAACTTGGTTTTCAACCGGATATCATTCATGCAAATGACTGGCATACAGGTTTCGTTCCTTTCTTGCTTAAATCGCGTTACCAACAACACGATTTCTTTGAAAATACACGCAGTGTTATCTCGATTCACAATGCGGTATTCAAAGGTGTGTTCGCATACGATGAATTACAATTCCTGCCAGAGATGCACAGTTATCATGTGCCAGAAGCTTCAGTGAGTGACACTCATGTCACTATGCTAAGAGCTGGCGTGATGTGCGCTGATAAAGTGAACGCTGTAAGTCCTACCTATGCAGAAGAGTTGAAAACGGAATTAGGTAGCCACGGTATGGCTGCAGAATTCCAACACAGATCAGCTGATCTGTTCGGCATTTTGAATGGTTGCGATTACGGAGCTTGGAACCCGGAAACAGACGCTTTCCTTCCTCGTAAATACAAAGCGACTAAGCACAGCATGGCTCGCGGAAAATCAGCTTGTAAGCAAAAGCTGCAACAAGACGTGGGTTTACCCGTTGCCGATTGCGCGGTTTATGGCATGGTTTGTCGCCTGACGAATCAAAAAGGCGTTCACTACTTACTGCCTATCATCGATCAGTTCTTGAAAAACGACCTTCAGATTGTGATTGTCGGTACAGGTGATCCGGTTTTGGCGAGTCAGTTGAAAGAGCTATCAGCACTTCACTCAGACAAGTTCTCATTCGTAGAAGCCTACAATAATGAACTAGCGCACTTGGTTGAAGCTGGCTCTGATTTCTTTTTGATGCCTTCTGAATTTGAACCTTGTGGTTTAAATCAAATCTATAGTATGGCTTATGGTACTTTGCC
This sequence comes from Vibrio satsumensis, assembly GCF_050337435.1. Taxonomy (NCBI): domain Bacteria; kingdom Pseudomonadati; phylum Pseudomonadota; class Gammaproteobacteria; order Vibrionales; family Vibrionaceae; genus Vibrio; species Vibrio satsumensis. The sequence goes on along the minus strand of NZ_JAKJSX010000019.1, from coordinate 19,973 downwards.
TATTGTTCGCTCTGTAGGCGGCTTAAAAGACAGTGTGAATGATTACGATCAGGATCCTGAGGTAGCGACAGGGTTTGCTTTTGAAGAGCCAACACCGCAAGCGCTACTGGCAGTATTGCATCGTTCATTGCTGCTTTATGCTCAAAATTCATCTGAAATTAAGCGTGTTCAGCTTTATGCAATGCAGCAAGATTTTAGTTGGGAAGATGCGGCAAAAGAATACCTTGTGATGTACCACTCTGCATTTTAACTTGCTGACTTAGCTTAAAAAGTTGGTTTGTGAACAATTGCAGTTCTTAATAGAAGAAGGCACTCTGATAGCAGAGTGCCTTCTTGTTTTCTGGTCAGAGCACATCTCGTTTGCGAAGACAAAGCTTGCAAACTCATTTTAGTCATGTAGAAAAGGCAGGATAGGTATTCACATGACTAATGTTAGGTTTGACACTATTATCACTTAAAGTTCTTAATAGCGTGATATCCTTGGTCATCGCCTTGTGATGAGGCAGAGCTCCACTCCAATAATTAAAGCGATAGGTATGTCTGAGAGTTTACTATTTCATAAAACATTTACTCACCCTACGAGTGATGAGTGGGTTGTATTTGTGCATGGCGCAGGAGGCAGTTCCTCCATTTGGTTCAAGCAGATCAAAGCGTATAAGCAGCACTTCAATTTGCTTCTCATCGACCTCAGAGGGCATGGTAAATCAGACAACATACTTAAAGAACTGATTTCGAATCGTTATACGTTCAAATCGGTGACGCTTGATATTCTTAAAGTGTTAGACCATCTCAAAATCCGCTCTGCGCACTTCGTGGGTATGTCTTTGGGCACGATTATCGTTCGCAACGTGGCTGAATTGGCTGCGAGCAGAGTGCGCTCTATGGTGCTTGGTGGTGCGGTTACTAAACTTAACACTCGCTCTCAAGTATTAATCAAATTAGGAAACCTGAGTAAGCACATTATTCCTTATATGTGGTTATACAGCTTATTTGCTTATGTTGTGATGCCGCAAAAAAGTCAGAAAGAGTCACGTCACTTGTTTATCCGCGAAGCTAAAAAGCTGTGCCAAAAAGAGTTTAAACGTTGGTTTATCCTCACAGCTGACGTAAATCCATTGATGAAGTACTTCAAAGACAGAGAGTTGCCGATTCCAACTTTGTATTTGATGGGTGAACGCGATTATATGTTCATCAAGCCTGTTAAAGAAATGGTGGAAGCGCATGAGTCGAGTGAGTTGGTAGAAATCGCTAACTGTGGGCATGTATGTAATGTCGAAAACCCTGAAGAATTCAATCAACAATCTATCGCTTTTATTCAAAAGCAAATTCAGTGATTATCTAGGTTCTTTATCAGAACCGATGTTTGAATAGAATTAAAATAAAAACGGGAAGCTAATTTTAGCTTCCCGTTTTTATTTGGAGGTTGTCTTTTACAGAATCATTTTCTGTAATAATGGAAACTCTGCTATTCAGGTGAAGCAGCGCCGCACTGCCAGCATGAACCAAATTGAGCTTCGTTAACTTCATGACATTTACTACAACGCCACTCTTCATAGATAATAGAATCTTGCTGTTTTTGGTAGTCATTAACAATCGTGCGGGCTTTACTGGCCAATTCTGGCTCATATAACCATACGTAAGGGTCAGTTTCTTCTGTGAATGGGATTTCACCTTTCAAACCAAACAAACCCTCCCCACGGACTTCACACGCAATATTCTCACTTTCTAGTAATCCACAGATGATGTGGGCTTCTGTCGGATTCGATGCACTGAAGATCTTCATTGAAATAGAACCTTATCTGGCTATATGCGTTATTTAGCTATATACGTTATTCAGCCACTGGTGTTGAGCGAAACTTCCCCATCAACCACTTAGCAATAATTGGGAATATACCCAGTAATGCAAATGACAATAGTACTGAAGGCGACACGATGCCCGAAAGTGAATCAATTTCTGCGAGTTGAGTACCTGCATTCAAGAAAACAGCAGTACCCGGCAACATCCCGATTTGACTCGTAATGTAGTAACGACTCACCGACATAGGAGTTAGACCCATCAACAGGTTGATAAGGAAGAATGGGAATACAGGAATTAGACGCAGAGAAAACAAGTAAAATGCGCCGTCTTTTTCAACGCCCTTGTTAATTGTCGCTAACTTGTCACCAAACTTGGTTTGAATCCAGTCACGTAACAGATAGCGGCTACTTAGAAAAGCGAGGGTAGCACCAATTGCACTTGCGAAAGATACCAGCAGTAAACTATTCCAGAAGCCAAATAGAGCAGCTCCAAGCAGGGTAACAACAGCGGCGCCAGGAATTGAGAAAGCAGTGATCATTACATACGCAACAAAATAGATAGCGGCGGCGGCAATAAAGTTGCTGTCAATGTAGTCATTTAAAACGGCTTGTTGGGCCTTGGCATTTTCAAGCGTGAGGTATTGGCCAAAATTGACGCCTAACAAGACGATGATTACTACCAATATAATACCCAATATCATTTTCTTACTCATTGATACTTCCTCTAAATTTTCAATGCATACCGATAGTATAGATAGACAGGCAAAGCTTAGATTAACTTTCAGTAGATATAAAAAAAGCCGCAAAAATGCGGCTTAGTTATGTAGATAGTTTGCACTGACAATGCTAATTGACGCGATTGATAAGCTCTTCACGACGCTGCTGCGGTATAACTGACCAATGTGTACCATTGATCGCACCTTCTAGCGCCCAAAGTAGTTCAATACTGACAGAAGACGCATGCGATTCCTTGATGGCGTTAAATGCGTTTACAGAGCCTGATTCATATAAACGTTCTACGGAATCGATCCCTGCTTTTTTCAACATGCGTTCAGTAGCGAGTCGAAGGTTAGGCAGATCTTTGAGTCGAGTAGGCTTAGCAGAAGACTGCTCGGCTTTTTCTTCTTTAGCAAAACCTAGAGACGTGGTTGCAAGCTGCAAGATTTTTTCTTGGTCTTGCCACAGGCCTTCAGGTAAAGCGAAATATTTAGTAACGACAGGGAAACCACGTTTTTTGTAGACGTACGGTTGAAACCCTTGTTGTTCGAATTGTTTTGTTGTGCATTTTTCTGCTCGTATGTGCAGCTGGTCATTTACAACCAGAGCAAACATAGTGTCATCAGCAAAAAGACCGAAGCCACCAAACATTGAGCGTGATTTTATTTTTCCTAGGGGCTCAAATAACTTCATTGAGTCCTTTAGTATCGGTTTATCCATGTTATTTATCTCGGTGTATTTGAACTACGCCACCAAATAAGCAGGTCCGAGAGATTAGCAAAATGTTGCAATTAAATTGTCAATAAGCCGTAAATTACTAAATTATTAGTACTTACTGCATTTTGCCATCGGTAACCCCGCTACCATACCAACGAGTGGTTTAGGCCGGAAGCTTTGCGTCTCACTTTTTCAAGTGGTTTGCCCTGTGCGTGACTGATTGAATAGAATAAAGTTTTTGTTGAATGAGGCTCACACTTGATATTTCAAAATGTGATGTTGCTTCAATTAATGATCTTTCCGTTGTGCATATGAGTTCATTATAGCTGTTGATAAAAAAAGCGCACCTAAAGGTGCGCTTGATGCAATTAAACTCGAGTTGTCAATTAATTTAACGTTTTAACTGTACTTCGCTCAACAATTTCAGGGTGCATTTCGAAGACGCGTTTTTCATGATCTTTATCTTTTATGCGCTCTAACAGAATTTCGAATGCATTCTTACCAACACGACGCTTAGGTTGGTGAACCGTAGTTAACGGTGGAGAGAAGTATTCAGCCAGTTCGATGTTGTCGTAACCAATCACGGAAATATCTTCAGGAATGCGAATTCCTTTCTCTTGCAGGCGGCTCATTAGGCCTAGTGCCATTGTGTCATTAAAACAGAATACTGCGGTTGGACGATCTTCCATCTCTACGATTTGCTCTGCAGCAAGAACAGCCGTATCACACTCGAAGTTACCTTCAATGATCATATCATCATCGGCAGTAATCTTTGCTTCATTGAGTGCACGCTTGTAACCAGCGATACGCTCAACACATGCTGCTTTGTCTAAGTGGCCACTTAAACAAGCAATCTTAGAGTGACCGCGTTCAATGAGGTATTTGGTTGCTAGATAGCCACCTTCTTCAGAGTTATCGATGATCTTATCAGCTTGAGAACTCTCTGGACCCCAGTCCATTATTACTTTAGGGATGTCAGCGTGACGGTCTAACATCTCTCTCAGTTCTTCAGTTAGGTCAGAACACATCACTAAGATGCCATCTACACGTTTCTCAGCAAGCATTCGAATGTAATCACGTTGCTTCTCATAGATACCGCCCGTATTACACAGGATCAAAGTGTAACCTTGACGGTAACAGTAGCTCTCAACACCATCGATAACTTCAGAGAAGAATAGGTTAGTTGATTGAGTAACTAGCATGCCGATAGTGCGTGTTGTATTGCACTTCAAACTACGAGCAACTGCACTTGGCGCATAGTTAAGTTCATCTACTGCTTTGTTAACTTTTTCTTGAGTCGCTTCAGCAACAAAGCGAGTTTTGTTGATTACGTGAGAAACGGTTGTTGTTGATACGCCGGCTAAGCGAGCGACATCTTTGATAGTGGCCATGGTTTTATCCTATTAGAAGCTACTTTCCCAAAGTACGGAATGAAGTAGCCGTTAAGCTACCTAACTAAGAGCTTAAATTTGTAGGGCTCTTTGGGTACTAAAGTGCTAAAAAACAAAAAACCGCTATTGAGCGGCTTGTCTTAACACCGAAATGCTCTGAACTTTAATAAGCATAGCATTTCGTGAATGTTTCATATTTTATCGTTTGCGGTCACAATTTTAGACTGACTAGAAATTACTCGCAATAAAATTCACCCAGAAATCCGGGTGAATTGTCACATTCTGCTGAATTTGTTTACCAAATCATCCAATAAACTTATTCACCAGCGAGGTATTGAGTGTCTAATGTGCAGAATGCCAGTAGCAGAGCTGAGACTGAAGCGTAGAAACCGAATTCGTCAACGTCATGACATTTTACGTTGAACCTTGGTACCCAAGTAAGCAGTTGTTGTTCGATAAATTGCTGTTGAACGGCGAACGATTTTTCGAATTCTTCTTCAAGATCCGTTTCATTAGAACGGATGATCAAGTTACCAAGAAAATCGAGTTCGATAGCGATGTGGTCTGCTGGCTCTTTTAAGTCTTGGTTCACGACTAAGTTGTGCTTAGCCATGATCTCTTCCATATCTCTTGCAGGCTTATCATTTAAAAGGCCAGTTTCGCCGATATACATGGAAGCGTAAGGAAGAGCGCCGTGTTTGTCTGTCTTTAAGAAAAGATCGCAAAAGTCTGCAGACAGTTCTAGTTGGGCATCTTCACGTGTTTGGAGACGGTTCAGTGCATCGACTAAGCGATCAATCGCAGGCTTTAGTGTTTCATTTTCGCCTAAACCAGTTAGGAAAGAACGAATCTCAACAGAGTGGTAGTGATCGAGTTCTTCTTGGGTGAGCTCTTTGGCGAATAAGCTTGATAGCCACCAGTATATTTCGGCTCTTTGCTCGTTGAATGCTTTCGTTTCTTTCATTTGATTAATCCTAATATCGTCTTTCGTAATACCTAGGGTACGAAGGCTGAATAACAAGGTTATTTGCGAAACGCAAAGTTACTCGTTAGTAGTAATGCCTATATTGAATTGCGATGGAAGATAAATAGCAAGGTTTAAGATTGTCTTGTATCAAAAAAAATCCATGTTTCTGGCTTTTATCTCGTGTACTACTAGAATTGTTACGAGTTATGAATAGAATAGTCACTGAAACTATTAAATAAGAAAAGTGGTGTAGATGAGCTATCACGTATTAGTCGTAGAAGATGATGTGGTAACCCGCAGTAAACTGGTTGGATACTTCCAGAACGAAGGTTACACAGTTAGCGAAGCCGAAAGCGGCGCTCAAATGAGAGGCGTGTTAGAAGAAAACAACGTTGACCTCATTATGCTGGACATCAACTTACCAGGCGAAGATGGATTGATGCTAACTCGCGAATTACGCAGTCAATCAGACATTGGAATTATTTTAGTTACTGGACGCACGGATAGCATCGACAAAATTGTAGGCCTTGAAATGGGCGCTGACGATTATGTTACTAAACCCTTCGAACTTCGCGAGTTATTGGTTCGAGTTAAAAACCTACTTTGGCGTATTTCTGCCGCTCGTAAAACGGCAGCAGGTGTGGCTGAAGAACCAGAAGATGAATCAGTGGTTCGTTTTGGTGAGTGGACATTTGATATCCCTCGTCGTGCGTTAAGCAAAAACGGTGAACCGGTTAAACTGACGAAAGCTGAATACGAATTATTGGTTGCACTGTCTTCTTACCCAAATCAGGTGTTAAGCCGTGAGCGTATTCTCAATATGATTAGCCACCGTGTGGATGCGCCTAATGACCGTACCATCGACGTACTAATCCGTCGTATGCGTGCAAAAATGGAGTTCGATCCTAAGAACCCACAAATTTTTGTGACGGTTCACGGTGAAGGTTACATGTTTGCTGGTGACTAATTCCCGTTGAGTGTATGAGGATATTTGAATGTTAAAAAGCCGAGGCATCTTTGATGTCTCGGCTTTTTTTTACTGAATATTTTATGCAATCTGCTTATTGAGACTGTGCTGCAGAAACGTCACTGCCACCTTCAACAAGGTTGGATGCTTCGGGAACAACAATAGGCTCTTCGACCGGGTCATTACTTGTATCAAGCCAATCACGCAGGCTTTGCCAAACCAACCCCATGGTTTCGTGCCAGTAACGCTCAGTCTGCTCAAGGTAGAGAGCTTTTGGCATATACTTATTCCAAGGCTCAACAATCCCTTCTTGTGCAAGGTAGTTAGTTGGTGCTGGTAGAGGTTTCATGCCGGCAGCATTGAATTCATTCAGTGCGCGAGTCATATGGCTAGCTGAAGTCACTAGCACCATTCTTTTATTCTTAACAAACGCAGCAGCTTGGCGGGCTTCTTCCCAGGTGTCTTTTGCTGTTTCAAGCAGAATGATATCAGGTTTTGCTACGCCTAGTGCTAATGCAACTTTAGCCATCATTCTTGCGTTACTTACTTCAGTGCCCGCGCCATAGCCAGACAAAATAAGTTTTGCACCAGGGTAAAGGCGTAGAATACGAATCCCTTCACTTAAGCGCATCAGGCCGGTGCGACTAAGTTCTGATGTCGGTGGAATTTGGTCATCTACGACGTGACCACTTCCGAGAACCATCACGTAATCGACGGTTTCATCGACAGGTAAAAAAGCGGTGTGTTGCCTTTCCATTGGCATTAAAAGTTGACTAGAAACTGGCTGGAAAGCGATTAGGAAAATACCACATAGGGCTGAAAGGGTGATTAGGCAACCAGTCTTCCTTTTGGTAGTAAACATCACTAGGGCTAAACCCAGAAAAGCGAGAATTAACATTGCTGGCAGTGGCATCAATAGCGAAGACACTACTTTTTTCAGCTCAAACATATCCGAATAGTCCGAAAAAACATCACTTAGTAGTAAAAAGAGACATCGCCTCTTTATTCCTGAAATTCCTGTGACAGAATAGCAGGCACGATAGGACATAATAACTCAAGTAGCCGTGACTGAAGACCGTAATTTCGACGATATTGCCCACAAATTTGCAAAAAATATTTACGGTTCTGACAAAGGAGAGATCCGTCAGATCATCGTATGGGAAGATTTAGAACAAGCTTTGAGCAAATTTGAACAATCAGCTTCGCCACTGCATGTGCTTGATGCTGGAGGCGGACTTGCACAGATGTCGCAAAAAATTGCGTCGCTTGGGCATAACGTTTCTCTGTGTGACCTCTCTTCTGAAATGCTGAAGCTCGCAGAAGAAAGTATCAGCGAAGCGGGTTTGTTAGAGCAATATCGATTTATTCATTCACCGGTACAAAAAGTCGCAGAACATCTCGATGGAAAAGTCGATTTTGTGATGTTTCATGCCGTAATGGAATGGTTAGCCGATCCTAAAGAGGCGCTTGATTTATTGCTTGAACAAGTTAAACCGGGTGGCGTTGCCTCGATAATGTTTTACAACCACCACGGATTAGTCCTGAAAAATGTGATTTGTGGCAATATTCCTCATGTATTGAATGGGATGCCACATCGAAAACGGTTTAAGCTGCAACCACAAAAAGGCTTGAAGCCGGAAGAGGTTTACCAATGGATAGAAGACGCTGGTCTAGAAATCTGTGGTAAATCAGGCATTCGCTCTTTCAGTGACTACATAGGTAATATGGAGTACATGGGCGATTACCAATTTGAAGATGTATTGGAACTGGAAAAACAGCTATGTCGCCAAGAGCCATATCTGTCACTAGGCCGTTATATTCACGTTTGGGCTCAAAAACCTGCGCAATAACAGCGCTGAATGTGGTAAAAGAAGCCACAACATGCGCTATGCCATCGTAAGAAGCCCGCGTCATAAAGAAATAGGCGTCATATCTAATACATTCGATATGACGAAGAACAGTAACAGGAACCACAATGAGTGAAATGACTCAAACTGCCGAAGAGCAGCCAATTGATGAGTTGGTGGGCTGGGTCAAGCAGCATGATTTTTCATTAAACTTGCCACCAGAGCGCTTAGCATTTTTGATTGCTATCGCAGTACTAAGCAATGAAAGGTTCGATGAAGAGTTGGGCGAGGGGGAACTGCACGATGCATTTACCATCGTCACTCGACTGTTTGAAGATACTGGCGAAGCGTCCGCGTTTCGTGCCAACAATGCCATCAACGAGTTAGTTAAACAAAAGTTGATTAGCCGCTTTACTAGCGAAATCACCGATGGTGCGAGTATTTATCGCTTATCACCATTGGCGATTGGTATTTCAGATTATTACTTACGCCACCGTCAGTTCTCTAAGTTGAAACTGTCTATCCAGCTTTCAATGGTTGCGGACGAGATGGCAAAAGCCATTGAAGCAGCACAAAAAGGCGGAACTCCAGGACATTGGAGAAAGAATGTTTACGGCGTGCTCAAGTATTCTGTTGGTGAAATTTTCGATCAAATTGATCTTAACCAACGTGTTATGGATGAGCAGCAGCAAACAGTTAAGCAGCAAATTGCTGACCTTTTAAACAAAGATTGGCGAGAGGCGATTAACAACTGTGAAACCTTGCTTTCAGAAACCTCGTCCACGCTAAAAGAGTTGCAAGACACCTTGCAAGCGGCGGGTGATGAACTGCAAACACAGATCCTCGATATTCAAGAAATTGTTTACGGTGACGATGAACTCGAGTTCGTTGGCGAAACCCTGTTCGGCTTGCAGATGAAGCTAGACCGAATCACCAGTTGGGGCCAACAAGCCATCGATTTATGGATCGGCTACGACCGCCATGTTCACAAGTTTATTCGTACCGCGATTGATATGGATAAAAACCGAGCCTTTAGCCAGCGCTTGCGTCAGTCAGTCACTGACTACTTTGATGCACCTTGGTTATTGACTTACGCTGACGCTGAGAAGCTGACGGATCTTCGTGATGAAGCGCTTGTGCTTCGTGATGACGAAGTGATGGGACAAGCACCAATCGACGTAGAGTACGAAGAATTTGAGCAAGTGAATGACCTGCTTTCCGATCGAATTGCAGAGATGTTAAAAGCTCACAAACAGCAAGGCGCGCCAATTGATCTTGGCCTTGTGTTACGCGATTACCTCGCTGCACACCCTCGCACACACCATTTTGATTTAGCCAGAATTGTTGTCGACCAAGCCGTACGCTTAGGTTACTCAGAGTCTGACTATCAGGCTATTCAGCCAGATTGGCAGGCAATCAACGATTTCGGTGCAAAGGTACAAGCAAATGTCATTAACAAGTACTGATGATTACATGCCAGAGAAACTGGTAAAAGCGATAGCGAACCCACTGTTCCCTGCGCTAGACAGCATGCTGCGTTCAGGTAAGCATGTTTCAACAGAAGACCTAGATAACCACGCGTTACTGTCTGATTTTGAAGTTGAGCTTCAGCATTTCTATCAACGCTACAATACGGAACTGGTAAAAGCACCGGAAGGTTTCTTCTACCTGCGTCCGCGTTCTACGTCTCTAATTGGTCGTAGTGTGTTGTCTGAGCTAGACATGTTGGTTGGCAAGGTGTTGTGTTTCTTATACCTAAGCCCAGAACGTCTGGCTCATGAAGGTATCTTCACCAACCAAGAACTGTTTGATGAATTGATGTCGTTAGCGGATGAGAAAAAACTCATGAAGCTTGCAACCAACCGTGCGTCTGGTTCTGACCTAGATAAAGAAAAGCTCTTCGAAAAAGTACGTACTTCTTTACGTCGTTTGCGCCGTATCGGCATGTTGATTGCGATTGGTGAAACCGGCAAGTTCCGTATCAGCGAAGCGGTATTCCGCTTTGGCGCTGACGTTCGTGTTGGTGACGATATGAAAGAAGCGCAATTACGTCTTATCCGTGATGGTGAAGCTGTAGTTCATACCCAAGAGCCTAACCAAGGTAGCTTGTTGAATGAAGAACAGGCGGAAGCCGTATCAGAAGTAGACGTGGACGAAAACGGTCAACAAGACATTTTTAACGATCAAGCTGACTTTGACCTTGAGTCAAACGATGGCGAACAAACAAAAGTAGAAGGTGAAGCATGATTGAAAGAGGTAAGTATCAATCATTAACCATGGTCAACTGGAACGGCTTCTTTGCGCGTACTTTTGATATTGATGGATTGGTTACAACGCTTTCTGGCGGTAACGGTGCAGGTAAGTCGACCACTATGGCGGCATTCATCACAGCGCTGATTCCTGACCAAAGCCTTCTGCATTTCCGTAACACAACGGAAGCGGGTAGCTCACAGTCATCTCGTGATAAAGGCCTTTACGGTAAGCTTCAACCTGGCGCATGTTATGCTGCACTAGATGTTGTGAACTCTCGGAATCAACGCCTATTGTTTGCAGTAAAACTGCAGCAAGTTGCCGGTCGTGACAAGAAAGTAGACATCAAACCGTTCGTAATCCAAGGCCTTCCAAGCCATGTGAAACCAACGGATGTGTTGATTCAGAATGTTTCAGACAGCCACGCTCGCGTATGTCAGTTGAATGATGTGAAAGCGGCGGTAGCGCAATACGAAGGCGCTCATTTTAAAGCCTTCTCTTCGATTGTTGATTACCACTCGCAAATGTTTGAATACGGTGTGGTACCTAAGAAACTGCGTAACAGCAGCGACCGCTCTAAGTTCTACCGTTTGATCGAAGCATCGCTTTACGGCGGTATTTCTAGTGCGATTACGCGTTCTCTGCGCGATTATCTTCTACCGCAAAACGGTGGTGTGAAGAAAGCATTCCAAGACATGGAATCAGCACTGCGTGAGAACCGCATGACGCTAGAAGCGATCAAGACAACTCAGTCGGACCGTGACCTGTTCAAACACTTGATCACTGAATCGACGAACTACGTGGCAGCAGATTACATGCGCCATGCCAACGACCGTCGTAACAAGCTTGATCAAACCATGAAGTTCCGTGGTGAACTGTTTGGTTCGCGTGAAACCTTGCATGATCAAAACAACTTGTTGAATCGTGTTCAAGAAGAACTCGAACTGCTGGTCGATCAAGAATCAGCGCTAGAGCAAGATTACCAAGCGGCTTCGGATCATCTTCAATTGGTTCAAACTGCACTTCGCCAGCAAGAGAAAATTGCACGTTACAGCGAAGATCTAGAAGAGCTAAATGAGCGTCTAGAAGAGCAGATGATGGTAGTGGAAGAAGCCCAAGAACGAGTGCTTCTTGCTGAAGAGCAGGCGACCATTACTGAAGAAGAAGTGGATAGCCTGAAAACTCAGCTCGCTGACTACCAACAAGCGTTGGATGTTCAGCAGACTCGTGCACTTCAATACCAGCAAGCGGTTCAAGCATTAGAGAAAACCAAGCAGTTGCTAGGTGATGAATCGATTACTGCAGAAAGCGCGTTAACCTTGGTTTCTGAGCTAAAAGCACAAGAAGAGTCAAGCACGCAGGCGCTACTGGCTACTAAGCACAAGCTAGATATGTCTTCTGCAGCTTCAGCACAGTTCGACAAAGCACTGTCTTTAGTTAAGAGCATCGTTGGTGACGTTGAACGTAAAGAAGCGTCTCACTGCGCTAAGCAAGCTCTAGAAAAAGGTCGTAACGCAAAACACGTTGTTGAGAACGAACAGCAATGGCGTGCTCAGCACCGCGACATGGCTCGTGATGTAGCACAGCAGCGTCAAGCAAAAGAGCTGGCGACTGAATACCAAAAGCAACACAACATTTCACTGACTGACGAAGCGGTCTTCGACGAAGAGCGCGAACGTCATGCCATGCAAATCGAAACGCTTGAGTATGCTCAAGAAGAGCTGCGTGAAGCGAAAAGTGAACAACGTCGTGTACAACAAAACCACGATCAAGAGATTCAAAAACTTGAGTCAATTGCTCCTGCGTGGATCACGGCAAACGATGCACTTGAAGCTTTAAGAGATCAAACAGACGCTGAGCTAGAAGATAGCCAAGCGGTAATGACTCAAATGCAGCAAGTACTTGAAGATGAGAAATCTCAAGCGGTAGCAAAAGATCAGTTGGCAACGCGCCGAGCTGAACTTGAGCAAGAGATTGAGCGTTTAGCTTCGCCAGGTGGTTCTAACGATCCTCGCCTGAAAGGTCTAGCGGACACGCTGGGTGGCGTGCTGCTTTCTGAGATCTACGATGACATCACGATTGGTGATGCGCCGTACTTTAGTGCGATGTACGGCCCAGCTCGTCACGCGATTGTGGTTTCGGATCTTGATGGTATTAAAGAGAAGCTGGTGGATCTTGATGATTGTCCAGAAGACCTTTACATCCTAGAAGGCGATGTAGACGCATTTGATGACAGCTCGTTTAATGCCGATGAGCTTGAAGGCGCGGTGTGTGTTCAGCTGAACGATCGCCAAATGCGTTACTCTCGTTTTCCTGAGATCCCACTGTTTGGTCGCGCAGCTCGTGAACAACGCCTTGAGAAATTGCGTGAAGAGCGTGACGTTGTCGTTGAGAGCCACGCGAAAGCAGCGTTTGATTCTCAAAAACTGAATCGCTTATACCAAGCATTCAACAGCTTTGTTGCGAAGCACCTACACGTTGCGTTTAACGCAGACCCAGAACAAGCACTTACTGCGATTCGTGATAAGCGCAATCAAATTGTTCGTTCTCTGGCTGAGCTTAACTCTAAAGAGCAGCAGCAACGTAGCCAGCTTCTACAAAGCAAGCAGGCACTTGGTGCATTAGATAAATTAGCGCCAATGGTTCGTATTCTTGAAGACGAAACATTGGCTGAGCGCTTAGCTGAATTAGAAGCACAACTAGAGCGTTTAAGTGAAGCTAAGTCTTACTTGAATAGTCATGGCAAAGCGCTTACTTCTCTAGAGCAAATCGTATCTGCACTAGATGCTGATCCAGAGCAGTTCGAAGCCTTGGAAGCCGAATATCGTCAAGCCGATTACGCACTACAAACCCTAAAAGGCAAAGTGTTCGCTCTGTCTGATTTGATTGAGCGTCGTCACTACTTTGCTTACGCGGACTCTGTTGATTTGCTAAACAAGAGCAGTGAACTGAGCGAGCAATTAAAAGCGAAATTGGTTCAAGCAGAGCAAGCAAGAACCAAAGGCCGTGATGGCTTGAAGCAAGCTCGTGAACAGATGAACCAATATAACCAAGTATTGGCGGCACTGAAGAGCTCACATCAAGCGAAGCAAGAGACGGTTCAAGAGTTCAAACAAGAGCTACAAGAGTTTGGCGTAAACGCTGATGAAGGCGCTGAAGAGCGTGCTGTACGTCGTCGTGACGAGCTTCAAGAGCGTTTACACACATCTCGCAGCCGCAAGAGCGAATACGAGCGTACGATTACGTCAACAGAACTTGAGATGAAAGCCTTGGCTAAGCGTCTTAAGAAAGTACAGAAAGAGTACACAGAACTTCGTACCTTCGTGGTTGCAGCAAAAGCAGGTTGGTGCTCAGTACTTCGTTTAGCTCGTGAAAATGATGTTGAACGTCGTCTACACAAGCGTGAACTGGCTTACCTAACGGCGGGAGAACTTCGCTCAATGTCGGATAAATCATTGGGTGCGCTACGTCTGGCTGTAGCTGACAATGACGACTTACGTGATTCGCTGCGTCTATCGGAAGACAACGCACATCCAGAGCGTAAAGTTCTGTTCTACATTGCGGTTTACCAACATCTTCGCGAGCGTATTCGCCAAGACATCATTCATACGGATGATCCGGTTGAAGCAATCGAAGAGATGGAAGTTGAGCTCGCTCGACTAACAGAAGAATTGACACAGCGTGAAAACCGCTTGGCGATTAGCTCTGAGTCGGTAGCAAGCATTATCAAGAAAACGATTCAGCGCGAGCAGAACCGTATTCGAATGCTGAACCAAGGCTTGTCTAATATTTACTTTGGTCAGGTTAAGGGCGTTCGTCTGAACGTTAAGATCCGTGAAAGCCACGAAATCTTGCTGTCAGGCTTAGCGACTCAGCAAGAGCAGCACAAAGACTTGTTTGAATCAACGCGCTTCACCTTCTCAGAAGCAATGGCGAAATTGTTCCAACGTGTGAACCCACATATCGATATGGGTCAACGTTCTCCGCAAGTTCTGGGTGAAGAGCTACTGGATTATCGTAACTACCTAGAACTCAGTGTTGAAGTTAACCGTGGTTCAGACGGTTGGTTACAAGCGGAATCTGGCGCATTGTCTACGGGTGAAGCGATCGGTACCGGTCAGTCTATCCTACTGATGGTTGTTCAGAGCTGGGAAGAAGAGTCACGTCGACTTCGTAGTAAAGACATCGTTCCATGTCGTTTGTTGTTCCTTGATGAAGCGGCACGTCTGGATGCGAAATCTATTTCAACGCTATTTGAACTGTGTGACCGTTTAGGAATGCAACTTCTGATCGCGGCGCCAGAGAACATAAGTCCAGAGAAAGGCACAACTTACAAACTGGTTCGTAAGGTATTTAAAGACCACGAACATGTACACGTTGTTGGTTTGCGCGGTTTTGCTCAAAACAAGCCAGCATCTCCAGTGCAAGAGCTTATCGAAGAAACTGAGCAATAAGCTCGATAGCGATTCAACGATACTGATTCATAGCCCCTAATCATTAGGGGCTTTTTAGTACCTAAATCTAGCGTTCTGCAATTGTTCTAACCCCCTTTGAACTACTGATATGACCACTCATACATTAGGGCTAATCTCAATAGAACTTGTTTGAAGTCACACGCACAAAACCACAATTAATGTATGGTAATGGTATGGCAGTAGTGACTACACACGACTGAACGACTAATTAATATTTTTGAGCGTGGCTATTACGCAAACTAGAAGGCAGGACTCAATATGATTCAAATCGTTATTGATGGGAAATTTCGAATCGTCGAACAAGGACAAACCGTACTTGAAGCGGCAAAAACATGTGGTTTAGAGATCCCATCTCTATGTGGTTTGAACAAAACAACAGATAAGATTCCATGCGATTTATGTGTCGTCGAGGTTGATGGCTTAGGTATGAAGCGCTCGTGCGAGCTTGAAGTGTCTAATGGGTTGAATATTACGACTCAGTCAAAGCCGTTGACCAACCATCGACAAGAAGCGTTGAACCGCATAATGACAGACCATTACGCAGATTGTGAGGCACCATGCCAAACTGCGTGTCCTGCAGGGGTCGATATTCAATCTTATCTGCATCATATTGCTCAAAATGATCACATCAAAGCGATTGAGGTGATCAAAAAGACATTACCAATGCCGCTTTCGATTGGTCGTGTATGTCCTGCATTTTGTGAAACTGAATGCCGTCGAAACTTGGTTGATGAATCCATTGCGATACGCCAACTCAAGCGACACGCAGCCGATGCAGATTTAGCGGCGCAAGAAAGCTATATACCAGTTCAGAAACCAAATAAAGGTAAGAGTATAGCGATTGTTGGTAGTGGCCCCGGTGGTCTTACTGCTGGTTATTATCTATCCAACGAAGGCTATGATGTAGTTGTTTATGAGTCGATGCCTAAAGCTGGTGGTTGGCTGCGTTACGGTATCCCAGAGTATCGCTTACCGAAGTCGATTTTGGATAAAGAAATCGAGCTGATGTGTCGTAACGGGATGTCGGTAGAGTGTGAAAAAAAACTTGGTGTTGATTTTACACTGTCTGATTTGAGTAACGATTTTGATGCTGTTTGTTTAGCGGTTGGTGCATCGCAAGCGGTTGAAATGAACTATCCGGGTAGCGAGCTTAGCGGTTGTTACCTAGGCGTCGATTACCTTAAAGATTACGTGACCGATCAGCAGTATGTCACAGGTAAAAAGGTTGCAGTGATCGGTGGCGGTAACACCGCGATTGACTGTGCTCGAACTGCGGTGCGTGATGGTGCGGATACCACGTTGATTTATCGTCGAACTCGAGATGAGATGCCTGCAGAAGATTACGAAATTGAAGAAGCTGAGCATGAAGGTGTGAAGTTCCACTTCTTAACTAACCCGGCAGAAAACATAGCCGATGAAAACGGCCATGTAACAGAAATACGATTAGAACGCATGGCACTTGGTCCTGCGGATGCTTCTGGTCGTCGTAGCCCAAAACCAACGGGTGAGTTCTTTGTTGAAGCGTTCGATACGGTTATCGCTGCGGTGTCGCAAAAGCCTGATCTGAGCTTTATGGACAACGAATCGATTGATATTCCACTGACTCGTTGGAATACCGCTGATGCTGAGCCGCAAACCATGCATACCGGTACTGGCAATATCTTTAGTATTGGTGATTTTCGACGCGGCCCTGCTACGGCTGTCGAAGCCGTTGGCGATGGACGTATTGCAGCGCAAGCGATCGATCGTTTCTTTCACGGCGATATGGATAACATTCCGGTCAAACCGTTTAACTCAAGAAAGCACAAACAGCTCAAAGCGGTGGATCCTGAGCAGTACAAGTCCATTCAGCGAATGGCGCGTAAGATCATGCCAGAGCTAACCCCCGAGCAGCGCGAGCAAAGTTTTGAGGAAGTAGAAACAGGCTTTGATAATGCAGATGCAATCGCGGAAGCAGCAAGATGTTTAGAATGCGGCTGCCAAGCTAATACAAACTGCGACCTAAGAGACTATTCGACCGAATACAAGGCCACTCAAACATATCCAGAATACAAAATCGATGTGGCTTCAAATGAAAGTTGGCAGGCGATTCGCGCAGAAGAAGCGAAGGTCGGTTTAACAAGACAAAAATTTGCCGTTGATGACAGCTCTGAATTCATAATCTTTGATGCTAACCGCTGTATCAGTTGCGGTCAGTGTATCCAAGCATGTCGCGAGCAGAATGTTCATGGCGTTCTTAGCTTCATGAGCCAAGCCGATGGTAAGCCAGCATCAAGGCCTGAATGTCGCCCTAACTTTGGGTCGGACAAAACATTAATGGGCGACTCAAACTGTGTTCAATGTGGCTCTTGCATTCAGGCGTGTCCAACCGGTGCGATGGTGGATGCTCGTGATAGAAAGCAAGGAGACACAGACGTACTCAAGAAAGTCGATACCATCTGCACCTATTGTGGTGTGGGCTGTAAACTAACCATGCATATCGATGAGCACAAAAATAAAATCCGTTATATCGAAGGTGGGGACTCTCCGGTCAATGAAGGCATGTTGTGTGTTAAGGGGCGATTTGGTTTCGATTTCGTTGGCAGCGATGCGCGTTTAACCACACCATTAATTCGTAAAGATGGCTGGTTACAACCTGCAAGTTGGGATGAAGCGATTAAGCTCGTTGCCGAGAAGTTTACAGCGATTAAGCAAGGCTTTGGCAGTAACGCTTTGGCGGGGTTCTCGTCGGCGAAAACCACCAACGAGGATAACTATGCGTTCCAAAAATTCATTCGTCGTGAACTAGGTACCAATAACGTCGATCACTGTGCACGTCTTTGTCATGCCTCAACGGTGACTGGGCTTGAAGCTTCGCTAGGCAGTGGAGCTATGACCAATGATATTCCAAGTATCAAGCACTCTGATGTGATCTTTATTATTGGTTCGGACACCACATCGGCACATCCAATTATCGGCTCACACATCAAACAGGCGGTAAGACATAACGGTGCTCGCTTGATCGTCGCTGATCCTAAGAGAATCGATATTGCCGACCATGCTGAACTTTACCTAGCTCACCGACCGGGTACAGACGTGATGCTGATTAATGGCGTGATGCAGCAGATCATCAAACACGGTTGGTATGACCAAGAGTATATCGAAGATCGTGTGGACGGCTTTGATACCTTGTTACAAGAGGTCATGTCACCAAGCTACTCCTTAGACAAAGTGGAATTGGTGACAGGCGTTAAAGCGGAAGACATCTTCGCTATGGCGCGCTTGATCGGTACTGCAGAGCGTACCGCGGTGTACTACTCGATGGGTATTACGCAACACACTACTGGTCACGATAATGTTCGCTCTATCGCAAACCTTCAACTCTTGTGCGGCAACATTGGTATTGAAGGCGGTGGTATAAACCCATTACGTGGTCAATCTAATGTACAAGGCGCGTGTGACATGGGCGCATTGCCAAACAACCTTCCGGGCTACCAAAAAGTGTATAACCCAATGGTTCGTCAAAAATTCGCGATGGAGTGGGGCGTTACTGATTTACCAGCTGAAACGGGCTTAACACTGACCGAGATTATTGATGGCGCGTGTCATCGAGATGTGCGTGGTCTGTACGTTATGGGCGAGAACCCAGTGCTGAGTGACCCGAATCAAGCACATGTGATTGAAGGGCTTGAAGCGTTAGATTTCCTAGTGGTTCAAGATATTTTCTTAACTGAAACCGCCCAGTATGCCGATGTGGTTCTGCCGTCTTGCTCGTTCGCTGAGAAGTCTGGTCACTTTACTAATACCGAGCGTCGTGTTCAGCGCATTAACCCGGCGGTATTACCTCCAGGTGAAGCGAAAGAAGATTGGGTGATTATCCAAATGCTAGCCAACGCAATGGGCGGTGGTTGGGACTATAAAACCGTTGCTGATATCACCAATGAGATAGCACGTGTAACGCCACAGTATGGTGGTTTACGTTGGGAGAATATTACGGTGAACGGCGTGCAATGGCCAAGTAATAAGAATAACCCTGATGGCACTCGTATCATGCACCAGACCCAATTTACGCGTGGGCGTGGTCAAATGGAGGCGATTCCGTTTAGATACGCTGCTGAGTTACCGGACGCGGAATACCCGCTAGTATTAACGACAGGCCGCATTTTAGAACAGTTCCATACTGGAACCATGACACGTAAAACAAAAGGGTTGGATAACTTAGCAGGGCCGCGTGCCATGGTGAGTGTTCATGATGCTGAAGCATTGGGTATCTCGAATGGTCAGATGCTCAAAGTATCAACACGTCGTGGTGAAATAGAAATCGCGGCGTTTGTGACTAAGCGAATGCAAAAGGGTGTGGTGTTCATTCCATTCCATTTCGTTGAATCACCGGTTAACCGTTTGACGACTACTGCGACGGATCCACATGCGAAGATCCCTGAGTTTAAGGTAGCGGCGGTTCGTATTGACCCCATTCGTGAGTCTGAAACGGAAACAACAGAAGCTTAGTTCCGAGCGTTAAGCGAATTAGCGACAGACATTAAAAAGCCGCGTAACTCTCAGAGTTATGAAGTGACCCCGTAAAGTTGGACATTTCTGTTAAGCGGCTTTCAAGGCCTGAGTTCGATATTCTATCGGAGTCAGGCCTTTTAGTTTCACTTTTATACGTTTGGTATTGTAGTACTCGATGTATTCTTTAATTTGCTCTATCAGAGCATCTGCATCTTCAAAGCTTTGGTTGTGATACATCTCTGTTTTGAGTAAAGCAAAAAAGTTTTCAGCAACCGCATTATCCAAGCAGTTACCTTTTCTCGACATGCTTTGTGTTAACCCACTCTCCGCTACCTTTTTTTGATACTGTCGATG
>NZ_JAKJSX010000018.1:0-95017 GCF_050337435.1 Vibrio satsumensis | reverse complement strand
ACGCGAGAGGCCCGAAGGTCCCCCTCTTTGGCCCGTAGGCRTTATGCGGTATTAGCCATCGTTTCCAATGGTTATCCCCCACATCAAGGCAATTTCCTAGGCATTACTCACCCGTCCGCCGCTCGACGCCCATTAACGCACCCGAAGGATTGTTAGTGTCGTTTCCGCTCGACTTGCATGTGTTAGGCCTGCCGCCAGCGTTCAATCTGAGCCATGATCAAACTCTTCAATTTAAAGTTTTGATTACCTAAACTAATAGGTGTGACTCAACGAATACTGACTTCAAAACTAATATTCATGTAAACATGAACATGTAATTCTAAAGCTATTAYCATTCCAACAGAATGRTAATGAATTGACTGTGCCAAATAACCGAAGTCATTTGTATTGGTCACTCAGTTCATTGAAATCAATTTTGATTCCGAAGAATCTGTTTTATCTAACGATAAAACGTTTTGATATTCATCAACGAGTGCCCACACAGATTGATAGGTTTAAATTGTTAAAGAGCTTTTCCTTTTTGAGCTTCGCTCAAATCGGACGGCCATTTTAGCGATTTAAGTTTTAGTGTCAACCACTATTTTCAAAACTTTTTTCAAGCGCTTAGCTTGGCTAATTTGACCTGCTGATTCGTTTTGGTTTCCTAAGAAGCCATCCCGTTTCAACGAGGTCGCATTATAGAGATTTCGATCACACTGGCAAGCCCTTTTTAAAGTTTTTCTTACTTTTTTGATTGTTCGAGCGTTTTTTGTTCAAAACACCCCATTTTCACTAGTATTCCCCTTAATTAAGGGCTTAAGGTGCCTATATAAAGGAGGATTTATGAGTTCAATGCGCAGTTATAAAGGAATATCCCCTCAGATTGGACAAGGTGTCTATATAGATACAAGTTCGGTACTGGTTGGGGATATCAAAATCGGTGACGACTCTAGTGTGTGGCCTTTAGTTGCAGCTCGAGGAGATGTGAACCACATTCATATTGGAGATAGAACAAATATCCAAGACGGCAGCGTTTTGCACGTCACCCATAAGAATGCAGAAAACCCAGAGGGTTATCCTCTACTAATAGGTAATGATGTCACTATCGGGCATAAAGTAATGCTGCATGGCTGCACCATTGAAGATCGTGTACTTGTTGGTATGGGAGCTATCGTGCTCGATGGCGTGGTTATTAAAGAAGATGTGATGATTGGTGCTGGTAGCTTGGTTCCGCCTAATAAGGTACTTGAAAGCGGTTATCTCTATGTAGGAAGCCCAGTAAAACAAGCACGCCCATTAAATGATAAAGAGCGTGCCTTTTTACAGAAGTCAGCTGACAACTATGTTCAGAATAAAAACGACTATCTAGACTCTGTGTCGCCAGTCTAAAACACTTTGATCTGAATCCGATTAGAGGAGTCATACTCCTCTTCTTCTATTAACTCTTCAGCTAGCTCTTCAATATCAAAACGTAACTCTGAAAAGATAACTAAAGCTTGATCGCCTTCTTCTATATCTTTACCTGCCAATCGAGACAGCTCTTCAATAGACATAACACACTCAATCAGTGCGCCAGACTGCTGTGCTGGGAAGATGATTGATTGATCTTCTTCATCCCAATCTTGGATATCAGGAAATAGAATTGATTGATTCATTTTTTATAAATACCTCATTACATCTCTAGGTTTTTACGTAGTTCTCTTAAAATCTGTTTTGTTCCCGGACGAAGGCCACGCCATAGCATGAAGCTCTCAGCGGCCTGTCCTACCAACATACCCAAACCATCATAAGCAGCATGAACACCATTATCTAATGCCCACTGATTGAATACCGTGTTACCCGATCCGTAAACCATGTCATAAACGGCACTATTAGAATTGAAGATAATCTCAGAAACTTCAGGAAGCTGACCACTTAGGCCAGACGAAGTCGAGTTAATAATGACATCAAACCCTTCATTAACATCGCTTAACCCCATTCCTTTGATGTTTCCATGTGAAGAAAACATCTCGGCCAGAAGTTCAGCCTTTGAACTGGTTCGGTTAGCGATCACCAACTGTTGTGGCTTTTGGTCGAGAAGAGGTTGAATCACTCCTCTTGCAGCACCACCAGCGCCAAGAAGAAGAACACGTGCTCCTTTTAGAGCAACTTGATGTTGAAGCAGGTCTTGAACTAAGCCCTCACCATCGGTGTTATCACCAATGATTTCTCCGTCATCTAATTTCTTAAGGGTATTTACGGCACCGGCCAGTTCAGCCCTCTCAGTTAGGCGATTAGCAAACTGATAGGCGTCTTCTTTAAAAGGTGCTGTGACATTACATCCTCGACCACCTTCACTGAAGAAGGCTTTGGCAGCAGTGATAAATTCACCATGCTCTAGCTGTAATGCTATATAGGTAAGTTGTTGGCTGGTTTGGCGAGCAAATAACGTGTGGATGAATGGCGATTTGCTTTGCCCAATAGGGTTACCGAAAACGGCATAACGATCTACTTGCTGTGTCATATCCTTACCTAACAGAAATAATAAAAAGGGTCATCTATATAGATGACCCTATCACTATCCCTATAAGGAAGGAAGAACTACCAAGTTCGAGGTTTTAGGTAGTCACTATAAAGCAACGCTTCTGGTGACCCTGCTTGAGGTTCGTAACGGTACTCCCAGCGAGCCAATGGCGGCATAGACATCAAGATAGACTCTGTGCGCCCGCCACTTTGTAGGCCAAACAAGGTGCCACGGTCATAGACTAGGTTGAATTCAACGTAGCGACCACGGCGGTAAAGCTGGAAGTCACGCTCACGTTCACCATAAGGTGTCTCTCTACGACGCTCAACAATAGGTAAGTACGCCGCAGCATAGCCTTCACCAACAGCCTGCATGTAAGCAAAACTCTTTTCAAAGCCCCACTCGTTTAAGTCATCAAAGAACAAGCCACCAACACCGCGCGTTTCATCGCGGTGAGGTAAATAGAAGTACTTATCGCACCACTCTTTGTGTTCTTGATACACATCATCACCAAATGGCGTACACAGATCTTTAGCAATTTGATGCCAAGATTGGCAATCTTCATCGAAAGGATAGAATGGTGTTAAATCGAAACCACCACCGAACCACCAGATAGGGTCTTCGCCTTCTTTTTCGGCAATAAAGAATCGAACGTTAGCATGAGAGGTTGGGATATAAGGGTTTTTAGGGTGGATAACTAACGATACGCCCATTGCCTCAAACTTACGTCCGGCTAATTCAGGGCGATGAGCCGTTGCTGAAGCGGGCATTGCCTTACCTGCAACGTGAGAAAAATTTACACCACCTTGTTCAAAGACCGCACCGTCAGTCATAACACGAGTACGACCACCGCCACCAAGGCGATCGCCAGGTTCGCGTTCCCATGCATCTTCTTTAAATAGTGCGCTACCATCAGCTTGTTCAAGCTGTTGGCAAATCGAATCTTGTAGGCTCAGTAAAAACTGCTTTACTGCTTCTTTATCAATTGCTGACATTTTACTTTCCTTTGCAGGGTTTAACCCTGTCTTAATATTTTCGACGTTTTTGCATCTCTGATTTCGCTTGGCTTATCTCGACCACCCGTTTTCCCTTCAAGAATCGCAACCAAGTGTTGACCAAGTTGCTGTTGTACTTCTTCAGTCGTCATACAAGGCGGTTCGCCCGACAGGTTAGCACTGGTAGAGGTTAACGGCTTACCGAATTCATTACACATTCTTTGAACCAAAGGGTGATCCGTCACTCGCACAGCGATTGAATCAAACTGACCACTCACCCAATCAGTCACTTTAGCACTGGTTGGCATGATCCAAGTGACCGGTCCCGGCCATGTTGCTTTAACCGTCGCTAGTTGCTCATCGGTCAGTTGGCTTTCATCAATATAAGGAAGCAGCTGCTCGTAACTTGCCGCAATCAAGATCAAGCCCTTTTCAACTGGACGCTGTTTTAACTCGAGTAATTTCTTGATGGCATGTGGATTATCAGGATCACAACCAACCCCAAAAACGCCTTCGGTCGGGTAAGCAATGACTTCGCCCTGTTGTAATGCCTGCAATGTATGTTGAAAGTTATCCACGGGTTGCCTCATTAAGTCAGTTATCGAACTCGCTAAGTGTACAAATTATCACTCACTGTTACTAAAGCTATTTGTTTATAAAATGTATCAAATGGCAATTTAGACTGACGCAAACGTTTTCCTAAAGCAATTTTACCCGTATAATGCGCGCAAAATATCTAATCACTAATTAAATCGTACCTGAAGGAGTTTGAGATGACTGTCGGTATTATCATGGGTTCTAAATCTGATTGGCCAACAATGAAGCTAGCTGCGGACATGTTGGATCAGTTTGGCGTAGCGTACGAAACAAAAGTGGTTTCAGCTCACCGCACACCTCAGTTGCTTGCAGACTACGCAACCAGTGCAAAAGAGCGCGGTATTAAAGTCATTATTGCTGGTGCTGGCGGTGCAGCTCACCTACCAGGCATGGCAGCTGCTTTCACAAGCGTACCTGTACTTGGTGTTCCAGTTCAGTCTAAAGCGCTGAAAGGAATGGATTCTCTGCTTTCTATCGTGCAAATGCCAAAAGGTATTGCTGTAGGTACTCTAGCTATCGGTGAAGCGGGTGCAGCGAACGCTGGCATCCTAGCTGCTCAAATCATTGGTACACACAATGAAGAAGTAATGGCAAAAGTAGAAGCATTCCGCTCTGAGCAAACAGAAACGGTACTTGCTAATCCAAACCCTGCAGAGGACTAATTCCCATGCATGTTCTTGTGTTAGGCGCGGGCCAACTTGCTCGCATGATGTCCCTAGCTGGGGCACCGCTGAATATTGAAATTTCTGCTTTTGATGTTGGCAGCAAAAATATTGTTCATCCATTAACGCAAGCGATTCTAGGCAACGGCTTAGAAAATGCGATTGAGCGCGCGGACGTGATTACTGCTGAATTCGAACACATCCCTCATGATGTGCTTGAAGTATGTGAGCGCAGCGGTAAGTTCTTACCGACCACAGAAGCAATCAAAGCTGGCGGTGACCGTCGCCTCGAAAAAGCGCTATTAGACGAAGCGAACGTGAAGAACGCTAAGTACTATGTGATTAACTCTCGCGAAGACTTTGACGCTGCAATTGCTCATGTTGGCCTACCGATGGTGTTGAAGAGCACACTTGGCGGCTACGATGGCAAAGGCCAGTGGCGTTTAAAAACATTAGACAGCGTTGAAGCAACTTGGACAGAAATGGCCGAGTGCATTGCTGCAACCGACAATCAAGCAATTGTGGCAGAAAAGTTTGTTCCGTTCGATCGTGAAGTATCACTGGTTGGTGCTCGTGGAACTAATGGAGAGGTTCAAGTTTACCCATTGGCAGAAAATGTTCACACCGATGGCGTATTGAGCTTATCGACCGCAATTGATGATATTGAGTTGCAAGAACAAGCGAAAGCCATGTTTACTGCGGTTGCTGAGCGCTTGGATTACGTTGGTGTGCTAGCACTTGAGTTCTTTGACGTTCAAGGTTCATTGTTGGTTAACGAGATTGCACCACGTGTTCATAACTCAGGTCACTGGACACAGCAAGGTGCTGAGACTTGTCAGTTTGAGAATCACCTTCGTGCGGTCTGTGGAATGCCACTAGGCAGTACCAAGCTGATTCGTCCAACCGCAATGATTAACATCCTTGGTGAAGATACTCTACCTGACGCTATTTTGGCTCAAGGCGGTTGTCATGTGCATTGGTATGGTAAAGAAAAACGAACAGGCCGTAAGATGGGTCACATTAACGTGAGCGCAGACTACAACGCCGAACTGCAAAGAACATTATGTTCTCTGGCTAATATCCTCGACAAAAAAGCTTATCCAGCTATTCATGAATTTGCTGATCAGATGAAATAGACCAGCATGGCTTTGTTAGTTTAGATACAAAAATGGCGCTCAGTGAGCGCCATTTTTATTTCTATAACCTGAGGCTATTCAGATTGAATGTGATGACATTTGCGGTCCGCACATTGCTTTTTCATCCCGTGAGCTGTTTTCTTCTCAAGTAACAACGGGAACTGGCACTCTTCACAACGACCTATAACTGGTGGCTGATTAACGGCGAACTTACACTTAGGGTAGTTATCACAAGCATAAAAGATTTTGCCATAGCGAGATTTACGCTCAACCAGATGACCTCGGCCACACTCAGGACAGGCAACAAGTGGCTGCTCTTCAGGTTGTTCTTTCGGTTGATCTAAAGATTCGATGTGATTACACGTTGGGTAGCTACTACAACCAATGAACATCCCAAAGCGACCTTGCCTTAATACCAACTCGTTTTGGCATTTAGGGCACGGTACGCCCAGCTCTTTCACCACATGACCATCATTTTGATGAAGAGGCTTGATGTAATCACAGCTCGGATACTGCTTACAGCCTAAAAATGGGCCGTGCTTACCATGGCGAAGCTGAAGCTCCCCACCACACTGTGGACAAGGTTCATGCTCTAACGCATGTTCATGTGCTGAAAAAAGCTGATTATCAATCTTACTACTCATGACAAGCCTGTATTAATGCAAGATACCTTGCTCTTTGGTGTACAACAGCTCTTCCATTTGCGTGTAAGCACTTTCATTACCCGGTACATTGAATAGCACCATTAAGATAATCCATTTCAGATCATCCAATTCAAATTCGTTGGTCTCAAGCCCCATTACACGATCAATCACCATTTCACGAATCTCTGTCGTGAGCACGTTGATCTGCTCTAGGAATAGTAGGAAACCTCGACACTCCATATTAATACGTGAAATCTCTCGACTGGTATAAACACGCATCGAGGTATTGGAGCACATAGTAATCGCCGCTTGGTTGTCGGTATCTTGCAGTGCCGCAAGATCTTCTAACCAATGGAGGGCCTTATAAATATCGTCTTGGTGAAACCCTGCTCGAAGAAGCTCATCTTCCAGCTCGTCTTGATCCACCTGCAATTCAGAATCGCTATGGATGTAGGTTTCAAACAAGTACATCAGTATGTCCATCATCATAGCTTAGCCTCTCCCCTTTCGAATATAGCCACCGGAAACTGCAACAACATGCCCTGAGAGCTCAAGCTCTAAAAGCTGCATCATGACTTCATGCACAGGTATATGGGTTCTCTGTGCCAAAATATCAACGGGTGTCGCCTCTAATCCTACGTTAGCTAACAGCTGTGGAAATGGCAATTGTTCATTTTCACCCTTATTCTGCGTAGGTTCGAATAAGCTCGGCTGCTGCTCTATAGACCAGTTTAACAGACTCTTTATTTCAATCAGAACATCTTGAGCATTTTGCACTAAACATGCTCCAGCTTTGATGAGACTGTTACCTCCGCGGCTGGTTGGGCTATGAATAGAACCGGGAAGCGCAAACACTTCTCGACCTTGCTCCATCGCATAACGAGCCGTAATCAAAGAACCACTCTTTTCTGCCGCTTCAACAACGAGAGTTCCCAAAGACAAGCCACTTATAATACGGTTACGACGGGGGAAATGTTCAGGTCTCGGTTTAGCACTTGGGCGAAACTCTGAAATCAGCGCGCCATTCTCACAGATCCTCTCCGCTAGATTTCGGTGGCGGGCAGGATAAATGGAGTCCAAGCCAGAACCCAACACTGCAAAAGTTTCCCCTCCTTTATCCAGAGCACCATCATGAGCATAGCCATCGATACCTAAAGCTAAGCCACTGGTGACAATCAAACCGTTTTGGACAAACTCTTTGGCGAAGGACTTCGCTGTCTGCAGCCCTTCAAGACTGGCATTGCGACTGCCGACCATAGCGATTTGAGGTTCAATCAGCTTTTCGACGTGACCTTTAACGAAAAGAACACTGGGCGCAGAGGCAATCTCATTGAGCAGTTTGGGATAATATGAGCAATTCGGGGTAATAATGTGATGGTTAGGCTGTTTTGCTTGCCATGATAAGCAAGCCTCCACTTCTCTTGGGGCTTGCTCTCTTAGATAGGATATTTGCTTAGCTGACAAACCCATCGCTTGCAGCTGCTGACTTGAGTAGCCAACAATGTTCGAAGGGGAATCGATACTCAGCAGGCGAGAAAGGCGTTTGCCACCCAATTGCGGAACAAAACTTAGAGTTAACCAAGCACTCAGTTGTTGCTCATTCACTCGGTACCCTTAATCTCTTCCGTCAAAGCAAGGTCCAAAGGCGATACCGCCAGAATATCATTACTAACAGGCTTAGAGCTCTGAGTAATCAACGCGAGGCTA
Organism: Vibrio satsumensis; assembly: GCF_050337435.1. Classification (NCBI taxonomy): domain Bacteria; kingdom Pseudomonadati; phylum Pseudomonadota; class Gammaproteobacteria; order Vibrionales; family Vibrionaceae; genus Vibrio; species Vibrio satsumensis. The sequence goes on along the minus strand of NZ_JAKJSX010000018.1, from coordinate 86,794 downwards.
AAATATTGATAGGGACGAATAACCATCAAGCTACCCAGCGAGGTACTTGGCAATTGCACCTTATCGCTCGCCGCCGACTCTTTATAGCTGTATTCACCTTGCTTACCAAACACCACTGCACCGCTTTCGCTGAGGGTAAACATAGAGCCTTGGCGAAGGTTATCCTGTGAACCTTTGTTGATCACTACCACCTGATTCTTCGCGCTGTATTGGCTGCCATCTAACGAACCCAAGATATTAGCAAACTGACCCGCCGCACTAGGTGCAGGGTAAAACGTGGTAGAGAGCTTCACCTGATCAACACCAAGTTCAGGGAGCACCAGGTCGTTAAGCAATACCTCTTGCAATTGAGTGTCTATCTGCAAGCTACTGAACTCAGCATCCACTTCTTTTAAGCGCGCAGTGGCAACCAAGCGCAACGAGGTAATAGTCGCTTGGGGTTGCTGCCGTTGGTAAGTTTCAACGGCGCGGTAGATACCCCATTTTTGATGCTGCTGGTTACCTGAGATAAATAACCGGTCTGCACCCGATAAGAATCTCTTTCCATCACTGGTTCCTAATACCCGTTGCGCCGATTCGATATCTTGCTGCTCTACCAAGCGATCAGACTGTAAATACGGCAAAACTAGCCCCTCATTGACGGTAGGTACTGCTTTCTTCTCAGAGACACGAATCTTAGGGCTCAGCTTGATAACAGGCTTGAGGCTCAATACAGGCTCGCCATTAATCCAAACCAAAGACAGTTTATCTCCGGGGTAAATAAGATGAGGGTTTTCAATCTCTGGATTCACCTGCCATAACCTTGGCCACAACCATGGACTATCGAGATACATCGCAGAAATATCCCACAAGGTATCACCCTTAACCACCACATACGCCTCAGGTGCGCCCTGTTTAATGGTTAAAGGTTGCTCACTATTTTCCGCCGTAGCGGCGAACGAAATCAAGGCACAAACAAGAGATAAAGCAGGGAATAAATGACGCATGACCTAGGTTCCTTGGTCTGAATATATGACATCTGATTGGAGAATTACCTTCAGGATGCTGTCATTTGGCCTCTAAAATGTCTAGAATTGAGCCAACAAGGTTTAAGCTGTTTCGGCACAGTTCAATATTTCGAGTGTATATGTCTGTATTACAAGTATTAACATTACCAGATGATCGTCTACGTACCGTGGCGAAACCGGTAAAAGAAGTTACCCCAGAGATTCAAAAGTTCGTTGATGACATGATTGAAACCATGTACGACGAAGAAGGTATCGGCCTTGCGGCAACGCAAGTAGATTTCCACCAGCGCATCGTTGTTATCGATATTTCAGAGACGCGTGATGAGCCTATGGTTCTGATCAACCCTGAAATCACTGAAAAGCGCGGCGAAGATGGTATCGAAGAAGGCTGTCTATCTGTACCTGGCGCTCGAGCTCTAGTACCTCGCGCTGCAGAAGTAACGGTTAAAGCATTAGACCGTGACGGCAACGAATTCACATTCGACGCTGATGACCTTCTGGCTATCTGTGTTCAGCACGAACTTGACCACCTAGAAGGCAAGTTGTTTGTTGATTACCTATCGCCATTAAAGCGTAAACGTATCCAAGATAAGCTAGCGAAGATTAAACGTTTCAACGAGAAACAAGGTTAATCACCGCTGCTATTACTAAATTAGAAGGAAGCCTACCTTGAGTCAGTCTTTAAGAATTGTCTTCGCAGGTACTCCGGATTTCGCCGCCCGTCACTTGGCGGCGTTGTTGTCTTCGGAGCATGAAGTTATTGCTGTTTACACACAGCCAGATCGTCCAGCAGGCCGCGGTAAAAAACTGACTGCGAGCCCAGTAAAAAACATCGCACTTGAAAACAATATTCCGGTTTACCAACCTGAAAACTTCAAGTCAGATGAAGCTAAGCAAGAGCTAGCGGATTTGAATGCTGACATCATGGTGGTTGTAGCGTACGGCTTATTGCTTCCACAAGTGGTTTTAGATACGCCTTGCTTAGGTTGTATCAACGTGCATGGCTCTATCCTGCCGCGCTGGCGTGGTGCTGCTCCTATCCAACGCTCTATTTGGGCGGGTGATAAAGAGACAGGCGTGACGATCATGCAGATGGATATCGGCCTAGATACGGGTGACATGCTCAGTATCGCAACACTACCAATTGAAGCGACTGATACCAGTGCTTCAATGTACGAAAAGCTAGCTGGTCTTGGCCCTGATGCGCTTGTTGAGTGTTTGTCTGACATCGCTTCTGGTAAAGCGGTGGCTGAAAAACAAGACGACGAACTTTCTAACTACGCGAAGAAGCTAAGTAAAGAAGAAGCGCGTATCAACTGGAGTGATGACGCAGCTCATATTGAGCGCTGCGTTCGTGCTTTCAACCCATGGCCAATGAGCCACTTTGAAGCTGCGGAAAACAGCATCAAAGTATGGCAAAGCCGTGTAGCAGAGCAAACCTCTGATAAGCCTGCAGGTACTATTCTGCAAGCCGATAAAACGGGTATCTACGTAGCAACAGGACAAGGTGTACTTGTTCTTGAACAGCTGCAAGTGCCTGGTAAAAAAGCCATGTCAGTTCAGGATATCTTGAACTCTCGTGCAAGCTGGTTTGAAGTTGGAACTCAACTTTCTTAACCGCTTTTAAAGCTGCCATAAGCGCAGCTTAGAAAACCTTTACGAGGGCAGAGATGCCCTCATGTATTCAAATAAATATTCGGTACCCCTCATGAATGTTCGCGCTGCTGCTGCAAATGTCCTATTTCAAGTTGTCGATAAAGGCCACTCTCTTTCACACGCTCTCCCTGCGGCTCAAAAAACGATCCGCCCGCGAGACCATGCTCTACTGCAAGAGATTTGCTACGGCGCACTTCGTTACCTGCCTCGTTTAGAGTCAATCGCTAACGAACTAATGGAAAACCCGCTTAAAGGTAAAAAGCGTGTATTCCACCACCTGATTTTGGTGGGCATTTACCAACTGAGCTTCATGCGTATCCCTTCGCATGCTGCCGTTGCGGAAACAGTTGAGGGCACCAAAACACTGCGCGGTCCAAGCCTAAGTGGTTTGATCAACGCGGTATTACGTAGCTACCTACGTGACCAAGAAGAACTAGACGAGAAAGCCGTTAGCCACAATGCAGGCAAATATGGCCACCCAAGCTGGATCCTAAAAATGCTTCAAGAGAGCTACCCAGATCAATGGGAGCAACTGGTTGAAGCAAACAACAGCAAGGCACCAATGTGGCTGCGCGTTAACCGCCAACACCACACTCGTGACGAGTATGTTGAACTGCTTAAAAACGAAAACATTGAATACACATTGCACCCTGAAGCAGCAGATGCCATAAAATTAGCTGCACCTTGTGATGTTACTTTACTTCCTGGCTTCGACAGAGGTTGGGTATCAGTACAAGACGCTGCCGCTCAGCTTTCAGTTGATTATCTAACACCAAAAGATGGTGAGCTAATCCTAGATTGTTGTGCTGCGCCAGGTGGTAAAACGGCACACATTCTTGAGCATACCAACGACACTGAAGTGGTTGCGATTGACTGCGACATTAAACGCCTAGACCGTGTTTACGATAACCTTGAACGTCTACAACTGCGTGCCGACGTAATTTGTGGTGATGCTCGCTACCCTGAAGAGTGGTGGATGGGTGATAAGTTCGACCGTATCCTACTTGATGCACCTTGTTCAGCGACCGGCGTAATTCGCCGTCACCCTGACATCAAGTGGCTACGTCGTGCATCTGACATTGATGCGCTGGCTGAACTGCAAAGCGAAATTATGGATGCCATGTGGCGTCAGCTGAAAGAAGGCGGCACCATGGTTTATGCGACATGTTCTATCACGCCGCAAGAAAACGTGCTGCAAGTGAAAGCATTCCTAGAGCGTACTGAGAACGCAACGCTGGTTGGGTCTGATATCGAAAATCCGGGTCGTCAAATACTACCTGGAGAAGAAGATATGGATGGCTTCTACTATGCAGTTCTAGTAAAACAGGCATAACAACTAACAGCGGCTAAGAATTTATTTCTTAGCCGCTGTTTCTTTCTAGTGCATTATCAAAACAAAGTTAGATAACTAGAATTACCACGGTAAAGAAAAGAGAAAGGCTATGAAGATCATTATCCTAGGTGCTGGACAAGTTGGCGGTACCCTTGCTGAAAACCTGGTTGGTGAAAACAATGACATCACCATTGTCGACCGTAATGCTGACCGACTGCGTGAACTTCAGGATAAGTACGACCTTAGGGTTGTAAACGGTTATGCCAGCCACCCAAACACACTACGTGAAGCGGGTGCGCAAGATGCCGACATGTTGGTTGCAGTAACCAACATGGATGAAACCAACATGGCTGCATGTCAGGTTGCCTTCTCTCTTTTCAATACACCGAACCGAATTGCCCGTATTCGTTCTCCAGAATATCTGGAAGAGAAAGAAGCGCTATTCAAATCAGGCGCGATCCCAGTCGATCACCTTATCGCACCCGAAGAGTTAGTGACCAGCTACATTGAGCGCTTGATTCAATACCCAGGCGCACTGCAGGTTGTGAGCTTTGCTGAACAGAAGGTTAGCCTAGTCGCAGTAAAAGCTTACTACGGTGGACCATTGGTTGGTAACGCACTGTCTGCTTTGCGTGAGCACATGCCGCACATTGATACTCGTGTTGCCGCTATCTTCCGTCAAGGTCGCCCTATTCGCCCACAAGGTACTACCATCATTGAAGCCGATGATGAGGTTTTCTTTGTCGCGGCGAGTAACCATATCCGCTCAGTAATGAGTGAACTGCAACGCCTAGAGAAACCGTATCGTCGCATCATGATTGTTGGCGGTGGTAACATTGGTGCAAGCTTGGCAAAACGCCTTGAGCAAAGCTACAGCATAAAGCTTATCGAGCGCAGCTACACTCGCGCCGAGAAGCTGTCTGAAGAATTAGAAAACACCATCGTATTCTGTGGTGATGCAGCCGACCAAGAACTGCTGACTGAAGAGAACATCGATCAGGTCGACGTGTTCATTGCCCTAACCAATGAAGATGAAACCAACATCATGTCAGCCATGCTGGCTAAGCGAATGGGTGCCAAGAAGGTAATGGTACTGATTCAGCGCGGTGCTTACGTAGACCTTGTTCAGGGTGGTGTGATTGATATTGCGATCTCTCCACAGCAAGCGACCATTTCTGCGCTGCTTACTCACGTTCGTCGTGCTGATATTGTAAACGTATCATCCCTACGTCGCGGCGCTGCAGAGGCGATCGAAGCCATTGCTCACGGTGACGAAACCACATCTAAAGTCGTTGGCCGAGCGATTGGCGACATCAAACTACCACCGGGCACCACTATTGGTGCGATTGTTCGAGGAGAAGAGGTACTTATCGCGCACGATAGAACTGTAATCGAACAAGATGACCACGTAGTAATGTTCCTAGTGGACAAGAAATACGTGCCTGATGTTGAGTCTCTTTTCCAACCGAGTCCGTTCTTCTTATAGCCTTGTTCTCGTAAGCTTCTTCTCACAACCTTCTTCGTTGTGAGAGCGACGCTCCGGCACAAAGCGATGGTCTATTAAGCTATGGTCAACTTTCGTCCGATATTATTAGTGATAGGGTTAGTGTTATCAAAACTGGCCCTGTTCATGTACATCCCTACATTGGTTGCATTTTTCACAGGCACCGGTGGCTTCCTCGAGTTTGGTCAGTCGGTAGTGATCACGCACATAGTGGCGTTCATCTGCTTGAGTTTAGGCCGTTCAGCTAAGTTCCGGCTTGGTGTGCGGGACATGTTCCTGATCACCTCTCTGGTATGGACTATAGCCAGTGCCTTTGCTGCACTGCCGTTTGTCTTCATCAACCACATCAGCTTCACCGACGCCTATTTTGAAACCATGTCTGGTATCACCACGACAGGCTCAACCGTATTAAGCGGCTTAGACAGCATGGCACCAAGCATTCTGTTGTGGCGTTCCATACTGCAATGGTTAGGTGGCATCGGCTTCATCGTTATGGCGGTAGCGGTTCTGCCAATGCTCAACGTCGGTGGTATGCGCCTGTTCCAAACCGAATCATCCGATTGGTCAGATAAAAGCAGCCCACGAGCGAAAACGGTCGCGAAGAACATCGTGGCGGTTTATCTGGTTCTGACTGGCTTGTGCATTATTAGCTACCTGTTTGCAGGCATGGGCATCTTTGACGCGATCAATCACGCCTTCACAACACTGTCGACGGGGGGATACTCAACATCCGATGGCTCGATGAACCACTTCTCTAACAGTGCTCACTGGGTGGGAACGCTGTTCATGTTCCTTGGCGGCCTGCCTTTCCTATTGTTCGTTAGCGCACTGCGTGGTAGAAAGCTCTCAATCCTCTACAAAGATGCGCAAGTGAAAGGGTTCACGTATCTATTCTTGGTCACCAGTGCCGTAATATCGACATGGTTGGTGGTTAGAGATGGCTACACAGTCATGGATGCGATGCGTGTTTCGATGTTCAATATCGTATCCGTGGTCACCACAACCGGTTTTGGCTTAGAAGACTTCACCGCGTGGGGCGCACTACCAACCACTTTATTTGCGTTTCTAATGATGGCGGGCGCTTGCTCAGGTTCAACCTCTGGCGGTATCAAAATCTTCCGTTTCCAGATCGCGATGACCATGCTTCATAAACAAATGATGAAGCTGATTCACCCGTCGGGTGTCTTTGTTCAACGCTATAACCAACGACCAGTAAATGACGACATTGTGCGTTCACTGGTCGCATTTGGTTTGATGTTCTTTATTACGATTATCTTAATTGCAGGTGGCTTGAGCGCGATGGGACTTGATCCCGTGACCAGTATATCTGGCGCTATCACAGCCGTTGCCAACGTTGGTCCAGGCATGGGCAGTGTGATCGGTCCAACGGGGAACTTTGCGCCGCTGCCAGACGCTGCTAAGTGGTTATTAAGCCTTGGCATGTTGATGGGAAGACTCGAGATACTGACGCTGATCGTTCTATTCTTCCCAGCCTTCTGGCGACGCTAATTGCACGAATATTTAAGGAAACAGAGATGAAATCATACCTACTTATCGCAAGCGCATTGCTCGCAAACTCAGTATTCGTAAGTTCTGCCTTTGCTGAGCAAATGGTCACACTGCCAGATGGCAAACAAGTGTTACTCAAAGATGATTTTACTTGGCAATACGTGGCACCAAAGCAAACGGAAGCAGCAGCGATAACATCAGAGATTGCAGTGCCTGTTTCAGCAGCGCCTATTGCAGCAGCACCTGTCGTAGCCGTACCTGTCTCAACGAACACGCGTGGCACTACGATTGTGGTTAATAGTAAGAAGCCAAGCTTACAGCTCTCTCAATCAGGAGTGGATGTTGTACTGGGTGCAAGTCGCTATGAAGATGGTGAGCTTATCATTCCGACAGCTATCACCAACCAAGGCACTCAAGCTGTCATTTTGGTATCACTTAACATCAGCGTATTTACTGCAGAAGGTGAGTTGTTGGCAGAAGAAGAAGTTGCAGTGTGGAAGTCAATCAAACGAATGGCCGACACATACCTACGACCAAAGACGGGTGAAGAAGGCAAACTAATCAAACTTGACCTAGAACAACACCCTGAATATCAGATTAAAGCTGAGATTACTGAGGTACTGGCTCGCTAAACCGGAGTCACGTACAAATAAATAGCGAAGAAATGGCAAGCGCAGCCCGCCAAAACAAACAAGTGCCAGATGGCGTGGTTGTAAGGGATGCGTTTTGTCACATAGAAAATAACACCCAACGAGTAGATCACGCCACCGAGCGCCAATAACACCAAGCCGCCTATATCGATATTCATAGCCAGTTGATACACCACAATCAACGACAGCCAGCCCATAGCTAAATAAATGAACAGCGATAAGCGCTTAAATCGGTAGACGAAGGCAATCTTCATGGTGATACCGACCAGCGCAATTCCCCAAATAACCGCCATCAAGCCCATCGCCAGTGGGGTTCTTAAACCAACCAATAAAAACGGGGTGTAGCTACCTGCGATCAGTAAATAAATCGCACAGTGATCGAGGGTTTTCAATAAACGCTTGGTCTTCTCTGTGGTGATCGAGTGATAGAGCGTGGAAGCAAGAAAGAGCAGGATAATGCTGCTGCCATAGATTGCCATACTAGCAACAGTCAACATGTCGGCTTGGTAATCAAACGCGCGAACCAGCAACAAGATCAGACCAACCACGCCAAGCACGACGCCCAAGCCATGGGTTATCGCATTAGCGCGTTCTTCGATGTCGCTGTATTCGCTGACTGATGATGCAGACATGAGTATCCTACTAGAGTATATGTTCAATTGACCTAGTATTACACATTAAGCTTACACGTGTAAGCTTAAATTTTTATGACATCTTTTATGGTATTAATAACGCCTAAACTGTGTGATGAGGCTAGGCTCTCTAAAGCTAAAGAACCAAAGAGCTGACTAAGAGGCGCTATCTAGATACTCAAGCACCATCTTGCCGGCTTCTTCCGGTGAGGTATCCAATGGCACACTCAATTGACGCTGTAGCTGGCCCACTCCCAATAAACTCGCCAACATGCCTTTGGCACCGTCGCGATTACGGTCTATCTCAAACCACAACTTCAGCTCAGTTTTATCACGATGGGCAACAACCTCAAGCTCACGCCAGCGGCCATGATAAGGCCCCGTCGTCGGGACAAACTCAAACTCTTGAACGAACGGCAGTTCAAAGCCTTCTACCGCTTCACATTCCACTTGGCGAATGCGCAGGCCTTGAGCTTCAAGTTCGTTAAAAATACCATCGAGGAGTGCATCAGGACGAACCGTTAAGATATCTTTATCCGATGGATCAATCGCCATCGCAATGTCCAGCCCGGTTTCAAGCCACACCTTTGAGTCACCAATCGTGACCGGTGTATTCAGCGGGACATCAAACTCACATTCAAAATCACGGGTTTCACCCGGCTGAATAACAAAGGCATACGGCAGACTCCATTTTGCTAATGAATAGGTCTGGTGCATACGGCGTGTTTGACCGCCCTCTTGCCTTTGTGAGTTCATGGTGACTTCTTTTACGTAACGACAACACAGATTAAGATCGATATTGTCGATCTCCTGTGGCTGAGCGCCACCATACACATGCACAATAATGCTCGCCTTCTGCCCTGGATACAGCACTTCCTGTTGCAACACAGAATCGACCTTGGCCGACCCAATACCAAAACTTGCTAACGTTTTCTTTAAGAACGACATATGCACCTCCTTTAAAGCATCATCTTAAGCCTGAAAGAGGTTCAAACTCAAATATACTGCTCACACTATTTTAGCTCTAATATCGTTTAATTATCACTCAGACGTCGATCGATAACTTAGATAGTGATAATCTAAGCCTTGATATGCATGCATGTCATTATCCTGATTTATTCTTCGGATTGGCGAAAGCCAGACGAGTGACGCTTCAAGCAATTGAGGTAGAGCTCATGGTAAATCAGGCCATTAGATTGGCAATGGATATGCCTGACCGTTAGGTAAATTAATGCGCCCAACAGCTGTCAGGTTCTCGCACACCAACCGTAGTGCGATGCGTCGTCGTAGTGGCTTTGCTGCTGCTCCAACGGCTAAGAAATTGGCTCCTACAATGACTCTAGTTGAGAAGACTGCTTTATTAGCACCGACTACAACAAAAGTGATTAGAGCCGCTTAACAAAAAGCGCAGTTTTTACTGCGCTTTTTTCTTGCCCAGACCCGCCTTGAAATGTGTTTACACATTGGTATTCCCTATCCAATTTGATACCTTAACCACAAATCATTATAAAATTTGTGGAGAAGTAAAGTATGAAGTGTCACCGCATTGAAGAACTGCTTGAACTGATGGAGCCTGAGTGGCAAAAAGATCAAGAGCTTAACCTATTAGAGTTCATCATTAAGCTATCAAAAGAAGCAGGCTACCAAGGCAAACTTGAAGAACTGACTGACGATGTTCTTATCTACCATCTTAAAATGCGTAACAGCGAAAAAGATGAAATGATCCCGGGTCTGAAAAAAGACCAAGAAGATGATTTCAAAACCGCAATTCTAAAAGCGCGTGGCCTTCTTTAGTCGCCGATTTGTTTAGAACTCAATTGCTGTTATAGATAAAACACTCAATTTTAAAAAGCGACCACTCGGTCGCTTTTTTGTTTCTGTTCGCTATTTTTTCGTCACAACTGTTATGACTTTTGTTGTTAAAGGTTGATAGCGTTAAAGAAATGAGAACAAGATTGTCGCTATAATCGCCATCCATAAGAATCTTCTAAAATAATAAGAGTGAGTGCGATAACAACAAATGCACCAAGCTCTATTTCAACAGGTTCTCTAAACCATACTTTCAAGTAATGTCGTCATGCCCAACTTAACCGGGCAAACAAGCCACAAAAAGGATAGTCCATGAGTCAGGATAAAATCGATATCAAAGATGTGACTCCTAAAACCTTTAACCCGAAAACACATAAAGGTAATGGAGATCGATTTAACCCAAGTAACCGAATCTATGTTCGAGAAAGCAAAGGTAAATTCCAACAACTGCGTCGCTATGGCGGTTGGTTCTTACTTTTACTTTTTGCGCTTATCCCATGGATTCCATTTGGTGAACGCCAAGCGATCTTGCTCGATATCGGCAGCCAACAGTTCAACTTCTTTGGCACCACCTTATACCCACAAGATCTGACCCTACTCGCGATCCTATTTATGATTGCCGCGTTTGGCTTATTCTTCATAACCACCTTCTTAGGCCGTGTCTGGTGTGGCTATTTATGTCCGCAAACCGTCTGGACCTTCATGTACATTTGGTTCGAAGAGAAACTAGAAGGGGCTGCCAATAAGCGAAGAAAACAAGACTCAGGCAAACTGACAACCAATTTAATCCTCAGAAAAACCCTCAAACACATTGCGTGGTGGGCAATTGCCATTGCGACCGGTTTAACCTTTGTTGGCTACTTCATCCCAATCAAAGAGTTAGTGGTTGGCTTCTTTACCTTTAATTCATCGTTCTGGCCGGTTTTTTGGGTACTGTTCTTTGCAGGCTGCACCTATGCTAATGCAGGTTGGATGCGTTCAATTGTTTGTCTGCATATGTGTCCTTACGCGCGTTTCCAATCGGCAATGTTCGATAAAGACACCTTCATCGTAGGCTACGACACAGAACGTGGTGAAAGCCGTGGTCCTCGCTCTCGTAAAGCCGATCCAAAAGAACTTGGTCTAGGCGACTGTATTGACTGTAATTTATGCGTTCAAGTGTGCCCAACGGGTATCGATATCCGTGACGGTCTACAATACGAATGCATTAACTGTGGCGCGTGTATTGATGCCTGTGACAACACCATGGAACGAATGGGCTATGAAAAAGGCCTGATCAACTACACCACCGAGCACAGACTTGAAGGCCACTCAACCAAGGTAATGCGTCCTAAGCTGTTGGGCTATGGAGCCATCTTAATCGTGATGCTGGGCCTATTCTTCGTGCAAATCGCGAGTGTTGATCCTGCTGGCCTAAGTGTTCTACGTGACAGAAATCAGCTGTTTAGGGTCAATAGCCAAGGGTTGGTTGAAAACACCTACACCTTGAAAGTGATCAACAAGACTCAACAAGAGCAAGAGTACAAACTCGATGTTAGCGGACTGCCCGATTCGATCTGGTATGGCAAACAGACGATTACTGTCGATCCAGGCGAGGTTTTGAACCTACCTATCAGTTTAGGCGCCGACCCAGAAAAACTGAGCTCACCAGTTTCGACAATTCAGTTTATACTCTCGGATAATGAAGAGTTTACGATGGAAGTCGAAAGCCGCTTTATCAAGAAGCTCTGATACCTGCACTTTAGTGCTTGGTATAACAACCCAATAAATGGAAAAAGGCTCAGTAATGAGCCTTTTTTATTCTATGACGATGCAAGCCTTTAACTTTGATAACCTGACTCCTGACTTCATGTGGTACGCCCTGGAGAGCATCGGAGTTCGCGCTGAATCCGGGCTTCTCGCTCTCAACAGTTACGAAAACCGTGTATATCAGTTCACCGATGAAGATCGTAAGCGCTACGTCGTTAAGTTTTATCGTCCGCAACGCTGGAACAAAGCACAGATCCAAGAAGAGCATGACTTCGCACTCGAGCTTATCGAACAAGAGATGCCAATTGCACCTCCAATGCGAATCAACGGTGCAACCTTACATGAATACCAAGGCTACCTATTTGCCTTGTTTGAAAGTGTCGGCGGCAGACAGTATGAAGTGGATAACCTAGACCAACTGGAAGGCGTAGGCCGTTTTCTTGGTCGTATTCATAAAGCCAGCGCGGGAAGAACATTCCAACATCGCCCGACAATCAGCTTAGATGAATACCTTTATCAGCCACGTAAGATTCTAGAGAATTCTCAGTTTATCCCGACGCACCTAGAAAACGCGTTCTTCAATGACGTTGACCTTCTGATAAAAGAGCTAGAGAGCCAGTGGCCGAGCAACATTGAGAATATCCGCCTGCACGGTGACTGCCACCCTGGCAATATTTTGTGGCGCGATGGGCCAATGTTCGTCGATCTTGATGACGCACGTAACGGCCCTGCGATACAAGATCTGTGGATGCTGCTCAATGGCGAGCGCCAAGATAAGCTGATGCAACTGGATATTCTGCTAGAGAGTTATCAAGAGTTTTGCGATTTTAATACCGCACAACTGAAACTAATCGAACCGCTACGCGGTCTACGTATGGTGCATTACATGGCATGGTTGGCGAAGCGATGGCACGATCCGGCGTTTCCTTTAGCCTTCCCATGGTTTAATGACCCGAAATATTGGGAGCAACAAGTACTTGCTTGTAAAGAGCAAATTGCTACCCTGCAAGAGCCACCACTTTCGTTAATGCCTCAGTGGTAAACGCAATCGCAACATACAACTAGATAAAAATTCAAACATAATGGAGATTGGATAAATGAAAAAGCTATTCGCATTTTTCTCATTGATCATGTTGAGCCTTTCAGCTCACGCTGCGAAATTTAACGAAGGTGAACACTACAAAGTTCTCGATCTAGAAGCATCAAAAAAACCAATGGTGACAGAGTTCTTCTCTTTCTACTGCCCACACTGTAATAGCTTTGAGCCAATCATCCAGCAGCTAAAACAACAGCTACCTAAAGACGCTAAGCTACAGAAGAACCATGTTTCATTCATGGGTGGCAACATGGGGCTGCCAATGAGCAAAGCTTACGCGACCATGATTGCACTGAAAGTTGAAGACAAAATGGTGCCAGTGATGTTTAATCGCATCCACACCATGAACAAGCCACCACGTGATGAAGCCGAACTGCGTCAAATCTTCCTAGACGAAGGTGTTGATGCTAAGAAATTCGATGCGGCATACAACGGCTTTGCAGTAGATTCGATGGTTCGTCGCTTCGACAAAGCATTCAAAGACAGCGGCCTTTCTGGTGTACCTGCTGTTGTAGTTAACAACCGTTACTTAGTAGAAGCGCAAGGCATCAGCAGCCTAGACGAGTACTTTGAATTGGTTAACTTCTTACTGAAAAAGTAAAAAAACAATCAAAAATACAAAATAAGGGAGCTTCGGCTTCCTTTTTTGTACCTGACGCTTTTTAATGACTTCTTGCAAGAGACACTATCTTGGGATGCTGTTCGGTTTCCCATTTATCCAATTAACCTTTATAAGGTGTACGATAAAGTGAACCTTTATATTCTGTTGTTTTCTATAACCTTTTATTAACAGCTATTTATTGCTACCAATCACTGGGGCAAGGAGCCTCTGAATGAAAATCAAATATACGTTATTAGCGTTAAGCGTTGCCGCTGCGCCCGCGTTAGCCAAGCTTGCTGATGAGCCAGGTTTCAGTGGTGAGATATCTATCAACGCCGGTGTCACTTCTTCAACCTCAAATTTTAATACCGACGCTGACAGTAAGATCTCATCGACTAACCAGAAAGCTTCGTCTGAGAGCTCGTTTTTAGTTGCGCCTCTCGGTAGCATTGCTTACACCTTTGGTGAAAAGCTGAACCATCAGGTTTACACAGGTACCGCGCGTGATGATGTGGCGACGGGTACTGTTGTGCTTGAGGTTGGTTATAAATACCAACTAGAGTCAGGCATGACCATCGATGCTTCGATTCTGCCAACTATTATGTCTGGCGAGACTTGGGCCGATCCGTACAACACGACGTCAGCTCGCAGCAAAACCGACGAGACGGGTAATGCCTTTCGTTTAACACTAGAGAGCATCGCTGACTCTGCTTTCTCTTTAGACATGGCCTACGCCACCAAAGATGTGAAAGATGATCGAGTTGAAGACGCGCTAAAACGCGACGCCGATACTTTCTACCTGAAAGGTCAATATCGTCAGCCAATCAGTCGTACCATGATGTTAGTACCGTCACTGATCTACCAATCAAGTTCTGCGGATGGCAAAGCTGCCTCTTATGAACAGTTTGGCGGTGAGGTAAGCTTATTTGGCGGCATGGGACGTCATCAATACGCACTAACGGCGGGTTACAACCAACGCTCTTACGATGCGAGCAGCATTACTTTCCAAAAGAAACGCAGTGACGATAACATCAATCTATTCGCCGCGTATGAATATGATCAATTCATGGATTGGGAAAACTGGTCGTTTGTTTCTCTTGCAGGCTACGGTACTAGTGACTCGAACATTACCTTCTATGATGAGTCTCAATACATCGTCTCACTCGGCCTGAACTACAAGTTCTAACTCCAGCCAGCGCCAATAAATTATCAAACTAAAGCCTGCACACAAGCAGGCTTTCTATTTACTACTAAACAGCTTGAGCCGTGAGTTGCTTCAACAATCGGTCCATCGCTCGATAGCCCAGCGCTTCCGATAGGTGTTTCTTTTCTATCTGCTCGTTACCGTCAAGGTCAGCAATGGTTCGCGCTACCTTAATGATTCGGTGATAGGCACGAATCGACAGCCCCAATCGATGGAGTGCTGTCTCAAGAAACTCCGCATCTTCACGTCGCAGTGGGCAATACTTCTCAATTTCTCGACTGCCGAGTAAAGCATTTGATTTATGGTTGCGAGATAACATTGTTTGACGAGCCTGTTTGACCCTGTGCTTTACGACTTGGGTGGTTTCACCTCGGTCACCTCCTTCGGCCAACATTCCCTTGGGCAATAGAGGTATCTCCAATGACATATCGAACCTATCTAGCAAGGGGCCAGATAAGCGGTTGAGATAGCGCAAGATTATCTGTGGGTTAGCCCGCGCTTGATTACCTTCGTAGTAACCTGTTGGACTTGGGTTGAGTGCACCGACCAACTGAAAGCGCGCAGGGAAACGCGTCTTGCCCGCAGCACGGGAGATAATAATCTCGCCCGACTCTAGTGGCTCACGTAATGAATCGAGCACCTTACGCTCAAACTCTGGCATCTCATCCAAGAACAATAAGCCGTTATGCGCCAAAGAGATCTCTCCGGGGCGAGGCACTGAGCCTCCTCCCACCAATGCCGCCATTGAGCTTGAATGGTGAGGGGATCGAAAAGGTCGTTGCTTCCAGTTGTACTGATTGATCTCTTGCTGCGTTAACGAAGCGACCGATGCAGTTTCCATCGCCTCGTCATCACTCATTTCAGGTAACAAATCACGCAGACGAGACGCCAACATAGTCTTGCCAGTTCCTGGAGGGCCAAGGAAAAGTAAGTTGTGATTTCCAGCGGCTGCTATCTCCAGAGCTCGCTTGCCTTGTTGTTGGCCGATAATATCTTGTAGGTCGCGAAGCACTGAAACATCAGCCTGATGATGTTCCGTTCTATATAGGCCAAGCTGAGTCTGTCCACACATGTCAGCACAAACCTCCAACAAGGTTTGCGCAGATTTATGGGCTCCCTTGCCCACTAGCGCAGCCTGATCACCGTTATGGTGTGGAACAACTAAGCATCGTTCGACGCTATCGGCAGCTAACGTCGCAGGCAACACGCCCTTTACTGAACGCAGCTCTCCAGACAGCGCCAACTCACCGATGAATTCATGCTGTGCGATCTTTGATGTCGGAAGCTGATCAGATGCCACTAAAATCCCAAGCGCGATTGGCAAATCGAAACGACCTCCTTCTTTGGGTAAATCGGCAGGAGCGAGGTTGACCGTGATTCTTTTTGATGGAAATTCAAAGCGAGAATTGATGATCGCACTTCTTACTCGATCTTTAGATTCCTTAACCGTTGTTTCAGGTAGACCCACTAACGTAAAGCCAGGCATTCCATTGCTTATATGCACCTCAACAGTCACTTCTGGCGCCTCTACACCAACACTAGCTCGACTATGAATTATCGCGAGTCCCATAACTTTCCTTTGTCTTTGATTTAAAAGTATTCGCTCTGGATATTCGTTGCTCACCAAAGCTATAAGGTTGTTATATAGCTTGATGGAATGGTGTTTTAATGTGAAAAAAGAATGACATTTTCCTTGTCATGCGGCAGATTTGTGTGATAACACTAGAGATATAGACTTTTACTGAAGACAATAAACGAGAAAACTCGAATATTATGATTTTTAACGCTCGCATTTACGCACTGATTAACCTGATTATCGTAGTCATTATTAAGACTGCGCGGGGGCGAGTGGGAAGAAAGTAACCACGAATTAGAAAAAACCCCCGCACTGACAAGTCCGGGGGTTTTTTCTAATTTAAACATTCGATTTTTATATTTTTGAGCATTTTCGGCTTTGCCGATTTACAGGAAGAATGGGAGCACAAGATGTGCAGAGACAAAGGAAACAGTTACCAAAATAAAGGTAATACGGGAGAATTCCGATGAAAGGCGCAGAACTAGTCGTATCCGCACTCAAGCAACAAGGAATTGAGACCGTATTTGGTTACCCAGGCGGTGCCATCATGCCAATCTACGATGCACTTTATGATGGCGGGGTTGAGCATATCCTATGTCGTCATGAGCAAGGCGCTGCAATGGCCGCGATCGGGATGGCTCGTGCAACACAAGATGTCGCTGTTTGTATGGCAACCTCGGGACCAGGTGCAACGAACCTAGTCACTGGCCTTGCAGATGCCTTTATGGATTCAATCCCATTGGTTGCTATCACAGGTCAGGTTGCAAGTTCCCACATTGGTACCGATGCATTCCAAGAGATGGATGTGATTGGTATGTCTCTGTCATGTACCAAGCACAGTTACCTAGTTACCGACATTGAAGAATTGGCTCCAACCCTAGCTGAAGCCTTTGTAGTAGCGAAGTCTGGCCGCCCAGGTCCAGTTATCGTCGATATTGCTAAAGATGTTCAACTAGCAGAAGCTCCTGTTAAAACTCTCCCAGAATTTACTCCACCAGCGATTCCTGTTGCAACAACCGATGCTATTGAACAGGCACAGTACTTTTTGTCTCAAGCTACCCGCCCTGTTTTATACGTAGGTGGTGGTGTTCAACTCGCTAAAGCGACCGATGCTGTTCGTGAGTTCTTACGCCTTAACCCGATGCCTGCAGTAAGTACATTGAAAGGCTTGGGTACTATCGAACGTGACGACCCACACTACCTTGGCATGTTGGGCATGCACGGCACCAAAGCCGCTAACCTAGTGGTTCAAGAGAGTGACCTGCTGATTGTTGTTGGCGCTCGTTTCGATGACCGAGTAACCGGTAAGCTTGATACCTTTGCACCACACGCGAAAGTTATCCATATCGATATTGATGCCGCTGAGTTCAGCAAACTGCGTCTTGCTAATGCGCCAATTCGTGGTGACATCAACAAGATCATGCCTCAGTTGGAACTAAGCCAAGACATCTCATCTTGGGTTCACCACTCTGAAGGACTTCGTAGCTCATTCAAATGGCGCTACGACCACCCAGGTGATCTGATCTTTGCTCCGCTACTGTTGAAGCAACTGTCAGACATGATGCCAGCAAGCTCTATTGTTTCGACCGATGTTGGCCAACACCAAATGTGGGCAGCTCAACACATTCAACCTCGCGATCCACAGAACTTCATCACCTCTGCCGGTTTAGGCACCATGGGCTTTGGCTTACCAGCCGCTATGGGTGCGTCGGTTGGGCGTCCTGATGACCAATCTATACTTATCTCTGGTGATGGGTCGTTCATGATGAACGTGCAAGAACTTGGCACGCTGAAACGCCGCCAAATCCCAGTGAAGATGGTGCTTCTAAATAACTCTCGCTTGGGTATGGTTCGCCAATGGCAATCGTTGTTCTTCGATGGCCGCCACAGTGAAACCATCCTAGATGACAACCCAGACTTCGTGATGCTAGCGAAAGCCTTCGATATCCCGGGTAAAACCATCACGCGTAAAGAAGAAGTAGAACCAGCATTGAAAGAGATGCTTGAGAGCAAAACCGCTTACCTACTTCATGTTCTTATCGATGAAGAAGAGAACGTATGGCCACTAGTACCGCCAGGTGCTTCAAACAGTGAGATGTTGGAGAACACATAACATGAAAAGATACCTATTAGACATCAAAGCCGATGATAAGCCTGTACTACTAGAGCGTGTTCTTCGTGTTATCCGCCACCGTGGCTTTATTGTTAAGCAAGTCGCAGGCACTCAAAACCACGAAAGCAAAGTGGCGAGTGTTGAGATCATTGTCGACAGTGACCGTCCGATCTCTTTCTTGGTCAATCAAATCGAAAAGCTGTGGGATGTGCGTACCGTTGACGTTATCTCTATCAGTCGTAATGAATTGCCAAACAATAACTTACAACAAAAGATAAACGCATAAGGAACCGCAAACATGACAGCTAAAACGGCAGACTATATTTGGTTTAACGGTGAGATGGTTCCTTGGGCAGAGGCGAACGTTCACGTCCTGACTCACGCAATGCACTACGGTACTTCTGTGTTTGAAGGTGTTCGTTGCTACAACACACCAAAGGGTCCGGTGATTTTCCGTCACCCTGAACACGCTAAGCGCCTAAAAGACTCAGCAAAAATCTACCGCTTCCCGATTCCTTACACTGAGGAAGAAATTATGGAAGCGACTCGCGAAACGCTACGTCAAAATAAGCTAGAGTCAGCGTACATCCGCCCTCTAGGTTTCGTTGGTAACGTTGGTTTAGGTGTATGCCCACCAGAAAACACTGAGATGGAGCTGATCATCGCCGCTTTCCCTTGGGGCTCTTACCTAGGTGAAGAAGCACTAGAAAATGGCGTAGACGCGATGATCTCAAGTTGGAACCGTGCAGCACCAAACACCATCCCAACCGCAGCTAAAGCGGGTGGCAACTACCTATCTTCACTACTGGTTGGTGGTGAAGCACGTCGTCATGGTTACGATGAAGGTATCGCACTAAGTGTTGATGGTTACCTTTCTGAAGGCGCAGGTGAAAACATCTTTGTAGTACGTAACGGCGTGCTATCGACACCACCAGCGACCAGTGCAATTCTGCCGGGCATCACGCGTGATTCGATCATGACATTAGCAAAAGACATGGGTTATGAGATCCGTGAAGAGAACATTGCTCGCGAAGCGTTATATCTTGCCGATGAAGTATTCATGACAGGCACAGCTGCAGAGATCGTTCCGGTTCGCAGTGTAGACAAAATTACAGTAGGTGAAGGCAAACGCGGCCCTATCACTGAAAAGGTTCAAGCGGCTTACTTTGGTCTATTCAATGGAACCACTGAAGATAAGTGGGGCTGGTTAGACTATGTGTACCCAGCATACCAAACTTCAGAAAACCAAACACAAACAACTAAGTAAGCAACAGCCAAATATTTTATAAGGATTTAAGCAATGCCAATCTATCGTTCAGCAACGACTACCCACGGACGCAACATGGCTGGTGCGCGCGCTTTATGGCGTGCAACTGGTGTTAAAGATGATGACTTCGGTAAGCCAATCATCGCAGTTGTAAACTCTTTCACTCAATTCGTTCCAGGCCACGTTCACCTTAAAGACATGGGTCAATTGGTTGCGGGTGAAATCGAGAAAGCGGGCGGTATCGCTAAAGAATTCAACACCATCGCAGTTGATGATGGTATCGCAATGGGTCACGGCGGCATGCTGTACTCACTGCCATCACGTGAGCTTATCGCAGACTCAGTAGAGTACATGGTCAATGCACACTGTGCGGATGCGATGGTATGTATCTCGAACTGTGACAAAATCACTCCGGGAATGATGATGGCTGCAATGCGCCTCAACATCCCTGTGATCTTTGTATCAGGCGGCCCAATGGAAGCAGGTAAAACCAAGCTTTCAGATCAGATCATCAAGCTCGACCTTGTTGATGCAATGATCCAAGGTGCCGATCCAACGATTTCAGATGAGCAAAGCGAACAAGTAGAGCGTTCTGCATGTCCAACCTGTGGTTCATGTTCAGGTATGTTCACAGCCAACTCAATGAACTGCCTAACAGAAGCACTTGGCCTATCTCAGCCAGGTAACGGCTCTATGCTGGCGACGCACGCAGACCGTGAAGAGCTGTTCATCAATGCCGGTAAGCGCATCGTTGATCTAACCAAGCGTTACTACGAGCAAGACGACGCATCAGCACTGCCACGCAACATCGCAAATCGCGCAGCCTTTGATAATGCAATGGCGTTAGATATCGCGATGGGTGGTTCAAGTAACACCGTTCTTCACCTTTTAGCGGCAGCTCAAGAAGGTGAAATTGACTTTGATATGGGTGATATCGACGAGATGTCTCGCCGCGTTCCACACCTATGTAAAGTGGCTCCTTCAACACCGAAATATCACATGGAAGACGTTCACCGCGCTGGTGGTGTAATGGCTATCCTAGGTGAACTAGACCGTGCTGGCCTACTGAACAACCAAACTCGTACAGTACTTGGCCTAAGCATGCAAGAGCAGCTTGCTCAATACGACATCATGCAGACAGAAGACGAAGCGATACTTAAGTTCTTCCGCGCTGGCCCAGCAGGCATTCGTACTACTAAAGCCTTCTCGCAAGATTGCCGTTGGGATCGTCTTGATGACGACCGCAAAGAAGGTTGTATCCGTACTAAAGAGAATGCATTCAGCCAAGAAGGTGGCCTAGCGGTACTTTCAGGTAACATCGCGGTTGATGGTTGTATCGTTAAGACCGCGGGTGTTGATGAAGAAAACCTTAAATTCCAAGGCCCTGCTATCGTATTTGAAAGCCAAGACAGTGCTGTTGATGGCATCTTAGGTGGCAAAGTGAAAGCGGGCGAAGTAGTTGTTATTCGTTACGAAGGACCTAAGGGTGGTCCGGGTATGCAAGAAATGCTTTACCCAACCACTTACCTAAAATCTATGGGGCTAGGTAAGTCTTGTGCTCTTCTAACTGACGGACGTTTCTCTGGTGGTACATCAGGTCTATCTATCGGTCACGCTTCTCCAGAAGCAGCAAGTGGAGGTGTGATTGGTCTAGTAAACACTGGCGACATCATCACTATCGATATCCCTAGCCGCTCAATCACACTTGATGTGCCAGAAGCAGAGCTAGAAGCGCGTCGTGTTAAACAAGATGCACTAGGCTGGAAACCAGAAAACCGTCAGCGTGAAGTATCTTTCGCACTGAAAGCTTACGCAAGCATGGCGACCAGTGCCGACAAAGGCGCAGTGCGCGATAAGTCTAAACTTGAGGGCTAACTATGAGTGATGACACCTCCAGTCCCCAAAAACAAACTGGCGCAGATTATCTGCGTCAGATCCTGAGAGCGCCGGTTTACGAAGCGGCAATCGTGACACCTCTACAGGATATGCCACGTTTAAGCGCGCGCATTGGAAATCAGGTGCAGCTTAAGCGAGAAGACCGCCAGCCGGTGCACTCGTTCAAGCTACGTGGTGCCTACAACATGGTATCAAGCCTTTCTGAGCAGCAAAAAGCCGCAGGTGTGATTGCTGCATCGGCGGGTAATCATGCTCAAGGTATGGCGCTGTCCGGTTCAAAGCTTGGTATTCAAACCACAATTGTGATGCCAAAAACCACTCCAGATATCAAGGTCGATGCGGTGCGTGGATTTGGCGGTAACGTCGTTCTGCACGGCAGCAACTTTGATGAAGCTAAGGCTGAAGCCGAGCGCCTTTCTGCTGAACATGGTTACACCTTTGTTCCTCCATTCGATCACCCGTTGGTGATCGCTGGTCAAGGCACCATGGGCATGGAGATGCTGCAGCAAAACGGTCACATGGATTATATCTTTGTGCCTGTTGGTGGTGGTGGCTTAGCGGCAGGTGTTGCTGTGTTAGTAAAACAGCTGATGCCAGAGATTAAAGTCATTGCAGTAGAACCAGAAGATTCGGCTTGCTTGAAGGCAGCACTGGATGCTGGTGAACCAGTAGTACTGGATCAGGTCAGCATGTTTGCTGATGGTGTGGCGGTTAAACGCATTGGTGAAGAGACATTCCGTCTGTGTCAGCAGTACATCGACGGTCACATTGCCGTGTCTAGTGATGAGATCTGCTCGGCGGTAAAAGACATCTTTGAAGACACTCGTGCGATTGCCGAACCTTCAGGAGCGCTTGCTCTGGCTGGCTTGAAGAAGTTTGCTGAGCAGAACCAACTGCAAGACAAACAATTGGCAACGGTACTGTCAGGTGCTAACACCAACTTCCATGGCCTGCGGTATGTGTCTGAACGTTGTGAGTTGGGTGAGAAGCGCGAAGGCCTGCTTGCGGTCACTATCCCTGAGCGACAAGGGGCATTCCTAGAGTTCTGTAATATTATTGGTGGTCGAGCGGTGACTGAGTTTAACTACCGCCAAAACGACGAAAGCCTAGCGAATATCTTCGTTGGTGTACGTCTACAAGGTGGACAAGAAGAACTCGAGCACATCATCAATGACCTACGTGACGGTGGCTACCCGGTTGTCGATCTGTCTGATGATGAGATGGCAAAACTGCACATTCGCTACATGATTGGCGGTAAACCATCGAAACCACTGAAAGAACGTCTGTACAGCTTCGAGTTTCCAGAATACCCAGGTGCATTGATTAAATTCCTTGATACCTTAGGTACTCACTGGAATATCAGCCTGTTCAACTATCGTAACCACGGTGCCGATTACGGTCGCGTATTGTGTGGCTTCGAACTTGGTGATGATGATTTAGCTCAGTTCTCAACACATCTACGAGAGCTTGGCTATCAATGTAAAGATGAAACCGATAACCCTTCCTACAAGTTCTTCTTGTCTTAAGAGTTAACGACCGAATCAAAAAGAGCGAGTATTTACTCGCTCTTTTTGTGGGTGAAGATTCAGCTCAAACTTGAAAAGGATCTTCTCGCTAAGATCATTAGATCGCCTTGCGATGATCCAGCCAATCTTGATGAAGTTGTTCACTCGATCCTAGGTACTTGACCATCCATTCGATCAGCTTATGGTTATCGTCTTTTCGCCACACTAAACAACAATGACTCTGCGGGCTCGGTTCAGGCAGTATTTTCTCCACCAGCAAGCCTTGCTCGATAATAGGTGCAGCAATGTGTCTTGGCATATAACCCACCCCTACTCCATTTTTAAGACATTCAATCGCGCTATACCAGTTAGGTAACAATAGGCGTCTTTGATTAGAGTAGTGCCCTGTGTGTCGCTTAGGGAGCACACTAGAGGTATCGTCCAAACATATTGCGGGATACTGGCTAACAAATTCTTCATTGAGGTTTTGCTCTCGCACACACGGATGACTCGGCGACATTACAAACGCCCAATCTAACCGTCCCATATCTTTCACCTCAAAGTCACCACCGACCGGAATCGCAGAGGTTGCGCCAATCACGATGTCCGCTCGACCCTGTGCAATGGCTTCCCATGAGCCGTTGAACACCTCCATGTTGATCTGGAGCTCTGCAAACTCAAAGGTTTGGTAGAACTCTTCAATCATCGGCTTCATCTTATCGAGCTTAACCACGTTATCGAGCGTTAGGCGCAAGGTTTTCTTCCAACCACGAGCCGCGCGGCGAGTCTGGGCACTGACCTCTTCCATCTGTCTCAACAACGCACGAGCCTCTTCAATGAACAACTCACCAGCAGGTGTCAGCTCAACCTTTCTCGGTAACCGTCTGAAAAGTAGAACATCCAGTTCTTGCTCAACCTGTCTAACACCGTAGCTGATCGCAGACGGTACTTTGTGCAACTGTTCAGCAGCTGCGGTAAAACTACCCAAGCGAGCCACAGTATCGAGCATTTCTAAAGAGGATTTAGAGAACATAAGCCTTCAAATTTTTTGATTGATAACTACATATTTTAGCGTTTTATTTTATCAGGTCTGAAAAATAGAATGTCAGCATAAATAAACAGGGGCTTTAACTTCTGTATATCAAACAATTTTTTTGATGATAAAAACATCACTACCTTTAGCTTAATGGCATCTTATGAATATTTCTAAATTTCAATTGGTCTACCTTGCAGTTCTTTCAATGCTTGGCTTTATTGCGACCGATATGTACCTTCCTGCATTTAAGGCAATGGAAGTTGATTTCGCAACCGGCCCGGAGCAGATTGCTCTATCTCTAACCGTATTCCTTGGCGGTATGGCAATGGGTCAGCTTCTTTGGGGTCTGGCAAGTGACAAGTATGGTCACCGCAATACGCTAGCGGTTGGTCTTGTAATCTTTACGGCAGCTTCATTCGGCTTAGCATTCAGCACCGAGGTATGGCACCTACTGACACTACGATTCATTCAAGCAATCGGTGTATGTGCTCCGGCGGTAATCTGGCAAGCCATGGTTATCAAGCGTTACTCACAAAGCAGTAGCCAGCAAATTTTTGCAACCATCATGCCTTTGGTCGCACTATCTCCTGCACTAGCACCTCAGCTAGGTGTTTTACTTGCGGATAGCTTTGGCTGGCATAGTATCTTCATCACATTAACCTTGATGGGTGCACTGCTAGTGGCGACAACAATGGCTCAGCCAAAAGAAGCGCCTGAAGTAAAGCAGACATCGATTAAGACAGACATCAAGATGTTGCTTAAATCAAAACCTTACATGGGTAATGTTTTAATGTTTGCTTCGGCATCTGCGGCGTTCTTCGCTTACCTAACGGGTATGCCAGAGATCATGGCTCAACTAGGTTATGAAGCAAAAGACATCGGCCTAAGTTTCATCCCACAAACAATCGCATTCATGGCGGGTGGTTACTTCGGTAAGCAAGCGGTGAAGAAGTATGGCGATAGTATTGTACTAAGAAACCTTATTGGTTTGTTCAGCGTAGCAGCGATGCTTATCTTTATCGCATCACAGTGGGAACTGACTTCCATCTGGCCTCTACTTGCGCCTTTCTGTTTGATTGCTGTAGCAAATGGTGCACTTTACCCAATCGTAGTTAACCGTGCCCTATCAAGCGCTAAACAGAGCCCAGCAACAGCTGCTGGTCTACAAAACAGCCTGCAAATCAGCATCAGTGGCTTATCAAGTGCATTGGTAGCGGCAATGGCTAGCCAAGCATTAAGCGCAACAGGTATCGCAGTTGTGATTTGTTTGGGTGCATTGTGGGTTGGCTACATTGTTTCGAACAAAGAGCTTTCAGAACACTTCGCTACGCCAGACAACTCTCGAGTAGTAGCAGACGAGAAACAAGACTAGTTCCTCGTTTAACGAAAACAAAAAAGAGCGAGGTTACTCGCTCTTTTTTTATATCTAAATTCAGTCTCAGTTTAAGACAATTTCGAAGCAGCTTCACCGTCGACAATTTCTAACGCTGGCGCTTTATGGCGGCTATATTCATCATAGTTAACCACTCGGCTGCGGCCCATGTCTTTCGCCATGTACAAAGCGTTATCGGCCATCTTAACCAAAGACTCGGTATCAGAGGCTGGCTTAGGGTAAGTAGCTACACCTATCGAAACACCCAACTGACCTAATGACAAACCTTTATGTTCAAGGTGCATCGAACGCACAGCATCACACAAGGTTTGACCAAACTCAGTCGCTTCTTGCATTGAATAATGTGGAAGCAGTACCGCCAACTCCTCACCACCTAATCGGCAAGCAATCTCATCTTCACTGACGCTCTGTTTAAGTAGCGCACTGATCTCTTTTAATACGAAATCACCTGCATCATGACCAAAGTTGTCATTAAAACGTTTGAAGTGATCCAAATCGAGCATCAATAGCGATAATGGCTGTTCGCTGGTGGCCGAATTCATTGAGTGCTCTTCCAGTTTCTGCTCAAAGAAACGACGGTTGAATAAGCCAGTAAGAGGGTCGCTCAATGCTTGTGAGCGAAGCTTCTCTTGTAAGCTCAAGTTAGCTAATGCTAAGCCTAAATGCTCTGAAACACTGAAGGCTAATTGCTCGGTAATGGGATCAATCTTGATGTCACCAACACCGAAATAAAGGTGCATGATGCCGATGGTGTTGCCATGTGCCGTCAACGGAATACACAAGGTTTGGTTGTTTTCCATCTCATGCATGTGACCACAGGTTAACGAGTGGAAATCATCATTCGATTGATGTGCACGTCCTTTACGCAGTGACCAACACTCTTCTGGAGCAAAGCTCGCGCTTCCCGGCCAAGTCTCTCCCCAATCGAGCTGAGTGATCAACTGGTTACGCGATGCACGCATCAAAGAAACACTGCCGTTCACGTTACCGAGAATTCGCGGCAAGATATCCGAAACGATCTGTTGTGCCTCGACCATGTTATTACATGCGGCAAGCATATTCGCGAGGCGGTGCATCAACTCGATTTCATGGGTTCGTTGGCGAATGCGCTCGTCTTGCTTTTTCTGTTCTTCTTCCACTCGATGAACAATTTGGCGATTGCTCACGTATGAGGTGCCAATCAAGAAGCTCAAACTCAACACAACCATACCAACCAGAATCCCCATCAATTGGAAGTTCATCTGTTTCAGTTGATGCATCGGTGAAGAGATAACGATAACGAAACTGCTACCGTTCATAGATTCTTTATGGGAGTAATAGATACGATCAACCGAAGTGACCGTACTAAAACGCACGTCACTGCCGAAGCCTGTTTTTAGAGCTTGTTGAAATTCAGGTCGATCGCTGTGGTTTTCAACGCCTGCAAGCGCATGATCAGAAAGGTCCGTATCCCCAATCACAACACCATCAGGATTAATAACCTGAATTCTTAATCGTGTACTAGCTTGGGTAAGATTACCAATATAATCATCAACATCTACGCCTTCCGAGAATAAACGACTATCTTCACGGACCTCGAACACGACATCTGACATCAAAGAGACAAGATGATCACGCTCATTTTCAACAACCAACTTTTCCAGCGTTACATAAAAGCCATAGAGACCTATTAACATTGAAAAAGACAAAATAATGATCGGCAATGTTTGCCATTTCTTTTCAACCAATATCACCGTACATCAACCTATTTATACCGAACCACAGCCCGAATATTAACAATCTATTAAAAAAATACAATTGCCAAATTGATTATTTTGTTAGCAGTGAGTGGCCGATACAAAAAAGCCAGTAGCGATGCTACTGGCTTTCATAAAAATATATTTTGAACGTTAGAGTTTACTTCTTAGTTGGACGTTTCCAATCAGCAATCTTACGTTCTTTCGCACGGCTGATAACCAACTCATTTTCAGAAACATCACGTGTTACTGTAGAGCCAGCACCAACAGTTGCACCATTACCAATCGTAACAGGCGCGATTAATTGACTATCTGAACCAACGAATACGTCGTCGCCAATGATGGTCTTAAACTTATTCGCACCATCGTAGTTACAAGTAATTGCACCCGCACCCACGTTTACACGCTGACCAATTTCAGCATCGCCTAAATACGTTAAATGATTCGCTTTAGAACCTTCACCAAGGCGAGTGTTCTTTACTTCAACAAAGTTACCAACGTGCGAATCGTTACGCATGTCTGCACCTGGACGTAGGCGAGTAAATGGACCAACCGTACAGTCTTCACCGACCGTTGCGCCTTCAATTACGCTGTATGGGCGAATGATGGTGTTATCATCAATCTCACAGTCTTTCAACACGCAGCCGGTACCGATAACCACGTTATCACCAATGCTTACGCTGCCTTCGATGATAACGTTGGTATCGATTTCAACGTCCATACCACATTGCAGTTCGCCACGTAGATCAAAGCGGCTAGGATCGCGTAACATAACGCCCTGCTTCAATAATTTGTCAGCTTGTTCTGCTTGGTAAGCACGCTCTAGACGAGCCAGTTGAGAGCGGTCGTTAACACCTTCTACTTCAATTGGGCTTACTGGGTGCACAGCTTCAACCGCACGACCTTCATCGTGAGCGGCTGCGATAACGTCAGTCAGGTAATATTCACCCTGTGCGTTGTCGTTGCTTAAACCAGACAACCAACGCTTCAGATCACCACCAGTCGCCACCATAACGCCAGTATTGATCTCTTTGATAAGCTTCTGCTCATCCGTTGCATCTTTCTGCTCAACGATAGCCACAACAGGTCCATTACGACGAATAATGCGACCGTATCCCATTGGGTTGTCTAGCACGACCGTAAGTAGCGCGATACCACCGTTTGGTTGAGCGTCTAATAGGTTTTCAATGGTTTCAGGTGAAATCAGTGGAACATCACCGTATAGCACCAATACTTTTTCATCATCAGCGAAATGTGCAGATGCTTGATCCACAGCGTGGCCTGTACCCAGCTGCTCAGCTTGCAGTGCCCAATTTACAGATTCTTCAGCTAGAGTAGCCTTCATCTGATCACCACCGTGGCCGTAAACCAGGTTGATATTTTGAGCGCCTAAACCATTACATGTATCGATAACATGCTTCACCATTGGCTTACCTGCAAGCGTATGCAGAACCTTTGGTGTGTTTGAATACATGCGAGTGCCTTTGCCCGCCGCGAGAATTACCGCGCTAAACTTCATTGTAAACCTATCCAACGTTATTTTTATTAAGCCGATATTGTAACCGTTTTTGGCCAAAAAATTAAATCGCAATAACCATTTAACCAGTAGTGATACGTAAAAGAGGCATTTTTGAGAATCTAGAAATGCAAAAAGGCGACCCTTAGGTCGCCTTTATCTCAGAGTCTATAATCTTATAAAAGATTAGCGACGCTGTTTTGTCAGTTCGATAACTCGTAACTGAGCAATGGCTTTAGCCAGTTCACCGGCCGCTTGTGCGAAGTCTATGTCGCCATGCTGATTTTGGATATTCTCCACAGCCTTGCGTTTAGCTTCTTCCGCCTTTGCTGCGTCTAGCTCTTCACCACGGATAGCTGTATCAGCCAGTACAGTCGCTGTACCAGGCTGAACTTCTACCATACCACCAGAAACATAAATGATTTCTTCGTGGCCGTGCTGCTTAACAATACGCACCATACCAGGCTTGATAGCGGTCAGCAGTGGAGTATGACCATGGAAAATACCAAGCTCACCCTCACTACCGGTCACCTGAAACGTCTCAACAAGGCCTGAGAAAATTTGTTTCTCTGCACTTACAACGTCTAGGTGAAAGGTTATTGCTGCCATATCGCCTCCTAGTTAGCCTTATAGCTTCTTAGCATTCTCGATAGCTTCGTCAATTGCACCACAGTACATGAACGCTTGCTCTGGAATGTCATCGTATTCACCAGATAGAAGACCTTGGAAGCCACGTAGAGTCTCTTTAAGAGGTACGTAAACGCCTGGGTCACCTGTAAATACTTCCGCTACGTGGTAAGGCTGAGTTAGGAACTTCTCAATCTTACGAGCACGAGATACAACTTGCTTATCTTCTTCAGATAGCTCGTCCATACCTAGGATAGCAATGA
The DNA here is from genome assembly GCF_050337435.1 of Vibrio satsumensis. Classification (NCBI taxonomy): domain Bacteria; kingdom Pseudomonadati; phylum Pseudomonadota; class Gammaproteobacteria; order Vibrionales; family Vibrionaceae; genus Vibrio; species Vibrio satsumensis. The sequence goes on along the minus strand of NZ_JAKJSX010000018.1, from coordinate 57,116 downwards.
TATCTTTCAGCTCTTTATAGCGCTGAAGAGTAGACTGAACGCCACGAGCGATGTCGTAGTGCTCTTGTCCAACTACCAATGGATCCAGTTGACGTGAAGTAGAATCTAGCGGGTCGATCGCTGGGTATAGACCCATAGATGCGATGTTACGGTTAAGTACAACCGTTGCATCCAAGTGAGCGAACGTTGTTGCTGGAGACGGGTCAGTCAAGTCATCCGCTGGTACGTATACCGCCTGTACAGACGTGATAGAACCAGATTTAGTTGACGTGATACGCTCTTGTAGAACACCCATTTCTTCAGCTAGTGTAGGTTGGTAACCTACCGCAGAAGGCATACGACCTAGAAGTGCTGATACTTCAGTACCTGCTAGTGTGTAACGGTAGATGTTATCAACGAACAGTAGAACGTCACGACCTTCGTCACGGAAGCGCTCTGCCATTGTTAGACCAGTCAGTGCAACACGTAGACGGTTACCTGGTGGCTCGTTCATCTGACCGTAAACCATCGCTACTTTTGATTCTTCAGGTTTTTCGATGTTTACAACACCTGCTTCCTGCATCTCAAAGTAGAAATCGTTACCTTCACGAGTACGCTCACCTACACCTGCAAATACAGATAGGCCTGAGTGTTGAAGTGCGATGTTGTTGATAAGTTCCATCATGTTAACGGTCTTACCTACACCAGCACCACCGAATAGACCGATTTTACCACCCTTAGCGAACGGACAAATCAAGTCGATTACTTTAACACCAGTTTCTAGAAGAGCTGTCTCGTTAGACTGCTCTTCGTAGCTTGGAGCTTCACGGTGAATGGCGTAATGCTCTTCAGCACCGATCTCACCACACTCATCAATCGCGTCACCTAGGACGTTCATGATACGACCCAATGTCTTAGTACCTACTGGTACTGAGATTGGAGCGCCAGTATTTTCAACTGTCAAACCACGACGTAAACCATCAGAGCTACCCATTACGATTGCGCGAACTACGCCACCGCCAAGTTGTTGCTGAACTTCAAGAACTAGACGTTCTTGTACTTCATTAACATTCAGAGCGTCGTATACACGAGGTACTTCACCCTGTGGGAACTCTACGTCGACTACCGCACCGATGATCTGTACGATCTTACCTGTAGCCATCGTTAATCCTCTAACTATTTAGTTTTACCTAAGCTTAAACCGCAGCTGCGCCTGAAACGATCTCAGAAAGTTCTTGTGTAATCGCCGCTTGACGCGCTTTGTTATACACAAGTTCTAAGTCATCAATAATGTCACCAGCGTTATCTGTTGCTGATTTCATTGCAATCATTCGAGCCGCTTGCTCACAAGCAAGGTTCTCAACCACACCTTGGTACACTTGAGATTCGACATAGCGAACCAATAGTGCATCTAGTAGTGGTTTTGGCTCGGGCTCATAAATGTAGTCCCAAGAATGACTGCGTTTCATTTCTTCGCTGTCTGATTTAGGCAAAGGAAGTAATTGATCGATCGTTGGTTCTTGAACCATAGTGTTTTCAAACTTGTTGAACACTACGAACAGGCGATCTAATTCGCCTTCATCATATTTCTTCAGCATAACGCTTACAGAGCCAATCAAGTCTTCAAGGCTTGGACGATCGCCCAGACCAGAAACTTGAGCTGCTACTTTCGCGCCGCTGTTATTGAAAAATGCTGTCGCTTTTGAACCTACAATTGCAAGTTCAACGTCAGCACCTTTCTCAGACCAATCTTTCATGTCGTTCATGGCTTTTTTGAACAAGTTAATGTTCAAACCACCACAAAGACCACGGTCTGTAGAAACGATGATGTAACCAACACGTTTGGCTTCACGTTCCTCAAGATAAGGATGCTTATACTCGAGGCTACCATTAGCCAAATGACCGATCACTTTACGCATTGTTTCTGCATATGGACGAGTAGCTTCCATTGCGTCTTGAGAACGACGCATTTTTGAAGCTGCTACCATTTCCATTGCTTTCGTAATCTTCTGTGTGCTTTTAACACTACCGATTTTATTACGTATCTCTTTTGCGCCGGCCATCGTTACTCTCCGTTAATGGTATGAGGTGGCCCTAAGACCACCTACCAATTACCAGGTCTGGGTTGCCTTGAAATCGTCAACAAGCTTCTTCAGCTCAGCTTCGATTTCTTTATTGAAAGCACCCGTTGTGTCGATCTGTGTTGCTAGATCGGCATATTGACCACGAGCAAACGACAGTAAAGCAGCTTCAAAATCTAGAACTTTAGAAAGTTCAACATCTTGAAGGTATCCACGCTCTGCAGCGAAGATTACTAGAGCTTGGTCAAATACAGACATAGGAGCGTACTGCTTCTGCTTCATCAGTTCTGTAACTTTTTGACCGTGGTCTAGCTGCTTCTTAGTCGCTTCATCAAGATCCGAAGAGAACTGAGCAAATGCTGCAAGTTCACGGTATTGAGCTAGAGCAGTACGGATACCGCCAGATAGCTTCTTGATGATTTTAGTCTGCGCCGAACCACCTACACGAGAAACTGAGATACCTGGGTCAACAGCTGGACGTACGCCCGCGTTGAATAGCTCAGTTTGTAGGAAGATCTGACCATCAGTAATCGAGATTACGTTCGTTGGTACGAATGCAGATACGTCACCAGCTTGCGTTTCGATAATAGGTAGAGCAGTTAAAGAACCTGTCTTACCTGTCACTTCACCGTTAGTGAATTTTTCTACGTATACTTCGCTTACACGAGCAGCACGCTCTAGTAGACGAGAGTGAAGGTAGAAAACATCACCTGGGAACGCTTCACGACCTGGTGGACGCTTAAGTAGTAGCGAGATTTGACGGTAAGCTACAGCTTGCTTAGATAGATCATCATAAACAATCAGTGCATCTTCACCGCGATCACGGAAGTATTCGCCCATCGCACAACCAGCATACGGTGCAAGGTATTGCAGCGCTGCAGATTCAGAAGCAGATGCAACAACAACAACAGTGTTTGCTAGTGCGCCGTGCTCTTCTAGTTTGCGAACTACGTTAGCAATAGTCGACGCTTTTTGGCCGATAGCTACGTAGATAGAGAAAATACCAGAATCTTTTTGGTTAATAATCGCATCGATCGCCATTGCTGTTTTACCAGTCTGACGGTCACCGATTACTAGTTCACGTTGACCACGACCGATAGGGATCATTGAGTCAACCGACTTGTAACCAGTTTGAACAGGTTGATCTACCGATTTACGGTCGATTACACCTGGTGCGATAATTTCTACAGGCGAAGTCAATTTAGCTTCGATTGGACCTTTACCATCAATTGGCTCACCTAGCGTGTTTACAACACGACCAAGCATTTCAGGACCTACTGGTACTTCTAGAATACGACCAGTACCTGTAACTTTCATGCCTTCCTGTAGGTCAGCATACGGGCCCATTACAACAGCACCAACCGAATCACGGTTCAAGTTTAGTGCTAGAGCGTAACGGCCACCCGGTAGTTCGATCATTTCACCTTGCATCACGTCCGCTAGGCCGTGGATGCTAAGGATGCCATCGCTTACAGAAACGATAGTACCTTCATTGCGAGCTTCACTAACAACGTCGAAAGATTCAATACGTTGTTTAATTAGATCGCTAATTTCAGTGGAATTAAGTTGCATGCTCCAATCCCCATTAAGACTGCAATGCATCGCTCAGGCGGTCTAAACGACTGCGCGCTGAGTTATCGATGACTAGGTCTCCGGCTCGAATAATAACTCCACTAAGTAGAGTCTCATCTATACTGCAATTCAGCTGAACTTTGCGCGCTAAGCGCTGTTCCAATTTGCTGCTGATCTCTGCGCGTTGTTCTTCAGAAAGTTCTACCGCTGAAGTTACTTCAACGTCGATCTCTTTCTCATACTCTTGTTTGAGCAATAAGAACTGTTTACAAACATCAGGAAAAGCCATCAAGCGGCCATTCTCTGCCATCACTTTAATCAAGTTCTGACCGAATTCATCAAATTGTTCGCCACAAATTACAATGAATACTTCAGCTAATTTTTCAGCAGTCATAGAACCGCTTAATAAATTATGAACATCATCATTTTGTGCCACTTCGGCAGCAAAAGTAAGCATCTGACCCCATTGGTCTAGCTCACCTTTATCTACCGCAAAGTCAAACGCTGCTTTAGCATAGGGGCGTGCGATTGTAGTCAAATCAGACATATACAGCCCCTTGCTTTAAAGTTTTGCAGTAATGTTGTTAAGAAGATCATCGTGTACATCTTTATCGATTGTACGCTCAAGGATTTTCTCAGCACCAGCTATAGCCAGAGTTGCGACTTGTTTGCGCAGGTCATCACGGGCACGTGTACGCTCTGCTTCAATTTCTGCTTCAGCTTGCGCTAAGATTTTCTGGCGTTCTGCCTGAGCTTCTTCGCGAGCTTCATCAATAATTTGAGCTTTACGTTTGTTTGCCTGATCAATAACCTCAGTTGCAGTGCGCTTTGCTTCTTTCATTTGCTCAGAAGCGTTGGCTTGTGCCAGGTTCAAGTCTTTAGCAGCGCGTTCAGCGGCTACTAGACCGTCAGCAATTTTTTTCTGACGTTCTTCAATTGCTTGCATGATTGGTGGCCATACATATTTCATGCAGAACCAAACAAACAATGAAAAAGCAATTGCTTGACCTAACAGAGTTGCGTTCATATTCACAACAGCTACCCCTCGTTAAGAATCAACTACAAAAATTTAATTAACTATTAAGAGTTAATTAGCCTGCTAGTTGACCAACAAATGGGTTAGCAAACGTGAATAGTAGTGCGATTACGATACCGATCATTGGAACAGCATCCAGTAGACCAGCGATGATGAACATCTTAACTTGTAGCATTGGAGCCATTTCAGGTTGACGCGCAGCGCCTTCTAGGAATTTACCACCAAGAATAGCAAAACCAATTGCAGTACCTACGGCACAAAGACCAACAATAATAGCAACAGCGATTGCTGAAAAACTTAGTACAGTTTCCATTTACGTTCTCCGATTAACATTAATAGTTAGAATAAAGCTTAAAAATTTTTTTAGTGATCACTATCTTCATGAGCCATTGATAAGTAAACGATTGTCAACATCATGAAAACAAACGCTTGAATCAAAATAACCAAGATATGGAAGATAGCCCAAGGTAGTGCACCTACCCATTGTAAATACCACGGTAGCATTGCCGCGATAAGAATAAACACCACCTCACCCGCAAACATATTACCAAATAAACGCATACCTAGAGATAGTGGCTTCGCTAGTAACGAAATTACCTCAAGTACCAAGTTAAATGGAATCATGATTGGGTGATTAAATGGATGCAGTGCCAATTCTTTAGCAAATCCGCCTAGACCTTTTACTTTGATGCTGTAGTAGATCATCAGAGCAAAAACACCTAAAGCCATTGCCATTGTTATATTAACATCAGCAGTAGGAACCACTTTCAAGTAAGGGATACCTAGCCAATGCTCTGCAGGATATGGTAAGAAATCAATAGGCACTAAGTCCATCAAGTTCATAATGATAATCCAGCAGAATATAGTCAGTGCTAGTGGGGCAATCAGAGGGTTGCGGCCATGGAAAGTTTCTTTAACGTTGTCACCAACGAATTCCACTACCATTTCAACAAAACACTGAAGCTTACCAGGTACACCTACTGTTGCTTTCTTAGCGACTGAGCGAAAAACCCAAAGGAATAACATCCCTGTCAACACCGAAAAAAACAGACTGTCTATATGTACGTTCCAGAAACTTGTCTCCTCTACAAGACCAAACTTAGCTAAAGAAAGGTTTTGTAAATGGTGTTCAATGTATCCGGATGCTGTTGGCGCAGCCATAACTCATCCTATTTTTTATTGTTAATGAAAAGCACTGGCGCAAAGATATTAATACCTAGAACCAGTAAATAGGTCAGTTTGAGGGGAATTAATTCCACCTGCATATACATGTAGACAATAGAGAATAGTAGAACTGTGATTAGAATTTTTAGCGCTTCGCCTGCATAGAACGACGCCGCAACTAACTTAGTTGCACGAGCTCCACAAAATAGGAAAGCACACACACAAAACACTACATTCGCGATGACAAAAATACCGCCACCGATTAATGCAGCAAAACCCCAATCAGGATTAACAGCTAAACCTAACCCTACCGCCACTAATATAACCGCGCTAAGCTCGATCAATAACATTTGCTTTGCAAGCACTCGTCCTGGTCTTGCTAACGCCGCTACCATGTATTCGTTCCTCTTTTAAGCCCACTTTACCACTCGCTTAAAAGCGTGCCGAGAAATTGGCGAAAATTATACGTTCAGCCAAATTGATTGCAACAACAACGCAGCAATCATTTACATTTTTGCATACAAACCGACAACTTTTGTACGAAATCACTTTTTTATTACATAATTGACCTAAATCAATTATCTCATTTAGTACTCTAGTTTAGCAATAAGTTGCTCTAATTTGTGAGGCTCATCAAGAGTAATTATTACTTTTGACTTACCGCTAACAGAACGAGTGACTGAAACGTTTGCTTGCAATTTTTCCGTGAGTCTTCGTGAAAGTTCGATAGCTTCTGTGTCTTCAGGCTTCGATTCTGGCTCAACGTCTGGTTTTAAACACTTTTTAACAAGCTGCTCGGTTTGACGCACGGTCATTTTTTTGGTCGCTGCAGTGTTTGCTGCTTCAACCTGGGTATCACCTTCAAGCGCAAGCAATGCTCGAGCATGCCCCATTTCCAGTTGTTTATTTGAAACTAAACCTTTTACTTCATTTTCTAATTGATTTAGACGTAATAAGTTACTAACCGTCGCTCTCGATTTACCAATCACTTCAGCGACTTGTTGGTGTGTCAGTTCAAATTCGTTCTGTAAGCGCTCTAGCGCTTGTGCTTCTTCGATGACATTCAGGTCTTCACGCTGAATATTCTCAATCAATGCCATCGCGATCGCAGCCTTGTCTTCGACTCTCTTGATCAGACATGGCACTTGTTTAAGGCCAGCTTGACGAGCCGCTCTCCAACGACGTTCACCAGCAATAATCTCGAACTGGTCGTGCGCCAATGGGCGAACAACGATAGGTTGGATAATGCCTTGAGATTGAATTGATGCAGCCAGCTCTTCTAGCGCTTCAGGCGCAATATCCTTACGCGGTTGATATACACCAGGCTTCAAGCAACCAACAGCCAGTTCGATAAGCTCACCATCAGCCGACAACGCCTGACTATGAGAAGCAACTTGCTGTTTTTCACGAGCCAATGAGCTAGTTGCAAGCAATGCATCTAGCCCTTTTCCTAAACCACGCTTAGACATTGAGCGAATTCCTTTGATTGGACCTATACTGGGACTTCTTCACGACGCAACATTTCGCCTGCAAGAGCAAGATAAGCCTTAGCTCCTGCGGAATATTTGTCGTAGTACATTGCTGGCTTGCCGTGACTTGGGGCTTCTGCCAGACGCACATTTCTAGGGATCACAGTTCGGTAGACTTTGCTACCAAAGTGTTTTTTGAGTTGATCAGATACTTCGTTCGATAAGCGGTTGCGAGGATCGTACATAGTACGCAGAAGACCTTCAATCTTCAGGTTCTCGTTTACAACAGCCGCTAGCTTACTGATGGTATCCATCAATGCAGTCAAACCTTCCAAAGCAAAGTATTCACATTGCATAGGAACCAATACGGAGTCGGCCGCAGCCATCGCGTTGATTGTAAGAAGGTTTAATGAGGGCGGGCAATCAATAAAGATGAAATCATAGTTATTGCGAATGGATTCGAGTGCATTTTTTAAACGAACTTCACGAGCAAACACTTCCATCAACTTGATTTCTGCTGCAGTAACATCACCGTTCGCGGCGATGAGGTCATAATTGCCAGACGTACTTCGGCAAACTACTTCATCAAATGGGGTGTCTTCAACCAACAAATCGTAAGCAGTTGCTTCAACTTGATACTTGTCGACACCGCTCGCCATAGTGGCATTACCTTGAGGATCGAGGTCAACAACCAATATCTTGCGTTTTGTTGCCGCCATTGATGCTGCCAAATTAATGCAAGTTGTTGTTTTTCCTACGCCACCCTTTTGGTTGGCAATTGCTACGATTCTACCCACTATGGCCTCGCTGATTATCCCTGACGCGATAAAGTAACTAGATGACGCTCTCCATCAAGCTCTGGCACTTGCAAAGCTTTAATGTCTGTCACTGAACACCATTCAGGTAACAGGTCGATTTCATCTCTAGGATGTTGTCCCTTAAGAGCCAAAAATACACCGGATTGCTCTTTAGGTAAATGGTGACACCACTCTACCATGTCTGTCATTGACGCAAATGCGCGACTGAGCACTGCATCAAACTTTTCTTCTGGTTGAAACTCCTCAACGCGACTTTGAACCGGTACCACGTTGTCGATACCCAATTCATGAATCACCTGTTTGATAAAACGAATACGCTTACCTAGGCTGTCTAGCAAGTAAAACTCGCAGTCTGGATTCATGATTGAGAGCGGAATCCCAGGAAGACCAGGTCCCGTGCCAACGTCGATAAAGCGCTTGCCTTGTAAGTGAGTGCTAACAATGATGCTATCTAAGATATGTTTCACCATCATTTCTTGCGGGTCACGAACAGATGTTAGGTTATAAGCTTTGTTCCACTTGTTCAGTAACTCAACGTAGCCAACCAATTGGCCACGTTGTTTTTCAGATACTTCAAGTTCAGTCTGGCCAATCAGGTGATCCAGTTTTTCGCGTAATGCGCTCATTATGCTTCCTCACCCTTTTTCAACAGGCCGTGTTTTTTCAAGTAGACCAACAGAATTGAGATTGCTGCAGGTGTAATACCTGAGATTCGCGAAGCAATACCAATTGAGTCAGGCTTAGCTGTCGTTAGTTTAAGAACCACTTCGTTAGAAAGTCCTTTCACCTTGCTGTAATCGATATCAGCAGGCAGTTTGGTGTTTTCATGACGCAGTGATTTTTCAATTTCGTCTTGTTGACGCTGAATGTAACCATCGTATTTCACTTGGATCTCAACTTGCTCAGACGCTTGTTGATCTTCCAATGCAGGACCAAAACGATCCAGTGCGGTTAGCTGTGAATAAGTCATTTCCGGGCGACGAAGAAGATCTTCACCGCTCGCTTCACGAGACATTGGTGTTTTCAGAATTTGGTTCAGTTGATCAATATCTTCAGATTTTGGATTAATCCATGTTTCTTTCAGACGTTGACGCTCCTTCTCCATGTTTTCCATCTTCTCGTTGAAACGAGACCAACGAGCGTCATCGACAAGGCCAAGTTCACGCGACTTTTCAGTCAAACGGATATCAGCATTGTCTTCACGAAGCAGCAAACGGTATTCCGCACGAGACGTAAACATGCGGTAAGGTTCTTTGGTACCCATGGTCGATAGGTCGTCAATAAGCACGCCCATGTAAGCTTGGTCACGACGCGGACTCCAGCCTTCTTTGCCTTGAGTAAACAAACTCGCGTTCAGACCCGCCATTAAGCCTTGTGCAGCTGCTTCTTCGTAGCCAGTGGTACCGTTGATTTGACCCGCAAAGAATAGACCTTTGATAAACTTAGTTTCGTAAGTCAGCTTAAGGTCGCGAGGATCAAAGAAATCGTACTCAATCGCATAGCCAGGGCGAACGATATGAGCATTTTCAAAACCCTTCATCGAACGAACAATTTGAACCTGTACATCAAAAGGCAGACTGGTAGAGATACCATTCGGGTATAGCTCATGAGTCGTTAGACCTTCAGGCTCAATAAAAATCTGGTGGCTGTTCTTGTCAGCAAAACGCATCACTTTGTCTTCAATTGAAGGACAGTAGCGAGGGCCAATACCTTCAATAACACCCGCATACATTGGGCTACGATCGAGATTAGCGCGAATTACGTCATGCGTATTTTCATTGGTATGCGTGATGTAACATGGAATTTGACGAGGTTGTTGAGCTCGGCTACCCATGAACGAGAAAACAGGCGTCGGATTATCACCGTGCTGAACCTCAAGTTCAGAAAAATCAACGCTACGCGCATCGATACGAGGAGGTGTACCTGTTTTCAGGCGATCAACTCGGAATGGAAGATCACGAAGACGGTCAGCCAGTGCGATCGATGGTGGATCGCCAGCACGACCACCAGAAGAACTTTCCATACCTATATGGATCTTTCCACCTAGGAATGTGCCCACAGTCAGAACCACAGCTCTTGCGCGGAACTTAAGACCCATCTGTGTTACCACACCCACCACTTGATCCTGTTCAACGATCAAGTCATCAACCGACTGTTGGAACAAAGTCAGGTTTGGCGTGTTTTCAAGAACGTTACGAACAAAAGCTTTGTAAAGTGCGCGGTCAGCTTGTGCACGAGTAGCACGAACTGCTGGGCCTTTTGATGCGTTCAATGTTCTGAACTGAATACCTGCATGATCAATAGCTTGCGCCATTAATCCACCCATTGCATCGACCTCTTTTACCAAGTGGCCCTTACCGATCCCGCCAATAGCTGGGTTACAAGACATTTGTCCTAATGTATCGATATTATGAGTAAGTAATAACGTACTTTGACCAGTACGTGCAGATGCGAGTGCGGCTTCCGTTCCTGCATGGCCACCACCAACAACGATGACGTCAAATTTTTCGTGATAAAGCATGAACCGACCTCAGGTATTCAAACGTTTTCTAGATTGATAAAAAGGAGCGATATTCTACCTGTTTTCATAGCCTGAGAAAACGTTTTTGGGATTTTTCGAAAAAGCTGTTTTTAATTAATATAGATAAGATCTTTAAGGAGATCTTTTATTAGATCTATTATTAGGATCGAGGTCATCTGTGGATAAGTCGAAAATGATCAACGAGATCATGGATCTTTTTTGGATCAAATGATGTGATCTAACTTTGATCAGGATGAGGATTAGCTGGGATCAAAATAGCTACTTATTCACAGGAGGAAATTAGCCTAAAACTTGTTATTTGGATAACTATAGGTTAATCACCGTATATGTATGATCTTATCCACAGAAGAAATTGAAAATAGATCGCTAATTTTCGATATTTTTGAAAAAAAGTTATTCACAATCGCGTTGTTCAGAGACAAAAAAAGCGGCATAAGCCGCTTTTTGAGAGAAGGTAGAGGTTAAAACTGGTCGCTATGATCGTTAAACCACGCTTCTGCAGCGTCTTCTGGTACCGGAGTTTCCAATACATCGATGGTAAAACAGTCACAAATAGGTTGAGCACCGAGCTCTTTCATCTGGCTGTGGGCTGATTTACCCGCCAAGCAGAAGGTATCGTAACTCGAATCTCCAAGCGCCACGACAGCAAAGCGAACCTGGCTTAAATCTGGAGATTGCTGGGTCAGTCCGTCGATAAATGGCTTAATATTATCTGGAAATTCGCCAGCACCATGAGTAGAAGTCACCAGCAACCAAAAACCTTGTTGGGGGATGTCATTGTATTCAGGTTGATTATGAAGGCTTATCTCATGACCTTGTTCTTCAAGAAGATCATTAAGGTGATCGCCAACGTACTCAGCACCACCTAAGGTGCTACCTGTAATAATGTGGATCATTAAGCTGTCCTTACTAAAGAAAAAGGCCAGCATGAGCTAGCCTTTAAAGGTTATTTACCAATACAGAAAGAGGTGAAGATACGGCCGAGTAGGTCATCGGAGCTGAACTCACCAGTAATCTCGTTAAGGTGTTGCTGCGTTATACGTAGCTCTTCTGCCAAGATTTCACCTGCCATATAGCCTTCGAGCTGTTGCTGACCAATATCTAGGTGCTCAGATGCGCGTTCTAGGGCATCTAAGTGGCGACGACGTGCCATGAAGCCACCTTCATTACCGCCAGCAAAGCCCATGCAATCTTTTAAGTGATTACGTAGTGCATCAACGCCTTGTCCCGTTTTTGCTGACAGTCGAATCAGAGTTGGATCATTAACATGGCAAATTCCAAGATCTTCACCTGTTTGATCGGCTTTGTTACGAATCACGGTCATTCCGATATTATTCGGTAGACGATCAACGAAATCGGGCCAGATATCTTTCGGGTCGGTTGCATCGGTAGTGGTACCATCGACCATAAATAAAACGCGATCGGCTTGGGCAATTTCTTCCCAAGCGCGTTCAATACCGATTTTTTCTACTTCATCCGAGGCTTCACGCAGGCCTGCGGTATCAATAATGTGCAGTGGCATACCATCAATATGGATATGTTCACGCAGTACATCACGCGTGGTACCAGCAATATCAGTCACAATCGCGGAGTCTTTACCCGATAATGCATTCAGTAAGCTCGACTTACCGGCATTAGGACGACCTGCAATCACCACCTTCATGCCTTCGCGCATGATGGCACCTTGATTGGCTTCTTGGCGAACCGCTTCGAGGTTGTCGATGATAGCTTGTAAGTCAGCACTTACTTTACCGTCAGCAAGGAAATCAATCTCTTCTTCTGGGAAGTCGATAGCGGCTTCAACATAGATGCGTAAGTGAATCAGAGAATCCACCAGCGTATTAATGCGTTTTGAAAACTCACCTTGCAGCGATTGCAGGGCTGATTTCGCCGCTTCTTCTGAACTGGCATCAATGAGGTCGGCAATGGCTTCTGCTTGGGTTAAATCCATCTTGTCGTTCAAGAAGGCACGCTCCGAAAATTCACCTGGGCGTGCTGCGCGTAGCCCTGGAATCGCGAGGATGCGTTTGATGAGCATATCCATTACCACAGGGCCACCGTGGCCTTGTAGCTCTAATACGTCTTCACCGGTAAACGAGTGCGGGTTAGGGAAGTAAAGCGCGATGCCCTGGTCTAGCTCTAAACCATCGTGAGATTTAAAAGGGGTGTACTCAGCGTAACGTGGTTTCAGCACTTTGCCGGTAACTTCAAGCGCAACTTGGGCTGCTTGTGGGCCTGAAACGCGAATAATACCGACGCCGCCACGGCCGGGTGCAGTCGCTTGAGCAACAATCGTATCTGTAGTCATAGTTGTGCCTGCTAGCATGTGAAAGCCAAAAAGGGGCGCTCACGATTAATCAATTAGCTGAATTGTAATCAGCTAAAAACAAAAAGGCGACCTTTTGGTCGCCTTTCTTTATCTCTTTCTATTATCGAACTTACTTAGAATGTAAGCCTTTCTTTTCCAGCGCGCGGTAGATAAGCGTTTGCTGAATCAGAGTTACGATGTTCGATACTAGCCAGTAAAGAACCAGACCTGAAGGGAAGAACAGGAAGAAGAATGTGAACATAACCGGCATAAAGGTCATGATCTTCTGCTGCATTGGATCCGTTACAGTTGTCGGGCTCATCTTCTGGATTAGGAACATTGAAGCACCCATCAGAAGTGGCAAGATGTAGTATGGGTCTTGTGCTGAAAGGTCAGTAATCCAACCGAAGAACGGTGAGTGACGCAGTTCAACAGACTCCATTAGTGCCCAGTATAGCGAAATGAAGATAGGCATTTGTAGAAGGATAGGTAAACAGCCACCTAGTGGGTTTACTTTCTCTTTCTTATAAAGCTCCATCATTTCTTGGCTCATGCGTTGACGGTCGTCGCCAATACGCTCACGCATTGCAGTCAGCTTAGGCTGAAGCATACGCATTTTCGCCATAGACGTGTACTGAGCTTTCGTTAGTGGGTACATAGCACCACGAACGATGAAAGTTAGACAGATGATTGCCAGACCCCAGTTCACAACGATGCCTTGAATGAATGAAAGCAGAGTATGAAGTGGTTTAGCAATAAACCATAACCAACCGTAGTCAACTACTAGGTCTAGGTTTGGTGCAACAGCAGCCATTTGGTCTTGAAGTTTAGGACCAACCCAAAGCGTTGCTTTGAAGCTTGCTTCGTCGCCAGTAGCAATGGTCTTGTTCGGCATGCGAACACCGATATCGCCAAGGTTACCAATTACACGAGTGTAAAGGTTGCTGCCTGCTTCGTCGCGTGGAATCCAAGCACTTGCAAAGTAGTGCTGAATCATCGCTGCCCAACCTTGACCGTTTGCTAGGTTAAGAGACAGGTTGCGATCTTGCATATCGTCGAAGCTGTATTTTTTGTAACGCGTATCTTCCGTAGAGTAAGCACCACCACGGTAAGTTGGCATTGTTAGGCTACCACCGTCATCCATAACGTTTTGACGTAGGTGAGCGTACATGCCGAATGTTGCGTTATTGCCAGAGTTGTTGATTACATCGTATTCAACGTCAATCGCGTAGCTGCCGCGTTTAAGTACGAATGTTTTTGTGTAATCAAGGCCGTTCGCTTGGTAAGTCATTGGGATGCGTAGTTCATCTTGACCTTCAGCTAGCGTAAAGCTATCTGCTGAAACCGTGTAGCTAGGGCGGTTAGTGCTGCTTAAATCGATACCTTGAGGACCCACTAGACCGCTTTGAGCGATAAATTGGTGACCTGGTTCATTTTTAAGAAGAACAAACGTATCTTCAGAATCGAACTCAGCAGAGTAATCGTTTAGGTTTGCTTTAACGACATCACCACCAACCGTATCAATTGACAGAGTCAGTACATCAGTTGTTACTGTGATAGTTTTAGCAGAAGAAGCAACTTGACCAGGAGCCGGGTCTAGATCATCTGCATAAGATGGCGCTGGTAGGGTGCTGCCAGATTGTGCCTGCTCAACCGCTTGTGGTGCTGGATTCTGAGCTACGTTCCATTGTTGGAACAGTAGGAAAGAAACCAAAGCCAATGCGATTAACAGGATATTACGTTGAGAATCCATCGTTATTTATCTCTGTCTTGTTTTTGGACTGGTGGAACGGGGTCAAAGCCCCCTTCGTTCAAAGGATGGCATTTTAATAGACGTTTGCCTGATAACCAACACCCTTTTACAAAACCGTGAGCTTTCAACGCTTCTATCGCATATAAAGAGCAGGTTGGAGTAAATCGGCAGCGTGGGCCGATGAGTGGACTAATAAACCATCTATAAAAATAGATGGGTATTAGCGCTATCCACGCGAAGGGCGAGACAGGCGAAGCCATAATTTGTCGAGTAGCTTGAACATTTCTTCATTGCTTAAATCTTGCGCGCTCTTCTTAGCGATTACAACAAAATCTTTGTTAGGAAGTTTGTGTTGAGTGTTACGAAAGCTTTCACGAGTAAGACGCTTGAATCGGTTACGACCCACGGCGGTTTTAATCTGCTTTTTCGGAACGGCTAATCCAAGACGAGGATTTGAAAGAGAGTTATTTCGGGCAATGATGGTGAAATGAGGGGAGCCTGCTCGATGAGCTTGCTTGAAGACATTTTGATAATGTTCGGGAGTTAACAAGCGTAACTCCCGACCGAAGGCTAGCTTATTCAAAATAATCAAAGATTACTTAGAAAGACGCTTACGGCCTTTTGCACGACGTGCATTGATTGTTGCGCGACCGTTCTTAGTAGCCATGCGAGCACGGAAACCGTGAGTACGCTTACGCTTTAGAACTGTAGGTTGAAAAGTGCGTTTCATTGTAATTACCTTACTGATCAGTAGTTTTAGGTTTTTGTTAAACCCGGCGTGGGCATTTTTTCTCTTCTTTATATAAGAAAGGAAAACCGACGCCTCTCAACAAAGAGGCGGAATTGTAATCACTGTCACAAAAAGTGTCAATGATTGGGTTAACTAAAATTCCGGTCGGGGGATTATACGTAGAATAACTAAAATCACAAGGATCCTTAGTCGATCCCAACCTTATTTAAGAATTTTTTTAATTTAGGATCCTGTGGATTACCAAAAATATCCTGTGGAGATCCCTGCTCGACAATATGACCGTCAGCCATGAAGATCACTCGGTCTGCGACCTCTCTAGCGAACTGCATTTCATGGGTAACCACCAGCATAGTTTGATGCTGATTTGCCAGTTTTTTCATTAGGTTAAGCACTTCGCCAACCCACTCAGGATCGAGCGCTGAAGTCGGCTCATCAAACAGTAAAAGCTCTGGTTGTAGTGCCATTGCACGGCCAATACCCACCCGTTGTTGTTGGCCACCTGAGAGCGCGGCTGGGTAGCTATCACCTTTATCACCTAAGCCAATATCATCAAGTATTTGTTGTGCTTTTTCATGGGCTTGCTGCTTTTTCCAACCACGAACGGTAATTAAACCTTCAGCAATATTCTGTCTCGCGGTTTGGTGAGCGAACAGTGCATAGTTTTGGAATACAAAACCGGTCTTACGACGCAGTGCAAGCACCTCCGCCTTAGTGTGTTTCTGAGCATCTACCTTGATGTCATCAATCGAAATCGTGCCTTGATCGGCTTGCTCTAGAAAATTCACACAACGCAGCAGGGTAGACTTACCAGTACCACTTGAGCCTATGATGACAATAATCTCACCTTGTTTGATTTCTAGGTCGATCCCTTTCAAAACTTCGGTGTCACCAAACTGCTTGTGGATATTTTGTAATTTGATCATCGTACATATGCCTTATTCAGTTTCACTTCGGCCCAGATTTGAATACGAGTGAGGATAACCACCACGCCCCAGTAAATCAGCGCCACCGCTAAGAAAGCCTCGAAGAAGCGGAAACTTGAAGAAGCCTCCATCTGAGCTTTAGCCATGATTTCGGCGACACCTAGGGTGAATGCAAGTGAAGTCGATTTAATCATGTCGATGAAGTAGTTCATCAATGATGGCAGTGCCACGCGAGTTGCTTGTGGCAAGATCACGCGACGCATGGCTTGACTGGTGGTCATACCTACCGAAAGACTGGCTTCCATTTGGCTGCGATCAATACCGATAATCGCGGCACGAATACTTTCTGCCATATACGCGGCAAAGTGCAGGGTTAAGCCAATCACAGCGGCGCTGAATGCATCCAACCCAACCATCCACGGGAATACTTGTGGTAAGCCATAGTAAAGGAGGAACAGCTGTACCAACAATGGTGTACCTCGGAAGAAGCTAATGTACAGCTGGCTCAATTGGTCAAGTACTGGGATTTTGAATACACGAATATTCGCCAGTATCAGAGACAGGATCAGAGCAAAGAACAAGCCCCAAGTCGCCATCTCCATCGTGGTGCCTAAATACTTCAGTAGTATCGGCAACAGCTCTAGCATGTAATTAAAGTCAAATCCCATAATCTATCTCGTATTTTTATTGGAAGTGTTGTTCTATTTGGAAGTACTGTTCTATCAGGTTTTTTAATCAGTGCACAAAAGCAAAAAGCCCACCGCTGTATAAAGCAGTGGGCCTTGAATGGTGAAAGTGAGTGATTACTTCTGAGTAATGTCTGCACCAAACCATTTCTGAGAGATACTTTCTAACGTACCATCTGCGCGCATTGCTGCTAATGCTTTGTTTACTTCGGCTTGCAGTTTTTTGCCGTTATCGTTGTCCACGAAAGGCCAAGCGTTTTCAATGGTTTCGAATGGCTGTCCTGCTAGTTGTAATGGTAGACCAGTCTTCTTGATAAGCTCTAGTGCTGATAAGCGATCCATTACGAATGCGTCGGCACGGCCCAGTGCGACATCATGCTCAATACCTGTATCGTAGGTTTTTACATTGATCTTGCCATCTTTGTCGTAGCTGCGAAGCAGTTGTTCAAAGTTTGAGCCTAGGTTTACTGCAACCGTCTTGCCTTCAAGGTCTTCGATCCCCTTAATGCTGTCATTACCTTTACGAACGGTAATTTGTGCGCCGTCTACTACGTATGGGTCTGCGAATAGGTATTTCGCTTTACGTGCATCCGTCATTGTAATTTGGTTTGAAATGGTGTCGATGCGACCCGTTTCAAGAAGACCAAACAGACCAGAGAAGTTAGCTGTTACGTATTCAACTTTGTAGTCGTTACGTTTACCGATCTCATCCCATAAATCCACTTCAAAACCTTGTAGCTGGTCTTGCTTAACGAAAGTAAATGGGAAGTAGCGACCAGACATGCCGACTTTAACTTCAGTCGCAGCTTGAACAGTAGCAGCAGAGAGTGCGATAGCCGCAATTGCAGCCTTAATCCAGTTATTCATTTGGTAACTCCTTATATTTATGGGATTGGATGTTACTGGGAAAATGCTCAATAGAATAAATAACCAGATGTTATTAACCATAACCAGATTGAATTCCCAATTTGGGGATAACTAGCAAGGATCCGGGCATAAGTGGATCATTGTGTGAGTAAATTAGGGGCAAGATGTGTGGATCCACCGATAAATTACAAATTTATTGTGAATAACTTGGATCTTATTCACTGGATCTGTGATCAATTGCTGGTGATCTGACTTATCAACAGGTAAAATTAGCAGTCATTTCATATTACTTAAATAGAGTGAGGGCACCGTGTCATCTTCGCTTTGGTTGCAGTGTTTGCAACAGCTTCAAGAAGAGTTACCAGCTACAGAATTCAGTATGTGGGTTCGTCCGTTACAAGCGGAACTCAATGACAATACTCTAACTCTATTTGCCCCGAACCGTTTCGTACTCGATTGGGTTCGTGATAAGTATCTAAATAGCATTAACCGCTTACTGCAAGAATATTGCGGTAACGATATCCCACATCTTCATTTTGAAGTGGGAAGCAAGCGTGTGATTGCACCAAAGCCTGCGACACCGGCCCCGACTCGTACTCGCACTGCAGCCGACGTGGCCGCTGAGTCTTCGGCACCTGCGCAATTACAAGCTCGCAAGCCTGTCCATAATAACTGGCGTGATGAAGAGCCTGTAGCGGTTGACCTTAACCACCGCTCAAACGTGAACCCAAAACATAAGTTCAACAACTTTGTTGAAGGTAAGTCGAACCAACTAGGTTTGGCTGCGGCACGTCAGGTTTCTGATAACCCAGGAACAGCCTACAACCCGTTGTTCTTATACGGTGGCACTGGTCTAGGTAAAACGCACTTGTTGCATGCGGTGGGTAACGCCATTGTTGATAATAAGCCGAATGCGAAAGTGGTTTACATGCACTCAGAGCGTTTTGTTCAGGATATGGTAAAGGCACTGCAAAACAACGCGATCGAAGAATTTAAGCGCTACTACCGTAGTGTTGATGCATTGCTTATCGATGACATCCAATTCTTTGCTAATAAAGAGCGTTCTCAAGAAGAGTTTTTCCATACCTTTAATGCGCTGCTTGAAGGCAACCAACAGATCATCCTCACTTCAGACCGTTATCCAAAAGAGATCAATGGGGTAGAAGATCGTCTTAAATCTCGCTTCGGTTGGGGGTTGACGGTAGCGATTGAGCCACCAGAGCTTGAGACTCGTGTTGCGATCTTGATGAAGAAAGCAGAAGACCACCAAATTCACCTTGCGGATGAAGTGGCGTTCTTTATTGCTAAGCGTTTACGTTCTAATGTTCGTGAACTGGAAGGCGCATTGAACCGTGTTATTGCAAATGCAAACTTCACTGGCCGCCCGATCACGATTGATTTTGTGCGTGAAGCACTGCGTGATCTACTTGCACTGCAAGAGAAGCTGGTAACCATTGATAACATTCAGAAGACAGTAGCCGAGTACTATAAAATCAAAGTCGCTGATCTATTGTCTAAACGTCGCTCTCGTTCAGTTGCTCGTCCACGTCAATTGGCGATGGCATTGGCTAAAGAGCTAACAAACCACAGTTTGCCTGAGATTGGCGATGCATTCGGTGGTCGTGACCACACAACTGTGCTGCATGCTTGTCGTAAGATTGCTCAGCTGCGTGAAGAGAGTCACGACATTAAAGAAGATTATTCGAACTTGATTCGTACCCTTTCTTCTTAATACACAGTATTCTTAACCTTAATAAGCAGAATCTTGGCCACGTACTATTACGCAGTGCCATTTAGACCGTAAGAGCAAGATATGAAATTTACCATTGAACGTAGTCATCTGATTAAGCCATTACAACAAGTATCTGGCGCACTCGGTGGCAGGCCAACGCTTCCAATTCTAGGAAACCTACTGATTAAAGTAGAAGATAACGTGTTGTCGATGACAGCGACGGATCTAGAAGTTGAACTGATCAGCCGTGTAACGCTTGAAGGTGATTTCGAAGCAGGCAGTATCACCGTACCTTCACGTAAGTTTCTGGATATCTGTCGTGGATTGCCAGATAACTCAGTGATTACTGTGGTATTGGATGGTGACCGCATTCAGGTTCGCTCTGGTCGTAGCCGCTTCTCATTAGCAACATTACCTGCGGCAGATTTTCCAAATATTGAAGACTGGAGCAGCGAAGTTGAAGTGTCAGTGACACAAGCTGAACTTCGCGGTCTTATCGAGAAAACACAATTCTCAATGGCGAACCAAGATGTTCGTTACTACCTCAACGGTATGTTGTTTGAGATTGAAGGTTCTATCTTGCGCAGCGTGGCGACCGATGGCCACCGTATGGCAGTATCTCAAGCACAGCTAGGGGCAGATTTTGCTCAGAAGCAGATCATTGTTCCTCGTAAAGGTGTTCAAGAGCTAGTGAAGTTATTGGATGCACCTGAACAACCAGTAACGCTGCAAATTGGTAACTCTAACGTGCGTGCTGAAGTGAACAACTATGTCTTCACTTCTAAGCTGGTTGATGGTCGTTTCCCTGATTATCGCCGCGTAATGCCGCAAAATACCACCAAGACGCTTGAAGCGGGTTGTGATGAATTACGTTCAGCATTTTCTCGTGCTGCGATTCTATCCAATGAAAAATTCCGTGGTGTTCGCGTTAACCTTGCTGATAGTGAGATGCGTATTACAGCGAACAACCCAGAGCAAGAAGAAGCAGAAGAAGTACTCGATGTTAACTTCGACGGCGACGCACTAGAGATTGGCTTCAACGTAAGTTACGTATTGGATGTTCTGAACACACTGCGTTGTGAACAGGTTCGCATCTCAATGTCAGACGCAAATGCGAGTGCTCTTATCGAAAACGCACAAGATGACAGCGCGATGTACGTTGTTATGCCTATTCGCTTATAAGCTGCCAAATGTTGACCTATCGAGTCGTGATTGAAGATTAATATGAAGACGTTATGCCTTTATCGCGCTTAATCGTTAAGCAGTTTAGAAATATTGAAGCCTGTGACATTCAACCGTCATCAGGCTTTAACTTTCTTATAGGGGCTAACGGAAGCGGCAAAACCAGTGTCCTTGAAGCTGTGTATCTGCTCGGACACGGTCGCTCATTCAAGAGTTCACTCACCGGTCGTATTATACAAAATGAGTGTAGTGAGCTGTTTGTGCATGGCCGTTTTATGACCTCGGATCAATTTGAGCTGCCAATTGGCATTAATAAGCAGCGCGATGGCACGACAGAGGTTAAAATAAGCGGTCAAACTGGGCAAAAGTTGGCTCAGTTAGCTCAAGTCTTACCTTTGCAGTTGATTCACCCCGAAGGGTTTGATTTACTGACAGATGGGCCTAAGCATCGCCGAGCATTCATTGACTGGGGAGTTTTCCACAGTGAGTCGGGCTTCTATGATGCTTGGGGTAGGGTAAAGCGCCTCAATAAGCAGCGAAACGCCTTATTGAAAACGGCAACGCACTATCGAGAGCTGAGCTATTGGGACCAAGAACTAGCCCGTTTAGCCGAAAGCATCAGTCAGTGGCGTGCCACCTACGTTGATCAGCTCAAAGAAGTCGCCGAAGAAATCTGTGCGACCTTCCTTCCTGAGTTTGAGATAAAGATTAACTATTATCGTGGCTGGGACAAAGACACCCCATACGCTGAGATATTAGAAAAGAATTTTGAAAGGGATCAGCAGCTTGGTTACACCTTTAGTGGGCCAAACAAAGCGGATCTGAAGATAAAAGTGAACGGCACTCCAGTGGAAGATGTCTTGTCACGAGGTCAATTGAAGTTGATGGTGTGCGCGCTACGAGTAGCACAAGGGCAACACCTCACTCAAATGACAGGTAAGCAGTGTATCTATTTAATAGATGACTTCGCTTCCGAATTAGATAGCCAACGCCGCGCACGTCTTGCTGAGTGCTTAAAGGCGACCGAGGCTCAAGTTTTTGTAAGCTCTATTACCGCTGATCAGATTGCAGATATGCATGACGAAAATAGCAGGATGTTTCATGTGGAACATGGCAAAATAGAGCAAGGATAATTAGTCAGAGAGTAACTATGTCAGATAATTACGATTCATCGAGTATTAAAGTACTGAAGGGTCTGGATGCGGTACGTAAGCGTCCTGGAATGTACATTGGCGACACGGATGATGGTACCGGTCTGCACCACATGGTTTTTGAGGTGGTAGATAACTCTATTGATGAAGCGCTAGCTGGTCACTGTAATGACATCATTGTAACTATCCATGAAGATAGTTCTGTGTCTGTGAGCGATGACGGCCGTGGTATTCCAACAGAATTGCACCCAGAAGAAAACGTATCAGCAGCAGAAGTAATCATGACGGTTCTTCACGCTGGTGGTAAGTTCGATGATAACTCGTACAAAGTATCTGGTGGTCTGCACGGTGTTGGTGTTTCAGTAGTTAACGCACTTTCTAAGCAAGTTACTCTTACTATCCACCGTGGTGGTAAAATCCACACTCAAACCTACAGCCACGGTGAGCCTCAAGCGCCACTAGCAGTTATCGGTGACACGGATAAAACAGGTACAGAGATTCGTTTCTGGCCAAGTGAAGAAACCTTCACTAACATCGAGTTCCATTACGACATTTTAGCTAAGCGTCTACGTGAGCTATCATTCTTGAACTCAGGCGTGTCAATTAAGCTAATTGACGAGCGCGAAGAAGACAAAATGGATCACTTCGAATACGAAGGCGGTATCCAAGCGTTTGTTGAACACCTTAATACCAACAAAACGCCAATCATCCAAAAAATCTTCCACTTCAACTCTGAGCGTGAAGACGGTATTACCGTTGAAGTTGCGATGCAGTGGAATGACGGCTATCAAGAAAACATCTACTGTTTCACCAACAACATCCCTCAACGTGATGGTGGTGCTCACTTAGCGGGTTTCCGTGCGGCGCTAACGCGTACTCTGAACAGCTTCATGGACAAGGAAGGCTTCTCTAAGAAAGCGAAGACTGCGACCTCTGGTGATGATGCTCGTGAAGGTTTGACGGCGATTGTTTCTGTTAAAGTGCCTGATCCTAAGTTCTCAAGCCAAACTAAAGATAAACTGGTTTCTTCAGAAGTGAAGTCTGCCGTTGAATCTACAATGGGTGAGAAGTTGTCTGAGTTCCTGATTGAGAACCCAGGTGAAGCGAAAACAGTTTGTTCTAAAATTATTGATGCAGCACGTGCTCGTGATGCAGCGCGTAAAGCTCGTGAAATGACTCGTCGTAAAGGCGCATTAGATTTAGCGGGTCTTCCAGGTAAGCTTGCTGACTGTCAGGAAAAAGACCCTGCACTGTCTGAACTATACATTGTGGAAGGAGACTCTGCTGGCGGTTCAGCTAAGCAGGGGCGTAACCGTAAGAACCAAGCAATCCTACCGCTGAAAGGTAAAATTCTTAACGTAGAGAAAGCACGTTTCGATAAAATGCTGTCTTCTCAAGAAGTAGCAACGCTAATCACAGCCCTTGGTTGTGGTATTGGCCGTGACGAATACAACCCAGATAAACTGCGTTACCACAACATCATCATCATGACCGATGCCGATGTCGATGGTTCTCACATCCGTACTCTGCTATTGACGTTCTTCTACCGTCAAATGCCAGAGCTGATTGAACGCGGCTACATCTACATTGCTCAACCACCACTTTACAAAGTGAAGAAAGGTAAGCAAGAGCAGTACATTAAAGATGAAGATGCGATGAACCAGTATCAAGTATCTTTAGCTTTAGACAATGCAGAACTGCACGTAAACCCTGAAGCGCCAGCATTTGCAGGTGAAGGTTTAGAGAAGCTTGTTCAGCAATACAATGCAGGCATCAAGCTCGTTGATCGTATGAGCCGCCGTTACCCACGCGCATTGGTTCACGAACTGATTTACGTTCCTCGTCTAACTGCTGAGCAGTGTCATGATGACGCGGCAGTTGAAGCTTGGGGTAAGCAGCTTGTTGAGCAGCTAAATGCGAAAGAAGTAGGTGCAAGCCAATACAGCCTTGAAGTTGAAAAACACGAAGAATTAGGTTTAAGCGTTCCTAAGATTGTGGTTCGTACTCATGGTGTGACTCATGAACACGTACTGAGCATTGACCTGATTAACTCTAAAGAGTTTGCGAAGTTAGCTGATTTGTCTGAAGCTCTTGATGGCTTGATTGAAGAAGGCGCTTACATTAAGCGTGGTGAGCGTACTCAAGAAGTGTCTAGCTTCGTTGAAGCTCTGAACTGGTTAGTGAAAGAGTCTCGTCGTGGTCTAAGCCTACAGCGATACAAAGGTCTAGGAGAGATGAACCCAGATCAACTTTGGGAAACCACCATGGATCCTGAAACTCGCCGTATGATGCAAGTAACGATTGAAGATGCTGTTGGTGCTGATCTATTGTTTACGACGCTAATGGGTGATCAAGTTGAGCCTCGTCGTAACTTCATCGAAGAGAACGCACTTAAAGTAGCTAACCTAGACGTTTAGTACCTTTGATACTTCGCTCTTTCGCTTAATTTCTGTGTCAGAGGTGCTCATATACATTCGTATGCTCCGCGCCTCTTCCTTGAACTAAAACGAAATAGCTTCGTCTCAAAAAACTCAATATATTATTGAAAAGACTGTCAGAAATGACGGTCTTTTTTGTTTTTAAGTGATTGAAAAATATTGGGTTGGAACAATAATTGAAAATAAACGCTTGAAACTGATTTGCTGAATCCACATATCTATTTATGAAGAGGATGACTGTCTTGCTCATAAGAGAAGAAACAGAACCTTCATTACCGCTGACGAAGTATCGCTCAACAGAGGATAACTTTAGCAGCACACAACTTAAAAATTGATTCATTGTCATGTCCCAGTGTTGTCGCCAACAGAGGTGAAACCCGAGGAATACGAATTGAATCTCTTAGCTGCTTACTTGGTCATACACAGGTTCGATCTAAGTAAAATTCGCAGCTAAGACTATTGCTTACTAAAAGGATAGCATTATGAGAACTGTAGATTTCACTCCACTTTACCGCAACGCAATCGGCTTCGATCGTCTATTCAACATGATGGAAGCGAACACATCGAAGAACACTTCTGGCGGTTACCCTCCATACAACATCGAGCAAAAAGACGAGAACAACTACCGTATCACTATGGCCGTTGCTGGTTTTGCTGATGACCAATTAGACCTGACTCAGAAAGAGAATATGCTAATTGTGAAGGGTGAGCGTAAAGCCGAAGCAGAGAAAACCTTCGTATATCAAGGTATTGCAGAGCGCGATTTCGAACGCAAATTCCAACTGGCTGACTACGTAAAAGTGGTAGGTGCGAGCATGGAAAATGGTCTTCTTCATATCGACCTAGAGCGCGAAATCCCAGAAGCGATGCAACCACGTAAGATTGCTATCAATGGTAATAGCCTACTAGAAGGTTAATTACTGTTAGCTCCTTAGAGCTAAAAACTATCGGGAAGTAAAAGTGAAAGAGCACCTCATGAGGTGCTCTTTTTGTTTGTCCTTCTAACGTCATTCCATAGAGGGAGGAACGACCGATTAGGAAATCTCTATTTGCTTTCGCTGTAAGCCTTTTTCACTTCTTCAGCAATAAGCGCAATACCTTTTTGCATTGCTTCATCGTCTTGTACGTAGTTCATACGTAGGCACTGATGAGCATGATCCCACTCGTCTTCTTGGCCGATAAAGAAGTATTCACCCGGAACAATCAATACACCGCGAGCTTTCAATCTGTCGTACAGTTCCATTGTGGTGATTGGCAGTTCATCAAACCATAGCCATAAGAAGATAGCGCCTTCAGGTTTGTGAATACGGAAACGTGGGTCATCGATCGCTTGTTGTAGCAGCTCAACGGCGCGCAAAGACTTCTCTTTATAGAAAGGTTTAATCACTTCGCTGCTTAAGCGCAGCAGGTCACCGTTCTCAATCATGTGGTTGGCGATTGCAGGCCCAACACTGCTTGGTGCTAAGCTGATGATGCCATTCATGTTAGTTAGCGCTTGGGTAACCTCTTCGCTCGCAATCACGATACCGCAGCGTACGCCTGGCAAACCAAGCTTAGATAGGCTCATGCACAGAATTGTATTTTCATTCCAGAACGGTTCAACGTCTTCAAAGATGATGTTTGGAAATGGCAGGCCGTAGGCGTTATCGATCAGCAGTGGGATGTTGTTCTCACGCGCCAGCTTATCCAGTTTACGTACTTCTTCGTCGGTCAGTACGTTACCGGTTGGGTTGGTTGGGCGAGACGCACAGATAGCAGCTACTGAGTCATCGACTTTTAGCTGTTCGAAATCGACGTGGTATTTGAACTGTCGGTTTTCTAGCAGCTCGATCTCCGGGTGGTAAGAGATAAAGATGTCGTCATCAATCCCTGCGTCACCGTAGCCGATGTATTCAGGAGCGATCGGCAGCAAGATTTTCTTGTGTGAGCCGTCAGGTTGTTGACCAGCTAGCAGGTTGAATAGGTAGAAGAAACCACTTTGGCTGCCGTTAGTCAGGCTGATGTTCTTCTCGCTGATGTCCCAGCCATAGGTCTCTTTTAGCATTGCAGCTAATGACTTAATGAAGCTGTCTTTGCCCTGTGGGCCATCGTAGTTGGCGAGGGCGGCGATGAGTTCTCCACTGGCGAGCATGTCGGCACTGGCTTGGTTAAAGTAATCGAGCATGGCAGGGATAGCGGCTGGGTTGCCACCACCAAGCATGATTGCGCCAGGAGTGCGCAGGCCATCATTCAAATCATCCATTAAACGAGTGATTCCAGAGTAACGATTAAACTTTTCACCAAACTTAGAGAACTGCATTACTTATTTTACCTAATTCATTGTGATTGCTTGTTACGTGTCATTAAGGCAGACCTTATGTCTGCCATCAGTGTATTCCTTGAACATACCGCAATGTTTTTGCGACGCATAGCGCCAAATGCTCTAACACGGAAAAAACTTTTCTTGTTACCTAGGCTAAATATCACGATTTAACACCCTCAAACTGAACCCAAACTGAATAGAACGACAGTAAACGCCAGAACAACGTGAAGTTGGTCACTCTTTTATTGCTCAAAAATAGCGCAATGAATATTCTCTCTCCCGAAGACAAAACAACCTATTTATCTTTTTTGGAGAAAGTAATGATTACTCAATTATTTGTTAAAGCTCAATTGTTTACTGCGGCATTTAAAAACGACCAACGTGGTGTTACTGCGATTGAATACGCAATTCTTGGTGTGTGCATGTCTGCAATCGTGCTTGCTGTATTTGGTGACGGTTTAACAGCAGCTCTGAACGATGCTGTTGCTGCTATTTCTCAAAACATTACAGATGCAAATACAGTTGAACTTTCTACTGCTGGCTCTGAAGGCTTTTAGTGGAAAACTTATGGTGGCTAATTATTTTAGCCGCCATGGCAATCTACGCCTGTTACACGGATTGTCGATACCGAGAGATCAGCAACCGCTTGGTGTTGTGCATGGCGTTATGGACCTTATCGCGACTGGAGTTTCACAGTGAGGCTCAACACCTAATACATCCGATTGCCGTGCTACTTGCTGGTGGTGTGTTATTTCAGATGAATATACTCGCGGCAGGCGACAGCAAACTATTCGCGGTACTGAGCTTAGCGATCGACTCTAAGTTTATAGCCGTTACGCTGCTGCTTATTGGCTTTTTAGGTGGTGTATTAGCAATTAGTCAGTGGTGGTTAGGACGAATGACTGCCGATATTCGATGGACACAGCGTGGCGTCCCCTATGCAGTACCAATCTGTTTGGCAAGCTTATTAGCTATAGCTGCATCATTATAGGTTAAACAATGAATTCAAAAATCATTCTTGGTCTAGCAGTTGTTGCTATATCTATTGGGCTTTATGGTGTGACACAAACGCCTGCTACGAAAGAAATTCCTGCGCAGTCAGTAAATCAAGTAGAAACGAAGATACTTGCTTGGCAATTGAAGCGGGACGTCGCTCAGGGTGACAAGCTTGTCCGTCGCGACGTTGAAGCCGTTTACTTTACGCGTCAACAAGCTGGTTCACACGGCTTAACTGAAGATACTCGTTTTAATTGGCAGCAAAGTTTGTTTGCCAAACAGGCCTTGCAACAAGGTGGCATTGTGACACCTGAGTTATTGACCTCCCCAGGTCAAGCCGATTACTTGAATACAGTGATTGAGCCAGGGTTTGTGCCTTTTAACGTGACGGTTCCGGGAGAGGATGTCGTTGGTGGCACGATCAGTGTTGGAGACTTGGTCGATATTTCAGTGTTGTCGGCACCTAAGCAAAACTTGGCCAATGATAAGAGAGTCGAT
Source organism: Vibrio satsumensis (assembly GCF_050337435.1). NCBI lineage: Bacteria > Pseudomonadati > Pseudomonadota > Gammaproteobacteria > Vibrionales > Vibrionaceae > Vibrio > Vibrio satsumensis. The sequence continues at coordinate 28,868 of NZ_JAKJSX010000018.1, read as the reverse complement.
GACATTCAACACCTGACTATGACTCCGCTGCTCGCTCTGGTTCCTGTTTTGGATATGGTCAGTCGACAGCGTTCGGTGAGTACTTTAAGCAGTGAAAAAGTGACCGAGGTGACCTTGGTACTACAAGTTACCAATAGACAGGTTGCTCAATTAACGATAGCCAAGCGCATTGCTGAGATTGAAGTGCATAAATCAATTGGTGAAGAGTTTTCGGACGACCTGGAAGCAGATTCAAGTGATGTGATCAGTTTGTCTGGTCAACGTGACGAGATACGCGAATATCGGTTTAAGTAGGGCGAATCATGATGACAAAACGAATATTAGCCTTTGCTGGGCTTTGGTTGCTATCGCCTCTAGTAGTCGCGGCTAGCTTAATCAACCTTGCTGAGGGGCAGGCTACAACCGTGAAGGTTACTGGTGATGTGGCTTCAGTCTTCATTTCTGACCAAAAGGTCGCGGACTATCAGGTGATAGATGAACACAAAATTGTGGTGTTTGGCCGTCATCTAGGAACTACGACTTTCATCGCTTTTGATCAACAAGGCAATGAACTGGTGAATCAGCAACTGGTTGTGAATCGCAGCTATACCGATGTCGAACAGCAGATAAAAATTCAGTATCCACAAGCCAAAGTGACTGTTTATGGCATTGGTGAAAACATCATCTTGAGTGGCCCTGTATCTTCCGAACTAGAGAAAGACAATATTTACCAGATGGTCGGTGAATTATTGGGAAAGGAAGAGGTTGAACAAAACTTCTCTTCTGAAAATGAAGCGCCAGTTGATGACTTAAGCATTGAGTTTATGACCAAGCGTCGCTATCGAGGGGTGGTGAATAACATTGAAGTGAACGCTACCAAGCAGGTCAATGTAAAGCTGACTATTGCTGAAGTATCTCACTCTTTTATCCAAGACTTCGGCATCAAAGTGGGCACTGCAGGTAATGCAGGAATGTTTGTTGATCAGCTTACCCATTTTAGTGCTAGCGATATTGTCTCTGTGATTTCTGCGGTGGGATCGGATCAGGTTGGTCAGATTCTAGCGGAGCCTAATCTATCGGTGATCTCTGGTGAGAAAGCGAGCTTTCTTGTCGGTGGAGAGTTACCGGTCGTGACCAGTAATGATGGTGGCACCAATGTGGACTATAAAGAGTTTGGTGTTCGATTGGAGTTGATGGCGAAGGTGCTAAGAGACGACAAAATTAAGCTAGCACTGACCCCTGAGGTGAGCTCTTTAGATGCTCAATACAGTAACGAACTCTACGATTTACCGGCTCTAAAGACTCGACGCGCACAAACGACGGTTGAGCTGGGGGATGGGCAAAGTTTTGTACTGGGTGGTTTGCTGAATAGTGAAGAGCGCGAATCGCTGACTCGAATCCCGTTTATTGGCGACATCCCAATTCTTGGTGCGTTATTCCGACACACAGGAACGGAACGTAATAAGACCGAGCTCGTAATAGTGGCGACGGTCAACTTAGTTCACCCCGTTAAAGCGAATCAGATCCAACTGCCGATAATGGAAAAAACGGGTACTTTGAAGCGCTTCTTAGCGCTAGACAGTGAATATGACAAAGCCGAACAGCGTTGGGCGAGCGAAATTTTATCTGCCGGAGGCTTTAAACAGTGAAACGTTATTTACTAGGAATGTTATGTGCCTTTGGCATCACCGGATGCGCTGACCATGTCGTTGAACCTGAAGGTACCTCTATCGAAGTGGTGCCGATTCATTATCAATTTAATGCACAGAGTCAGGATCACACTGTAGTTGAGCAGCGCTTTGAAGCCTTTATTCAGCGTTATCAATTAGAGGGCAGTACTGCTCAGTGGCAAATTATCGTGAATGGCTCATCACCTCAGCCGCTAGTGTCAGTGCTGGATGAGGTACTTGCCAATAACCATATTGCTCAGTCGCAGGTGGAGCATCAAGTTAACAACACATCAAATCGTTTTAGCGTGTCTGTGATTGCAACGGATATGCAGGTTCGTCTAGAGGTCTGTCAGCAACAAAAGGTCGGGCATTATGGGTATAGCAAACTTGGTTGCTATACCGACGGTAACCGCTGGCAATCAATGGTTAACCCTGAAAAGTCACTGTAACTCCGTTTACTACAGCTCCTTCAACAAGTTTTAGGTTTACGAATATGTTTAATTTAGTCGATAAGTTGAGTGCTAAGGATGAGCAAACTCCTCAAGTAGATAACCATTGTGCCGTGCTTTTTCAGAGTGAAGATTGCCGAGCTCATTTATACAAAGCCTTTCGTTTTGAAGGCCTGCCTGAGCCTGTCGCTTTTGAAAACCAACCGGCAAGTGCTTTAAAGCTGGCTGAATTCGTGAATTTAAAAGTGGTGATGATTGATCTCAACGATAGCGACAATGTGGTTCGAGATGCTCAGCAGATCGCCTTACAACTCCCGACACACTTATCGGTTGTGGTTATTGGTAGTGAAGATGCGATCACCACTATCCGTGCGTTAAAGGACTTAGGTTTCTACTATCTATTTTGGCCTGCGAGTGTTGTTGAGGTGACCGATTTTTACCGAAGTGTTTTGCACAATCATATGCAGCGTCAAGGTGTGGCTCGAAACCGTAAGGCCAAGCAAATTGCTTTTGTTGGGGTGAAAGGCGGAGTGGGCACCTCATTGATTGCGAGTGAAGTTTCTCGTTGTTTAGCCAAGCAGCACTCACTACCAACTTTGTTGGTTGACCACACCTATACCGGCAGCAACCTAGACGTAATGCTCGGTTTGAAAAAATTCCAAAAGCGTAACGTACAAAAAGGGACGTTAGTTTCTGCGGTTGATACGGCTTTGGCTTCGAATTTGGTGCAGAGCTTAGAGAACAATCTTTCTATTTTGGCGGTCGAGTCCCAAGACTTCAGTCGTGGCGAATTGCATGAATACACTCAAGCACTGACTAAGCAAGTAGAGCAGAACAGTTCATTCATCATTGAAGACTATTCGCACAGTGCGCTGACCCAACAAGAGTTGTCTCGAGCACTGGCTGATGTTGATTCATTAGTTTTGGTATTTGATGCTACCGTTTCATCGTTGAGAGAGCTCAATCGAATTGTTGGCAGTGTACAAGCTGAATTGCCAACAATGACCATAGTGACGGTAATGAATCACACTCGTCCGAGTAATGCCGCCTCGGTATCAAAAGCCGATGTTGAGAAGCACTTTGGACAAGCCGCTAATTGCCACGTTGAGTTCGATCACAAGGCCAATCAATACCTTCTTCAGGGCGAATTGATCACTGAAACTCGATCTGAGATGCAATTGGGTTTAACGCAGTTGGTGGCGATACTTCTTGGTGAGCAAGTCGTCCAAAAAAGCAAAACGTCATGGCTCTCTTGGCTTAAGAGGTAGTTCGCATGCAACAGTCAAAACAAGTCTATCTTCAACTTCGTCAGCAAATATTTGAAGCTTTGGATGCGAGTGCCATTGAGTCTTTATCCACTCAAGAGTTAGAGAAGCAGCTGAGCCACGCCATTGAGGTGTTGGTTAATCGTGAACAGCTTCCTGTTTCAACATTGGCTAAGCAAGAGTATGTTACCAGTTTAATCAATGAGCTCGTTGGTTTAGGGCCACTTCAAGTGCTGATGGATGACGACAGCATCAGCGATATTATGATCAATGGCCATCAACAGGTCTTTATTGAACGTAATGGTTTGGTAGAGCGTGCACAGGTGCAGTTCATTGATGAACAACAGCTAATCGAGATTGCCAAGCGTATTGCAAGTCGAGTAGGGCGTCGTATTGATGAGTCATCACCAACATGCGATGCCCGCTTGGAAGATGGCAGTCGCGTTAATATCGTGATCGCACCGATTGCTCTTGATGGAACCTTGATTTCAATTCGTAAGTTTCGCCATCAAGCGATTAACTTGGACAAGTTAACGGAGCTAGGAGCGCTTAGTGAAGAGATGGCGCAATTATTGGTATTGGCTGCTCGTTGTCGCTTGAATATCTTAATCTCTGGCGGTACGGGTTCTGGTAAAACAACCTTGCTCAATGCGTTGTCACAGCATGTCTCTGAGGTTGAGCGAATTGTCACGATTGAAGACACCGCAGAATTAAGATTACAGCAGCCTCATGTTGCTCGAATGGAAACTCGACTCGCAGGAACCGAAGGCACTGGTGCCATCACTTCTCGTGACTTGGTGATTAACTCACTGCGTATGCGCCCTGATCGTATCATTGTTGGTGAGTGCCGTGGCCCGGAAGCTTTTGAGATGCTGCAAGCGATGAATACGGGACACGATGGTTCGATGTCGACATTGCATGCCAACAGTCCTCGAGACGCAATATCACGTGTTGAGGCGATGGTAATGATGGCGACCAATAATTTACCTATCGATGCGATTCGTCGCTCTGTGGTGAGTGCGGTCGATATCATCGTGCAAGTTACTCGATTGCATGATGGCTCAAGAAAAATTATCAGTATCTCCGAAGTTGTAGGCCTTGAGGGAGAGAGCGTGGTTCTTGAAGAACTATTTACCTTCCAAATCGAAGGTGCGTTGAGTGATGGAAAGTTGTCGGGACGCTATGTCACTTCAGGGGTCATGAGCCGCTCGGTACTCTTTAAAAAAGCGCGCTTTTTTGGGTGTGAACAACAACTACAGCAGTTGATTCATGCGATCGAATTAGTGGGGTAGCAGTGTGTATTGGCTATTAATGTTTTGGGGCGTTGTCCTGCTGCTGGTTGTAATTTTTTCTAATAAGAGTCACTCAATTGATGATTATTTTCCATCAAAGGATAAGACAAAAACAGCGTCAACAGCCCCTCGCCAAGCGATTCAACTCAGTCAGATATCCAATGGCTTAGGTTGGTCTTCGATAGTGAGCCCTTTTCATCAAGTTAAGCGACAGTTGGGCTCTTTTGCTGGTGTGAAGGTGGTTTTATTTAGTGGTTGTGTGAGTGTTTTAGCCGGTGCAGTGAATCGCTACCTATTTGGTTTCCCAGCTTGGCTAGTCCTTGGTAGCGCGCTGGTTGTTACTTGGGTATGGGGTTTCTTGTGGTTAAAGCAGCGTGACCGCAAGCAATTTGAAGAGAGCTTTCCCGATGCATTGAACATGCTAGCTAGCTCCTTATCTGCCGGAGAGAGTATTGGTCGAGGAATTGGTTTTGTCGGCAATAAGCTTCCTGGTGAGGTTGGCAAAGAGTTTAAACGAATGGCAGAACGCTTGAAGCTCGGTGAGCCGCTGGACGAGGTTTTCCGTAAGTCTTGCCAGCGATTTCCCTATCCGTCATTTCATTTCTTTGTGATTACCCTGCGTGCCAACATGCAGCGTGGTGGGCAATTGAAAGAGGTGATGTCGCGTCTGAACCGTCAGATGTTCGAAGCGAGAGCGATGGAAAGAAAGAAGTTTGCGATGACTTCAGAGGCGCGTATTTCCGCAAAGATAGTCAGTGCAACGCCGTTTGTCTTTATCTCAATGCTGCCAATACTGAGCCCTGAGAATTTTGATTTCTTGATGTTTACCGACGAGGGTCGTCCGGTTCTGTATTACCTGTTGATCAGCGAAAGTATTGGTTTAGCGATCATTTGGATGTTGATGAAGAGGGTGAAGTAATGGCCAATATTATTTCGATTTTAATAGAGCCTCAGTCGCAGTCATTGTTGATTTGGACTTGCTTGTCATTTGGCGTCTTGTTGCTCTGTTATTGGTTAATCACTCAGTACATCGCGCAGCAAAAGCTGGCCAGTATCGCCAGCCAGTTTAAATCGATGACTCAACAACGCAGTCAACGACAGCAACAAATAGATAGCCTCTTATGTCCGCTGACACAATTGGTTAATGCATCCGACCAACAGATGCAGCAGCGCTTTATTGGTGCCGGTATTTATCAAACACGTTATAGCTCAGTGTATATGCCACTAAAATATCTGGTTCTTGCGATAGGTAAAGTGATGGTTATTGGTGTGTGCTGGTGGTCCGGTGTCGCTGTTAATCAGGCTGTCGCTCTGATATGTGGTTGGGCAATGGTTTCTATTGCGTTGCCCGATATGGTGCTCGCTCAGCGAACTAAGCGGCGACATCAAAAATTAGTGGGTCAGTTGCCTTACTTGATTGACCTAACGGCGATCTGTGTGCAAAGCGGGATGACGATTGAAGCATCCATGAAGTATTTAGCGCAGGAAATGCAGGGTTTTGATTGTGACTTGGCTTATCTACTGAATAAAACCAATCATCGCGCGCGAGTTGTTGGGATGGAAGAGGCGCTTGAAGAGCTTTATCAACAGGTGCCAAGCAGTGAAATGCGTAGTTTTGTGATGACGTTGACTCAAAGCATGCAACACGGCTCGTCGATTTATCGCATGTTAACCGTGTTAGCGAGTGATGTGCGTGAAGTACAAATGCTAGAACTGGAAGAAAAGATAGGGAAGTTAGCCGCCAAGATGTCGATACCATTGATTGTATTCATCTTGATTCCGATCGTATTCGTTATTGCCGCTCCAGGGGTAATGAGGTTAATGCAAAGTGTTTAAACAAATTCTGATATGTATGTTGCCATTGTGGTTAATGGCTTGCAGTTCAACTGCCAATAACTGGCAACAAGAAGAATCGAAGGAAGCGATTTACCAACAAACCAATAATCACACGAAACTGGTTGCTCTTTATAAAGTTCAGCTCCAGCGTGAAGATATCGCCGATATTAGGCAAAAACTGGCGAACAGCTATTTAAAATTGGCCGATGCAGAATCCGCTCTTTTTTACATAACTCCTGTTATAGAGAGTGAGAAAGCCTCACTTGAAGCTTACCAAATCCAAGCGCAGGCATACGGTGATATGGGCCAATATCCAGCAGCAATCGCTGCAGCGAAACTGGCATTGGAGTTAGATCCTAGTAACAGCCGCACCGAGAATTTATTAGGTACCTACTATGGTTACAGCTTTCAAACGACGCTAGCGAGACGCTACTTTGAACGCGCTCGTGATCACTTCTATGACGGCGTCACAGTAAACAATAACCTTGCCGTACTGGACATCGCTGAAGGTGATTATCTTGCCGCGGCCAAGCGCTTAATGCCGTTGTATAAAAACCAGCAAGCGGATGAAATGGTGATGGCTAACTTGACGTTAAGTATGGCGAAGCAAGGTCACTATGCATTCGTGAAGCAAGTGCTTAGCGATAAATACAGCCAACACCAAGTCGAAAGCATCTATCGAGCTTTACGACAGTTTGAACCTATGAGTGCTGATCGTCGCATGGATGCGTTAACGAGCGTCCAATATGAAAACTAAGCAGCGTGGTGTGGCCAGCATCGAGTTTGTGATGGGCTTCTTTGCGTTTTGGCTGATGTGCATGGCGTGGGTTGAAATGAGTTATATGTCTTACATTTCTTCGATCAACGATCTGGCTATTTCTGAGGTTGCCCGTGAAGCAAAGAAAGGCTCACACGATTATCTGGCTACGGTAGATCAGGTTTTACATAGAGACGGCAGCATGTGGAATAGTGTGATTGATGGTGATGATTTTCAGGTAACCATTCACTATCTCACATCGGTGGATGAGTTGGTGAAAGTCACCAATCAATGCCAGATAGCACCGGGTGAGCCATATAAAGAGTGTGGTGATGAGCAGAACTCGTCGTTGGCTATTTATCGACTCACCTATCCGTTTACCCCAATTTTTAGTTACTTCTTAGGTCTAGACGGATTATTAAGCCGAGAAATGGTCGTGGTTCAAGAGTATGAAAGATCTAAGTTTGAAGTCTAACTCGCGAAAGTGTCAGCAAGGCATATTCAGTATTGAGTTTGCCATTGTCGGGTTCTTTTTTAGTTTGCTGTTGGTATTCAGTGGTGACGTGATCATCAAGCTTTCCGTTAAAGGTAAGTTGGATCGTTTGTCCTATTCGCTGGTGAATGTTGTCAAAGAACGCACGCAGCTTTATGACTCTAGTGTGCTCTTAACCTCTAAGCAGGTTGATGAAATAGACACGATAGCTCGTCACTCCTTACAACGTACCTTTGGTAATTATGACGCTTCGCGTTATGGCTTGTTGGTTGAAGAGCAAAGCTTTACTGGGATTGGCCAAGCTTCACCGAGCATTCGGGAACGTCGTGGAGATCTAAGCTGCAGTGTTGCCAAGCCCATTAGTGAATTACAGCATCTGTCTGTGGTGAGTGTTTGGGGGCACCAGATGCCTCTTTATCGTGTAACGCTCTGCTATCGAACTAATAATTGGTTTGGTGAACTGGTTGGTACTGACTTTACCGACGTGATGTCAGATTCTGTCGTGATTGGGAGGTAAACATGAGTCTATCTTTGGCTAAACAGTCTGGCCATGCTGCGATCTTGCTCGCGATATGTATCCCCGTGTTATTTGGTGTGTTTATGTTGGGCTCTGATGGCGCACGTGCTTTACAGACAAAAGCGAGATTAGAAGAAGCAGCAGAAGCGGCAGTATTGGCGGTATCTGCAGAAGACAGTGAAAACCACTCATTGGCTCAGTCTTATATCGATCACTACCTCTACGATATGGATACCTTGCTTGATGTTGAGGTTAATAAGCTATCGTGCGATCAAATTGCAGATTGTACCCAGCAGGCTGAACAAGGTGGAGCTCGCTATTTTGAATACCGAGTTGCCGGTCGAACGCAGCACCAATCGTGGTTTCCGGGGCAAGGTGTGATCGTGGGATTTGGTGACACCTTTGATGTGACTGGTTCTTCAAAGGCTCGAAAGTTTCAAAGCAAGATTGTTGATATCACCTTTGTCGTCGATTTCTCTGCATCAATGAACGATGACTGGAGTGGCGGTAAAAAAAGTAAGATTGAAGACCTCAAAGACACGCTAGAACTGGTGACTGATGAACTAGGAAAATTTAATGCGGTGACGCCAGGTATAAAGCACCGAGTTTCTCTCACAGGGTATAACCGACGTACCGTGAACGCTAATACTGCTGGCAAACTGGTATTTCGAGATCAACGCATCGTTACCAAAATGGGTGAGTATGACAAAGATGATGTAGTGAACTTTAACAAGACAATTGAGCAACAATTCAAGGTGAAGGGAGCTGCCAAACGAATTCCGAACGGAGATGAAGACGCGGTATTTACCGATATTTTCTATACCGAGGATTTTGATGGGTTTATGAAAAAAGTCAGAACCTTCAAGGCATCTGGTGGTACTGCTTCGTTACAAGGAATTATTCGCGCAGGGCAGATTGTGACGTCATTGGCGAAGAACCCGAACCAACTGATTATCATCTTGTCGGATGGTGAGGATTGGAATCACTACGCTGGACAAACCAACAAGTTAGTGAATAAAGGTATGTGCACCAACATCAAGAATATGATCAATGGTGGCAAGGTTTCAGCAGATAATCTTAATGATGATATCGCTGTTGTCGATGGAGTGAGCCCAGGGAAGTTTACTAGTTGGGGCGAGGCGATGAACGCTCGTATGTCGGTGATCGGCTTTGATTATGATTTACATGCCAACACAGGGCTACTTAATTGCGTAGGTAAAGACAACGTTTTTAAGGCTGAAAATAAGCAAGACATCTTGAATAAAATCTTAGCCCTAGTCACCGAAGAAGTTGGTCACTTAGCACAGTAACCTGTGTTAATGATTCGAGACAATAGAATGAATACCGAGAGAATGAACATGAAAAATTTTGTATTGATAGCGCTTTTAGTGGCGTTACCTTTTTCAGCAATCGCATCGCCATCTAACTTGGATACCAACGAGTTACTTTACCAATATTGTGATACTGGCCGCTCCGAGTTTGAGCAGTCGGTTACGGTTGGGCAAGGTACTAAGGTTATGTACCATCAGGGGCCTTTCATGCAGGTATCGGCAACGGTTGATAATCAGGCTCTGGTTGAGTTAATTCAAGGCAAGCTTACTCAATCTGATCTCAGCAATAACTGTACTCAGTTTCTGTTGAGCAGAGCCGTCATCGAAGATGAAAATCAAACCAGTGACCTGGTTGCCAGAGTGTTGTTTGATTTTGATAAGGATGAACTGAATAAACAGTCGCGCTATTTGTTACTTAAGCTCGGAGCGAAGTTAGAGCAACAGGTGCCCGAATTGAGTGTTGTGGGTAACACCGACTCGAAAGGATCGGGGAAATACAATTTGAGCTTGGGTTTAAAGCGTTCAGAGTCAGTTGTTACGTATCTGCGTGAGCATGGGGTTCCTGTTGAACAAATTACGGTAACCTCGCAAGGTGAGAAAGCTCCGATTCAAAGTAATGACTTGGAGACTGGCCGTCATCTGAATCGTAGAGTCGATATTCAATCTTAACCTATCTTTAATTTATGGCTTATAGCTAGGGCTGCGGAAGTAAAATCCTCAGTGAGACACCCATGGATGGGTCTTCTGGTGTCTCAAACCAAATTGCCCCTTTGTAGCTGTGAATTATCTCATCACATAGTGCCAAGCCTAACCCTGTGCCTGGGTTTTGTTGGTCAGCTCTTACACCTCGTTGAAATAAGCTCTGGCTAGTATTACTGTCGATAGCTGGGCCATCATTACTGATCTCAACCATAATCTGATTATCAATATTAGTAACCTTGAACAAGATCGACTGATCAGCAAAACGGTAGGTGTTTTCTAATATGTTACCCATTATTTCCATTAGGTCATCTTTACTTAATGGCAGGGTTTGGTTATCTGGATAGTCAGAGACAAATTGGATCGACTTGTCAGTATAAATCTTGGTGAACATACCAACCAAGCTATCTAATACAGGCTTAAGTAGGGTGTCATTGGTGGTGATACCTTTCACTCCTAATGATGCTCGCTTTAGCTGACCTTGGATAAGGCTATCCATTTCGAGTAATTGTTGATTGATTTGATGGTTTTTAGTGGGTGATGAATCGTCTAGTAGTGCTTGGGATACAGCAACACGAGTCTTCAAGCTATGGGCGAGATCGTTCAGTGACCGTTTATAACGTTCCTGATTTTCCTTTTGTTGGAACAATAGCTCATTCAGTGCACTAGTCACATTGTGCAGGTCTTCTGGGTAGCTTTCTGCTAGCTGGTTCTGCTTACCCTGTTTTATTTCGTGCAGCTCTTTTTCTAAGCGAACAAAGGGGGCAAAGCTGATGCGATAGAAGAGTAAAAGCAGGGCACTGATTAATGTCAGGGCTACTATCAATACACCTATCGTGGTGTATTTTAGTTGCTTTATTGGTTCCATCTTATGTTCGACTCTTTGAGTAAGGATTACCTTTCCATCTTCTTGATCTTTAAACCCTTTCCAAAGCATTGTGTGGACGATAAACGCGGCCCCACTCGGTTTCTCTACTAGCCGAATTGTATCGATTGGAAAATTGAGATCAGTACACAGGTTGTCTATTTGAGGACGTGAGATACCTAACTTTGCCAGCTGTTTGGTTCTTCGCTCAACGTCGATTGAAGTCCAAACTTGATGGCTGTTGTGGTCACATAAGATGACGCTGGTATTAGGTGACTCTTTGGCATAAAAGCTATTCCACTCAGTGAGTGGCGGGATCTCACCCGAGGAGAGGAGTTCGTTGACAATTGAAGGTAACTCTCGGAGCGTATTTTTAGAATAGTCTTCAAACAGCTGGTGTTTTTGGGTGTTGTAATAGAACCAAGTGCTAGTCAGTACCATAGTAAAAAGAATGGAAGCAGCAGTGGCAAAGGTACGTCGTCTAAACTGGGTTTTATACAGTCTTTTCATATCATTTCGCTTCTATTTCGAATCGATAGCCTTGTCCTCGAACCGTGCTGATCAGTTTTTCTTCGGTATGTTGAGCAAGCTTTTTACGCAGCCGCGAAACGATCACTTCAATGTTATTAAGCTGAATGCCTTCTCCTTGGTCGTATAGCGAGTCCAAGATTTGTTGCTTGGAGACGATCTTCAAACTATGACGAATTAGATACTCGAAGATTTGGTATTCGAGTGCCGTGAGGTCGAGCAGCATTTCATTGTAGGTAATGCTTTTGGCTTGAGTATCAAGAGTCAGTGATTGCGCCTTGATTTGAGAGGCTGCAAATCCTTGATTTCGACGTACAAGTGCTTCAAGTCTGGCGAGTAGTTCTTCAAATTGAAATGGCTTGGTTAGGTAATCGTCGGCGCCACAGTTGAGCCCTTCAACTTTATCCTGCCAGTCACCGCGAGCGGTTAAAATCAGAATAGGAACTGTAATCTTTTTGCGGCGTATCTGCTTAATCAGCGTAAAGCCGTCGAAATCTGGCAGGCCAAGATCGATGATCATGACATCGGTATTGGGTTGTTTTTGAATGGTTTGTAGACAGGCTGATGCAGTTTTCTCTGCGTAAATGGTATGGCCAAGATCACCAAGTTGAGACGAGAGGTGATGATTTAATATCTCATTATCTTCAACCAAAACAACCAGCATTCAATATCCCTATATACAATAAGATTCAACTACATAGAGCTTACACTAGCTTAGGATAAAAAAAAGGAGAAGCCTAAGCTTCTCCTTGAGTTTCTGCTGTTTTATGTCACTCGGCGTTTACTTAGAACCGGTATAAACAACCAATACTTTGTCATCTTGGTATTGGCGTTCGAACGCATAGTAGCCCTTACTGTTGCGGATGATGTGCTTTCCTTGCGCGACAGCAGGGTGGCGTTGGCGGAATTGGCCAAGCGCTTGCCAATGTTCTAGCAACTCTGCACGTTCGCCGGTGATTTGATCCCATGGCATGTCTGAGCGAGTACCTTGCATTGGGTCCGATCCTGTTGGGCCAAAGTCACGGGCGATTTCATCTCCGTAATAGATCTGCACTGCGCCTGGAGCCAGCATTAATGCATTCGCTGCTTTGGTCTGTTTGGCAAAGTCACTGCCGTGCTGCGTCCAGAATAGCGAGGTGTCGTGAGACGATAGGTAACTCAGCACGTTGAACTCACTGTCAGTGTTGATCTTCTCTGCATAACGGAGGTAATCGGCATCGAGATCAGACAGGCACTTCAGCGCCTTAGGGGCGATGTCGCTCTGGAATTCAAAATTGATGATCGAATCAAAGCCGTTAGCGAAGTAATCTGATTTCACGACGCTGTGTGCCCAGACTTCACCAGTCATCCAGAATGGTAAGTCATCCAAGGCCTTTTCTGGGTTGTTCTGCTTCCACTCAGCAAGCGCTTGGTTGGTGCTGGCTTTAAGCTCTGCCCACGCTTCGAGTTCTACGTGCTTGGCGGTATCAACCCTAAAGCCATCAACGCCGTATTCACGCACCCAATCAGATAACCAAGTGATTAGGTGGTCGCGAGGTGTTTTAAGCTCATCGGTCGCGCTGGTGGATTTGTTGCTATAGAAGTTCGGTAGCCCAGTGGTCTCTGTTGATTCGGTTTTAAAATCGGGCAGGTGCGCCAAAGACATGGTCAGGTTGTTGTAACCCGGAGAGTCGTAAGCGCCGATATCGCTGCGTAACCAAGCTTTACCCCACCATTTCTCCCACGCTTCTTTATCGCTGTATGAGATGTAGTTATTGAAGTAGTGCCAGTTCTGACCTTTAGCGGGTTGCCAGTCTGTCCAGTTTTCGCCAAGTGTTTGTTTGGATTGTTCATCTGTTAGGTTGAGCTTACCAAAATCAAACTCTTGCATGTCGGCAAGTGTCGCATAGCCTGTGTGGTTCATTACCACATCCCAAACAACGCGAATGCCTTTGCTGTGCGCGGTATCGATGAAGGTTTTTAGCTCGTCTTCGGTACCCATGTTGTCATCGAGCTTAGTCCAGTCTTGATGGTAGTAACCATGGTAGCCATAATGCTTGAAGTCACCTCTGTCACCACCGCCAACCCAGCCGTGAATCTGCTCTAACGGAGATGTTATCCAGATGGCGTTAGCACCGAGTGACTCTATGTAATCGAGTTTTTCGGTTAAGCCGGCTAAATCACCACCATGGAAGGTGCCGATTTCGTCTTGTCCGTCTTGACTGCGACCGTAACTGTTGTCGTTGTTAGGGTTGCCGTTATGGAAGCGGTCGGTCATCACGAAGTAAACCGTGGCGTTATCCCAACTAAATTCAGCTTTGGTTTCGGGCTCAACCTTTTCTAGTAACAAGACACCTTGGCTGTTTTCTGCAGGCTGCATGGTAACGCTGCCATTAGTTACAGTCGCTTGTGTGCCTGAAAGGGCATCTCTAACCACGGTGCCATCATCAAAGGTTTGAGCAACGTCGATGGTAGTTGGCTCGTCACTAGGCTCTGGACAGGCAAAGCTTTGTACCTGCTGTTGCTTCGGCTTTATCTGAACTGTGAGTTCATTAGTCTGTGGGTTGAGCGTGAATTGATAGGTGTTAGCGCGAAAGACTTTAATGGCGATCTCAGATTTCTCGGCACAGTCGTCTAGGCGAAGGGGTTTATTGAACTTGATGCGGTTTTCTTCAGCCAGCGCATAGTTGGTGCCACAGGTATTTTGAGTATCGCTGATAGAGAAGGTATAGCTACCTTTGGCGAGTTCCTGTTCAGCAATAACAGTGCCTTTTCCTGTCGATTCAAATATGACAGTGTTGTTATCAATCGTCAGCAATAAGCTGTCATCACTGGTTTGGCTGCATGCGCTGAGTGCGAGTATTGAAAGCGCGAGTACTGTTTTTTTCATTGTTCCCTTCCCCTGAATAAACAGGTCAGTTATAGCAAACAATGCCCTCTACAGTCTGAGCGCTGATTCATTCAGATAATCAATAACACCTCTACAAACAAATGCTTGGTTCACAAAAACAAAAAGGGAAGCTTTCGCTTCCCTTTGGGTGTTTACCGTTAGTTACTCAGAGTATGGCTTAGAGCAACTGTCTCACTCGTGCTTATTTTTGCAGTAGAGAGATGTCAGCAATTTGTAGGAACAGGTTACGTAGGTTGTTCAGTAGCGTTAGACGGTTCTTCTTAAGCGCTTCGTCATCAGCCATCACCATTACGTTATCGAAGAATGCATCAACAGGTTCACGTAGGTCAGCAAGTTTGCTTAGGGCTTCTTGGTAGTTGCCTGTTGCGAATGCTGGCTCTAGTGCTTCTGTCATTACTTCAACGTTTTCAGCCAGTGCTTTCTCTGCGTCTTCTTGAAGAAGCGTTAGGTCTATTTCAGCTGGTAGCTCGCCATCGAATTTCGCAAGGATGTTACCTACACGCTTGTTCGCTGCTGCTAGTGCTTCTGCTGCTTCCAGTTCACGGAAGTGAGAAACCGCTTTAACGCGTTGGTCAAAGTCAGCTGGCTTAGTTGGACGACGTGCTAGTACCGCTTGGATGATATCAACGCTGAAACCAGCATCTTGGTACCATGCGCGGAAACGACCTAGCATGAAGTCGATAACGTCAGCTTCTACGTTTTCGTTAGTCAGCTTGTCGCCTAGTAGCTCTTTCGCTTTACCGATCAGATCGGTTAGGTCTAGGTTGTAGCCGTTTTCAACGATGATACGTAGTACACCTAGTGATGCACGACGTAGCGCGAATGGGTCAGAACCTTTTGGTGCTTGGCCTATACCGAAGATACCTACGATAGTATCTAGCTTGTCTGCCATTGCAACTGCAGAAGAGATACCTGTGCTTGGTAGATCGTCACCAGCGAAACGAGGCATGTACTGCTCGTAAAGTGCTAGTGCAACTTGCTCGTCTTCACCATCGTGAGTCGCGTAGTGCATGCCCATTACACCTTGTGTATCCGTGAATTCGAATACCATAGATGTCATTAGGTCACACTTCGCCAGTAGACCTGCGCGCTTAGATTTCTCAACGTCAGCATCGATTTGCTCGGCGATGTAGCCAGCAAGTTCTGTGATGCGGTCTGTTTTGTCTTTGATAGTACCAAGTTGCTTCTGGAAGATAGCTTGGTCTAGCTCAGCAAGACGATCGATCAGCGGACGCTTACGGTCGGTGTTGAAGAAGAACTCAGCATCAGCAAGACGCGGACGTACCACTTTCTCGTTACCTTCGATAACGTGACGAGGCTCTTTAGACTCGATGTTTGATACGAAGATAAAGTTAGGAAGTAGCTTCTTGTTTTCGTCGTAAACAGGGAAGTACTTTTGGTCACCCTTCATGGTGTAAACCAAAGCTTCAGAAGGTACTTTTAGGAACTCTTCTTCAAACTTCGCTGTAAGTACTACTGGCCATTCAACTAGAGACGTTACTTCTTCAACAAGGTCATCTTCTAGGTCAGCTTTACCGCCAACCGCTGCTGCCGCTTTTTGAGAGTCAGCAAGGATGATCGCTTTACGCGCTTCGTAGTCTGCCATTACTTTACCGCGCTCTTCTAGGATCGCAGGGTATTGGTCAGCAGAATCGATTGTGAACTCTTGTTCGCCCATGAAACGGTGGCCACGGATAGTACGAGCAGATGCTACGCCAAGGATTTCGCCTTCAACAAGTTCATCACCTAGTAGTACTGTCAGTGTTTTCACTGGACGGATAAATTGAATGTCTGAGTTACCCCAGCGCATTGCTTTAGGGATTGGTAGGCCAGCTAGTGCTTTCGCAGCGATGTCCATCACCAATTCTTGAACAGGTTTACCAGCCACTTCTTGTTTGAAAAGAAGCCACTCGCCTTTGTCTGTTTTTAGACGGTCAGCTTGATCAACAGTAATGCCGTTACCACGAGCCCAACCTTGTGCTGCTTTAGTCGCGTTGCCTTCAGCATCGAATGCAACAGAAACAGCAGGACCACGTTTTTCAACGACTTTGTCTGCTTGTCCTTCAGCCAGTGCTGTTACTTTAAGTGCTAGACGACGAGGTGCTGCGTACCACTTGATGCCTTCGTGAGAAAGCTCAGCCGTTTTAAGACCTGCTTCAAAGTTAGAAGCAAATGCTTCTGCTAGAGAACGAAGTGCTGTTGGTGGAAGCTCTTCCGTACCCAGTTCAATTAGAAAATTCTTCGCCATGATTATTTGTCCTTCTTACACATTGGGAAGCCAAGCGCTTCACGTGACGCGTAGTACGCCTCAGCAACTGATTTAGTCAGGTTGCGGATACGAAGGATGTAACGTTGACGCTCTGTTACAGAGATAGCTTTGCGCGCATCAAGGATGTTGAATGCGTGACCTGCTTTTAGAATGCGCTCGTAAGCTGGAAGCGGAAGTGGCTTCTCAAGCTCAAGTAGCTCTTTACACTCTTTCTCGCACTGGTCGAAGAAAGTGAATAGGAAATCTACGTCTGCGTGCTCGAAGTTGTAGGTTGATTGCTCAACTTCGTTTTGGTGGAAGATGTCACCGTAAGTTACGTTAGAACCGTCTGGTGCTATGTTCCATACTAGGTCGTAAACAGAATCTACTTCCTGGATGTACATTGCTAGACGCTCGATACCGTAAGTGATCTCACCTGTTACAGGCTTACACTCAAGACCGCCAACTTGTTGGAAGTAAGTGAATTGAGTCACTTCCATACCGTTTAGCCATACTTCCCAACCAAGGCCCCATGCGCCTAGTGTTGGGTTTTCCCAGTTATCTTCAACGAAGCGAATGTCGTGAACAAGCGGGTCGACACCAAGAACTTCAAGAGAGCCTAAGTACAACTCCTGGATGTTATCTGGAGAAGGTTTTAGAGCTACTTGGAATTGATAGTAGTGCTGCAGGCGGTTCGGGTTTTCACCGTAACGACCATCGGTCGGACGACGAGAAGGTTGAACGTATGCCGTAGACATTGGCTCTGGGCCAAGTGCACGTAGACATGTCATTGGGTGAGAGGTGCCAGCACCTACTTCCATATCTAGTGGTTGAACAATGGTACAACCGTTTTGTGCCCAGTAATCCTGCAGCGCGAGGATCATTCCCTGGAAGGTTTTGATATCGTATTTTTGCATAGTCAGGTTCGCGCGATTCTTTTAAATGAATGAGAAAAATAACCTCTGAGTATACCGAGATATTTGTAAAGCGAGTAGGGGTAATCTTGTTTAATTAGTGGTCTAAAATGTCGTTTAGTGGATTTTTGTGCCTTTAATGTTTGTTTTTCGGCACAAGTGGATATTTTGATAACTTTGACACTTGTGTTTGAAAGCATGGGCTATTAAAATCTCGCGGTCTTTGGGGAGTAGCTTACTTATTCATATCCTATTGAATGAGTTCGTTCGTCAACATAATTGATGCAAAATCATCATGGCGTTCGAGGCAACCACCACCTTGGTGGTGTTTAGCAAGACCATAGACAAGCATCGTGAACCGGGATGGGGCGCGAGGTTTGTCTTTGGTTAAATATAATAATCCCCATCCCAAATGAGCATGTCGTGAGCGTTTTAGCAATTTCAATTACAACTGTCGCCTTAGCCGAGATCGGTGATAAGACTCAGTTGCTATCTCTTTTATTAGCCAGTCGATATCGCAAGCCGATACCTATCATCGCAGCTATCTTCTTTGCCACCATTGCCAATCATGCCCTTGCAGCATGGCTCGGGGTCGTGGTTGCTGATTATCTTTCACCTGAAGTATTAAAGTGGGTGCTGGTGGTCAGTTTCATTGCGATGGCTGGCTGGATTTTGATTCCCGATAAGTTAGATGACGATGAACAGATCTCAAACCGAGGACCGTTTGTCGCCAGTTTTATCGCTTTCTTTATTGCTGAGATCGGCGATAAAACCCAAATTGCGACCTCTATCCTAGGGGCTCAATATGCGGATGCATTAGCGTGGGTGATTCTGGGTACAACCATTGGTATGTTGCTGGCAAATGTGCCTGTGGTGATCATCGGTAAGCTGTCTGCTGATAAGATGCCTCTTGATCTGATTCGTAAGATCACAGCCTTGTTATTCGTGGGTTTAGCTATCGCTGCGGCTTTCTATTGATAGGTGGTATTGAGTCTTATTATACTCAATCAGTAGAGTAATGTGTTGTAGGTCATACTCTTACAGTATTGTGGGGTTTATCGAGCGAACGGACATATAACTGTCATACTTGTCATGATATTTTAATCTTGTGAGTTAAGAACACGAGGGCATGATTATGTTGACGCGTTATATGGGTATTACTCCACAAAGCCAAAGTTATCTATTTACCTTTGGTCTTGCACTTACATTATTAGGCATGGTGTTGACGGACATGTGGCTGCCAATGGTCGCGGGTGCCATCATCATGACTGCGCTTGCGGTAGAGGCTTGGATTCGGGTCGCGCATATTATTCCGATGCGCAAAGATATCCGAGAAATTCAGCATCAGCTGGAGCATCTGCAAAACAAGTCTAGAAGCGAATAAACAAAAAGCCGCTGGTACTCTGAGTTCTGTTTAAGAACATAAGGTACCAGCGGCTTTTTTGATACTTGATAGTCGGTGGGGCGCTACGCCTCCAATCCCTTTCTGATCAAATACTGGTAAGGCAACGTTTCTGTTGCTTGGCCTACCAACTGGTGATCCATGAATCGACAAAAGCTCGGAATATCTCGAGTTGTCGAAGGGTCGTCAGCTTTTACCAGTAACACATCGCCATCCTGCATGTTTCTAATTGTCTTCCTGACCATCATTACTGGCTCTGGGCAACGCAGGCCTTCAGCTTCTAAAGTATGGGTTGCCAGTTCAGGTTTGAATGTCATGGTTTGTATCTCTATATCTATCTAACGAGTGAATAATACGTCTGCAGAAAAAATATGCAATAAGTGCTTGGCAAACAGAATCATTTCCTATAACTTAGTTAACAAGTTGATAACAACTTGAAACAAAGGCAACTAGCTAAGGAGTGGCGATGTTGACAGGATTAGATAGATTAACAATTTATTCGGTTCTCTGTTTTATTTCTTTTTGTGCGTTAGTACTACGCTCATCGACAGAGACCTCACTGATGCCAATCTTTGGCATAGTAGCAACGATTATTGGTATTTGGGTAGAGATGCGCCGTTGGCAAGGCATAGCCGAGGAGCAAGAGCACTAACCCGGATACAACAAGCAAATTCCGATACGACAACATTCCGACACTATCCCCAGATTTTCTTGGGCTTCCCCGCGTAATTGCGGGATTTTTTTTATCTAAAGCATGCTATAAACAACTTAGTGACCAATGATAATTGTATACAGCTAGGTAAGTGGCGTGGAATTAGAAGACATCTATCGTAGAGACCTGAATTTACTGGTCGCCTTAAAAGTATTGATTGAAGAGGGTAGTGTTAGCCAAGCCGCGCTTCGTCTTAACTTAAGTCAATCGGCAACCAGTCGAGTGTTAGGGCGCTTAAGAGAATTACTTAACGATCCGCTGTTTACACGCCAAGGTCAGCACCTTATTCCTACCAAGAAAGCCCTCGAGATCAGTCAGCGCATTGATCAACCTTTGGAGTCTTTTCGCCAATTACTTAGCCCGAGTGATTTTGACCCCTATTACTGCAGTGAGCGCTTCCTGATTGCGACCACTGACTACGCGATGCAAACCATATTGCCTTATGCATTGCCTAAGATATATGAGCAAGCGCCGAATATCTCTTTGGAGTTTGCACCACTGCAGCATGAGCATTTGTTTAAGCAGCTCAGTACCGAACGTGTTGATATGGCGATTTGTCGTCCGAGTGGCAGCATTTCACCACTTCATCAAGAGGTCTTGGGACCGGTTGGTGTATCGTGTTTGTTATCTAAAAACCACCCATTGGCCGAACAGCCTTTAAGCCTTGAGGATTATGTTTCTTTACCTCATGCGATGATTGCGATCAGTGATGGTGTTAAATCTTTATTAGACAACGCTTTAGCTAATCAACAGCCTCGTAAAATGGTGCTGCGCGCTTATCATCTTGAAGCGGCATTAGCGATTGTCGATAGAATGCCATTAGTGATCACAGTACCTGCTGATTTGGCTTATTTGGTAGCAGAGCGTTATGACTTAGTCGTTAAACCGTTGCCATTTGAGTTTATGCCGTTTGATTACTCACTGATATGGCATGCTCGTTGCGACTCTTCTGCTTCACAGCAATGGTTAAGAAGAGTGGTCAAAGAAGAGTGTGGCGAGCTGATTCAAAAACGGATTGCGGATGTAGGTTTGGGTTAATTGAGACTTAGTTTGGACTCACTCGACCTAAATGACAAAAACGCAAAAGGGCTGATTACTATCAGCCCTTTGTTATTTTGGGTTACGGGAGTTTAATTCACAATTACAGTTTAATAACAACGCGACCAGTGATTTGACCGTTAGTGATGTCTTCTGCGGCTTGAATTGCACCGTCTAAAGACACTTCTTTGGTTGCTTGAGCGTAGAAAGATTCTGGTAGTAGCTCAGCCAGCTGTTCCCACGCTTTAATACGTTTCTCACGAGGGCACATTACTGAATCAACACCTTGTAGGCGAACGTTACGCAGAATGAATGGCATTACCGTTGTTGGTAAGTCAAAACCGCCTGCTAGACCACACATCGCAACTGCACCGTTGTAATCAATTTGTGCCAATACTTTCGCAAGTACTTTACTACCTACTGTATCGATAGCACCAGCCCACAGTTGTTTTTCTAGTGGTTTAGCTGGTTCTTCTAGTTCAGCACGTTCAACAATGCGTGTCGCGCCTAGTGATTTTAGTAGTTCACCGTTTTCTGAAGCTCGGCCTGTTACTGCTGCTACTTTGTAACCTAGTTGGTTTAGTAGAGTGATAGACACACTGCCTACGCCGCCACTTGCACCTGTTACTAGGATTTCCCCGTCTTCTGGCTTGATGCCTGCATCTACGATTGCTTGCACACAAAGCATAGCGGTGAAGCCAGCAGTACCGATTGCCATTACTTTTTTCGCGTTTAGACCTTTAGGCATAGGCACTAACCAGTCACCGTTTAGGCTTGCTTTCTCAGCCATGCCACCCCAGTGACCTTCACCAACACCCCAACCAGTCAGAACTACTTCGTCGCCCGCTTTGTAGCGAGGGTCATCAGATTGTGAAACCACACCAGAAAGGTCGATACCAGGAACCATCGGGAAGTTGCGAACAATGCGTCCTTTACCTGTAATCGCCAAACCATCTTTGTAGTTCAAAGAAGAGTAGCTTACATCGATCTTCACGTTGCCTTCTGGTAATTGAGACTCTTCAATTTGAGAAACTGATGCGATAGTTTTTTTGTCTTCTTGGTTTAGTACAAGTGCTTTAAACATGATCTGCTCCATGGGAGAAATATTAGGAAACTGAAGTAACTGTAGTTGAATCATCCGAGAAAAAATAATGAAACATCAACATTGAATCTATGCGTTTTGTGCATAGATGTAAGTAGTGATTTTCTTTCGCTAAATTCGGTGAACGAATCTATGTATTGTTGGATGTCGAGTAATAAAAAGTGCAGCTATATAAATATAGCTGCACAAAAGATTACTCTTCAAGTATTACCGTCAGTGATCGCTATGGGCGTTCAAATACCGTTGCAATACCTTGACCTAAACCAATACACATGGTCGCTAAACCGTATTTCACGTCTTGTGCTTCCATTAGATTGATTAGGGTTGTAGATATACGAGAGCCAGAACAACCTAGTGGGTGACCAAGAGCAATGGCACCGCCGTTAAGGTTTACTTTCTCGTCAACCACATCCAATAGACCTAGGTCTTTCGCACATGGAAGAGATTGAGCGGCAAACGCTTCGTTTAGCTCAATCACACCCATATCTTCAATGGTTAGGCCTGCACGTTTAAGTGCTTTTTGGGTTGCTGGGACAGGGCCGTAACCCATGATTGAAGGATCGCAACCTGCGATAGCCATAGACTTCACGCGAGCACGAATCTTGAGGCCAAGTGCGTTGGCTTTCTCTTCACTCATGATAAGCATTGCAGAAGCACCATCAGACAATGCTGATGAAGTACCTGCTGTTACCGTACCGTTTGCCGGGTCAAATACCGGGCGAAGCTGAGATAGGCCTTCAACCGTGGTTTCAGGGCGAATCACCTCGTCGTAGTCTAGGGTAAATAGAGAGCCGTCTGCAGCGTGAGCTTCTGTTGGTAAGATTTCATTTTTGAAACGACCCTCAACCGTCGCGGCTTGAGCTCGAGCATGTGAGCGCGCTGCGAATGCATCTTGGTCTTCACGGCTAATACCGTGCATTTTACCTAGCATCTCAGCCGTTAGGCCCATCATGCCCGCAGCTTTCGCTACGTGTTTTGACATGCCAGGGTGAAAATCAACACCGTGGTTCATTGGTACATGACCCATATGTTCCACACCACCAATCAGGCAGATTTCAGCATCACCAACCATGATAGAGCGGGTTGCATCATGCAGAGCTTGCATAGATGAGCCACATAAACGGTTGACCGTCACCGCACCAATCTCAATCGGTAGACCAGCAAGCAAGGCAGCGTTACGTGCAACGTTGAAGCCTTGCTCTAGTGTTTGTTGTACACAGCCCCAGTAAATGTCTTCAATTTCGACAGGGTTTACTTCTGGGTTGCGCTCTAAAATGCCTTTCATCAAATGTGCAGACAGATCTTCAGCACGAGTGTGACGGAAAGCTCCACCTTTGGAACGTCCCATTGGGGTACGAAGGCAATCAACAACAACTACATTTTTCATTTTGCTATTCCTTTTCCAAATGTGGGTTACAGAGAACTGGCTTGTTGGCTGTCGTAAAAGCTTTCGCCCTTAGTTGCCATATCAAGCAATAGTTGAGGAACTTGGTACATTGCACCTAAGTCTTGGTAGCCTTTCGCCATTTCAACGAAGTTACCAATACCCACACTGTCTAAGTAGCGGAATACGCCGCCTCGGAATGGAGGGAAGCCTAAACCGTAAACCAGTGCCATATCCGCTTCTTGCGGTGTCGCGATAATGCCTTCTTCTAGACAAAGCACCACTTCGTTGATCATTGGAATCATCACGCGCTGGATAATGGTCTGGTCATCAAAGTCTTGTGGCTGTTGGCATACGTCAGCCAAGATAGGAAGAATGTCTTCAGAGAAGGTCTTCTTAGGACGACCGCGTTTGTCTACGCTGTATGTGTAGAAACCGCTACCGTTCTTCTGGCCGTATTTTTCAGCGACATAAAGCGCGTCGATCGCATCACGACCTTCTTTGCCCATACGCTCTGGGAAACCTTGTGCCATTACTGCTTGTGCGTGGTGTGCTGTATCTAGGCCCACAACGTCTAGCAAGTATGCTGGGCCCATCGGCCAACCGAACTTACGTTCCATGACTTTATCGATTTTAGTGAAATCAGCACCGTCACGTAGCAACATGCTGAAACCGCCAAAGTAAGGGAAAAGTACACGGTTTACGAAGAAGCCCGGGCAGTCATTAACAACGATTGGGGATTTGCCCATTTTCGCTGCGTAAGCGACTACGCGATTAATGGTTTCTTCTGAAGTATGCTCGCCTCGGATGATCTCAACCAAAGGCATGCGATGCACAGGGTTAAAGAAGTGCATGCCACAGAAGTTTTCTGGGCGCTTCAAAGATTTTGCTAGCAGGTTGATCGGAATCGTTGAGGTGTTTGATGTAAGAACCGTGTCTTCACCAACCAAACCTTCCACTTCGCTTAATACTGCTGCTTTTACCTTAGGGTTTTCTACAACGGCTTCCACAATCACATCTGATTGTTCAACACCTGCGTAATGTAGACTTGGAGTAATAGAAGACAGAATGCCTGCCATTTTGAATCCATCTAGGCGACCGCGTGATAAGCGTTTATTCAACAGCTTAGAAGCTTCGTTCATACCAAGATCAAGAGATGCCTGTGCGATGTCTTTCATCATCACTGGTACGCCCTTTAATGCTGACTGGTAAGCAATACCGCCGCCCATGATGCCAGCACCAAGTACCGCAGCACGTTCAGTCGCTTTATTCGCAGATTTACCAGCCTGTTTTGCTAAGCCTTTAATGTATTGGTCATTTAAGAACAGGCCAACCAGTGCTTTCGCTTCTTCAGATTTTGCTAGCTTAACGAAGTGTTTACGTTCGATGTCGAGTGCTGCATCGCGATCGCTACGTGCTGCTTCTTCAATAGCAATTACCGAAGTAATTGGCGCTGGATAGTGAGGTCCTGCTTTTTGAGCAACGAGACCTTTAGCCATGGTAAAGCTCATCATCGCTTCTAGTTTGCTTAGTGAAAGCGCTGATGTTTTTTGTTTACGGCGCAGCTGCCAATCGAGCTTCTCATTGGCTGCCAAAGAAACTGTGTTGATCGCTGATTCTAATAGTTGGTCTGTTTCAACAATCGCATCTAACAAGCCAACTTTAAGTGCTTCATCGGCACGGCATGCTTTGCCTTGCGTGATAATTTCCATTGCGCTGTCAGCACCGATAACACGAGGTAGGCGCACACAACCACCAAAACCAGGCATGATGCCAAGTTTGGTTTCTGGTAAACCTATGCTGGTGGTCTTGTCACCGATACGGAAGTCGGTAGCGAGTACACATTCACAGCCGCCGCCAAGGGCATGGCCACGCATCATTGAAAGAGTTGGGACAGGAAGGTCTTCGAGCTTGCTGAAGATTGAATTAGCGAATCTTAACCATTCATCAAGTTCTGCTTCTGGCTTAGCAAATAAGCCAAGAAATTCAGTGATGTCTGCGCCTACGATGAACGCGTCTTTGTTTGAAGTTAAGATTAAACCACGTAATCCAGCGTGAGCATTAAGAGCATCTAACGCTTTATCTAGTGATTCTAAAGTAGCAAGGTCGAGTTTGTTTACAGAGGCCGGCGCACAGAAGCTAAGTTCTGCAATACCATCTTGTAATTCCTTTACCTGTAAGGTGTTAGCTTGGTAAATCATTGTCTATCTCCATGACATACAATCCACGATTGTTTGAGAGAATCTTGTTATCTTTCTATTATTGTAGAATACCTGGTAAGACCAGTCATTCTAGTCTGTACCTCTGCTTGGTGAATTTCAATACATTTTTTAAACAATTGTTTAACATTGTGCGATGGCACAGATCCTCTAACCCTTATTATTCACGCGTGATACACTTCGCCGCTCTTATTAATTAAGTTAACGATATGAATGAACAGCCCTATTTAATACCGTCAGCGTCGGTTCTGTTTGAAGAAGAGATAAAGAAGAGCGTCTTCATTACTCATCTTGCTCATACTCCAAGTGTAGAAGCTGCTAAACAGTTCGTAGAACAGGTAAAAAAAGAGCATTCATCAGCACGACATAATTGTTGGGGCTTTGCTGCAGGGCGACCTGAAGACTCAATGAAATGGGGCTTTAGTGACGATGGAGAGCCATCTGGTACTGCGGGTAAGCCTATTTTGGCGCAACTGTCTGGTTCTGGTGTCGGTGAACTGACTGCCGTTGTCACTCGTTATTCTGGCGGAATCAAGCTTGGAACGGGTGGGCTAGTAAAGGCGTATGGTGGAGGAGTGCAACAAGCTCTCAAGCTGCTTCAAACTATCGAGAAAAAAATAACCACAAAATTACGGCTAGAGTTAGACTATGGCTTTGTGCCAATCGCGCAATCCATTATGGCTCAACATCAGGCTGTTGAAGTCCAAGCGGATTATGGTGTTCAAGTTGAGCTTATTATTGAAATAGAGCTCCTTCAGGTAGATTCGTTTACCCAAACCATGATCAATAAAAGCGGTGCCAAGGCACTGGTAACGAAAGTCAAAGACAACTAGGAAGTGTGAAGCATTTCGCTTCGTTCAATAGCTCATGCAATTTCGCTCAATTATTCGAATCGTCGGATTATTATTAGCACTTTTTAGTGTATCAATGCTCGCACCTGCGCTCGTCGCACTGATCTATAGAGATGGTGCGGGTGTGCCATTTGTGACGACTTTCTTCGTTCTATTATTTTGTGGAGCAACTTGCTGGTTTCCAAACCGACGCTATAAACATGAATTGAAGGCGCGAGATGGCTTTCTCATTGTGGTGTTGTTCTGGACGGTAATCGGCAGTGCAGGTGCGTTGCCGTTTTTGATCGCGGATAATCCGAGCGTTTCTGTTACTGATGCCTTTTTTGAATCGTTTTCTGCATTAACGACCACGGGTGCAACCGTCATTGTTGGCCTCGATGACCTACCTAAAGCAATTCTATTTTACCGCCAATTCCTGCAATGGTTTGGTGGTATGGGTATCATCGTATTGGCGGTAGCCATCCTTCCCGTTCTGGGTATCGGTGGTATGCAGTTATATCGTGCTGAAATCCCAGGTCCTGTAAAAGACAGTAAGATGACACCGCGTATTGCTGAAACGGCAAAAGCTCTGTGGTACATCTATCTCAGTTTAACGATTGCTTGTGCGGTGGCGTTTTGGCTGGCAGGTATGAGCTTCTTTGATGCAATCAGTCATAGTTTCTCTACCATTGCTATTGGTGGTTTCTCGACACATGATGCCAGCATGGGATATTTCAATAGCCCTGCTATAAACATGATTACCGTTGTATTCCTTCTTATATCTGCTTGTAACTTCTCTCTTCACTTTGCCGCGTTTGCGTCTGGTGGTGTGCATCCCAAGTACTATTGGAAGGATCCTGAGTTTCGCGCTTTTATCTTTATTCAAGCGCTACTGTTTTTAGTCTGCTTCTTATTACTGCTTAATCATCATTCTTACGACTCTTATTACGATGCATTTGATCAAGCATTGTTCCAAACCGTTTCTATCTCGACGACCGCAGGATTCACTACTACCGGTTTTTCCGAGTGGCCGTTATTCTTACCTGTGCTGCTTCTGTTCTCTTCTTTTATAGGGGGCTGTGCAGGTTCAACGGGTGGCGGTATGAAAGTCATTCGAATATTACTGCTTACCTTGCAAGGTGCTCGTGAAATGAAGCGCCTTGTCCACCCGCGAGCTGTCTATACCATCAAGGTTGGCGGTTCGGCACTACCACAGCGTGTCGTGGATGCAGTTTGGGGTTTCTTCTCTGCATACGCATTGGTTTTTGTGGTTTGTATGTTGGCTCTGATTGCAACCGGTATGGATGAGCTGAGTGCTTTCTCTGCCGTAGCGGCAACATTGAATAACCTTGGCCCGGGCTTAGGTGAAGTGGCAATGCACTTCGGCGATGTGAATGACAAGGCTAAGTGGGTGTTGATCGTATCTATGCTGTTTGGTCGTTTAGAGATATTCACCTTATTAATTTTATTGACCCCTACGTTTTGGCGTAGCTAAGGACAACATTTTGGCAAAAGCTCTATTTTTGTATTCAAGCCGTGAAGGGCAGACCAAGAAAATCTTGAACTATATAAAAGAAGAAATGAATGAGTTCGAATGTGAGCTTCAAGATCTGCACACCATTGGTAATGTCGACTTTGCTCAATACGACAGGGTGTTGATTGGCGCATCTATTCGCTATGGGCATCTCAATAAGAAGCTATATCAGTTCATTGATGCCAACCTTGCTCAGCTGCAATCAAATAAGGTTGCCTTCTTTTGCGTTAACTTAACAGCGCGTAAAGAAGACCAAGGAAAAGATACCCCTGAAGGTAGCGCCTATATTAAGAAGTTTCTTCTAAAGTCCCCATGGCAGCCGACTCTAATCGGTGTGTTTGCTGGCGCACTCTATTATCCACGTTATAACTGGTTCGATAAAACCATGATTCGCTTCATTATGAATATGACAGGTGGTGAAACGGATACAACCAAGGAAGTCGAATACACAAACTGGGAAAAAGTCTCTTTATTCTCTAAGAAACTGCAAGATATGTAAGAGAAAAGCCTACTTTTGAGGCGTTTTGTGCTCTTTTTAATCGAACGAATAAAAAAACGAGAAAAACTTCAAAAAGGGCTTGCCAGTGTGATCGAAATCTCTATAATGCCACCTCGCTGACACGGGATGGCTTCTTAGGAAACCAAAACGAATCAGCAGGTCAAATTAGCCAAGCTAAGCGCTTGAAAAAAGTTTTGAAAATAGTGGTTGACACTAAAACTTAAATCGCTAAAATGGCCGTCCGATTTGAGCGAAGCTCAAAAAGGAAAAGCTCTTTAACAATTTAAACCTATCAATCTGTGTGGGCACTCGTTGATGAATATCAAAACGTTTTATCGTTAGATAAAACAGATTCTTCGGAATCAAAATTGATTTCAATGAACTGAGTGACCAATACAAATGACTTCGGTTATTT
>NZ_JAKJSX010000017.1:0-96966 GCF_050337435.1 Vibrio satsumensis | reverse complement strand
GGCATTACTCACCCGTCCGCCGCTCGACGCCCATTAACGCACCCGAAGGATTGTTAGTGTCGTTTCCGCTCGACTTGCATGTGTTAGGCCTGCCGCCAGCGTTCAATCTGAGCCATGATCAAACTCTTCAATTTAAAGTTTTGATTACCTAAACTAATAGGTGTGACTCAACGAATACTGACTTCAAAACTAATATTCATGTAAACATGAACATATAATTCTAAAGCTATTATCATTCCAACAGAATGATAATGAATTGACTGTGCCAAATAACCCCTCTCTATATAGAAAGTAATTATTCGTATTGGTCACTCAGTTCATTGAAATCAAGTTTGTTACCGAAGTAACTGTTATTACGCTCTTTCGAAAAAGAACCAATAACGTTTTGATATTCATCAACGAGTGCCCACACAGATTGATAGGTTTAAATTGTTAAAGAGCTTCTCTTCGTTATGACTTACATCACTTCGGAAGAGGCGGCCATTCTAGCGATTTAATTCTCAGTGTCAAACACTTATTTGGAATTAATTCCTACTTTCTAAAAGTAGAAGCGAATCATCGCTTAAAGCTAGTTGCCTTACTAACATTCTTCGCTGAAGCCTTGTGGCGTCTACCGTGTCAGTGAGGCGGCATTATAGAGATGCCGCTCATATTGGCAAGCAATAAATGCGTTTTTTATTGAAAAAAGAGGTTAAGCGACGACATTTCAACCAAGGGCTTATTTATACCATTTTCACCCCAAGTTTCAAACAAATTACCCACAACAACCTGTGGATAACTACTCTCCACTATCAAAAAAGTAAGATAAACGAGCCCTAGGGTTTAGATACTCTCGAACTTGTTCAGGTAACTTGCTTGGGTGAACGGCATTAACGATTTTGATCTCTTTAATAAAGAGGTCAATGATCGGGGCTTGAGTTCTTGGCACGCTAGGATCATAGATAAGTACATTTGGATAAAGCATATGCTTAGCGTTAACGGATATCACAATCCCAATCGAATCATTTGAAAGCTGTACTACGGTTCCTGGTGGGTACACTCCCATGAACTTAACCAACAGACCCAAGTTATCTTGGCTATATAGATGTTTACAGCTCTTATATAAGTGAGACAGCGCCAAATACGGGATCATTTGTTGAGATTGCGTTTTACCATGGCAAAGGTTATCGAATGCATTAGCCACAGAGACTATCTTGGCAAATTCATCAATCTCGTGTTCTTTTAAGCCCTCGGGGTAACCAGAACCATCATTCTTCTCATGATGTTGAGCGATCACCTTTTTAGCACTTTCAGGAAAGTCATCAATTCCTGCAACAATATCCGCACCATATTTCGTATGAAGCTTCAGGTAGTTCTCTTCAGGTATTGTCAGGGCGCTTTGCTTTCTTAGTATCGCGACTGGTATTTTGATTTTACCTACATCGTGAAACAGTGCTGCGAAGGAGAGCTCTTTCAATTGTTGTGTATTATAGCCTTTGGCCTTACCTACCATCAGTGCAACAACCGAAACGTTTAAAGTATGAAAGTAAATGTCTTCGAAATCCGCTTTAGTATTCATAAGATGCAAGGTAACGTTATCATCGCTCACTAGGGTTTCAACGATATCATCAACAAGAGCCTTAACCTCCCCCACCGCATCTAAAGGTCTGTTACGGATCTTAGTCATCACAGAGCGCATTCGAGCAAGCGAACGTTCAAACTCTCTCTCGCAATGACTCACCCTGCGACGGTAAGAGCTAAGGGTTTCGATACGCTCATGCTTATCTTTCCACATTCTTTCCGTTTCAAGGCTTACCTGTGAATCAATATCAACTTCTTGTTCACCGACGTGATTAACAGGTAGAGGCGAGGTATCACTTTGGCTCAGGTTTATATAGACGTGCTTAATCCCAAGATGTCGAATTACTTTTACTTGAGCGTCATCTTTGATTTTAAAGCTGTTGAATAAAAATGGGTGTTCATTCCATTTTACGGGGAGTCGTATATGCAGACCGGGCTGAATTCGATCTACGGTAATCTTTATGCTGCCCATTTTTATATATAATATTGATGATTAATCTCTATTTATAATTCTAATAAAACCAAGCAGCAATTTCACTATCCAATTTCACAGGTTCAACTTAAAGAATCACAGTGCACCATCCAGCGTATACCAAACTTATCTTCTACTTTGCCAAATCGAGCCCCCCAAAACGTATCTGCGAGTGGAGTCATTATCCGCCCTCCCTTCTTTAGCTTTTCAAAGATTTGTTCTTGAGTCGCGGTATCTTCAGTCACAAGAGATAGAGCGAGATTGTTACCTTCAAGCTCCTTGGCTTTAACGCCATCAGACATCATCAGCTTCATACCAAACGCTTCGAACTCAGCATGCATAACCCAATCAGGTTGAGCTCCCTCTATTACCTGTGGTGCATCACTGAAAAGTTGTTTCGATAAAACCACACCACCAAAACACTTATGATAAAAATCCAACGCTTCACTACAACGACCATCAAAAAATAAGTAAGGGGTTACTGTCAGCATATTTCTCTCCTCTGTTAATCCTTTAAACATAGACAATAGAATAGAGAATGACAGGTAACATCATGATTTAAGATGATTAATTCATTATCAGAGCGAATAGCGAAGGGAAATTATGGGATTTAGGAATGAAACATCAAGATCTGTCTAATTAAAGAAGCCTTCTTGTCGCCACCGCGAAGGCAACGTTATCAGCTCTCCAGATACAACAAAGCCCCGACTTGAGTCGAGGCTTTGTCATTTAAATATGGTACCGGTAGGCGGACTTGAACCGCCACGCCCGAAGGCAACGGATTTTGAATCCGTCGTGTATACCAATTTCACCATACCGGCATTATCTTGGGGCATTGCCCTTTCGATGTTTGGCATTATACGTATGCGAACTGATGTGGCAAGTATAAAAACTTGAATTCATGTGTGTTTGCCGATAATTTCGCCACTAAGTCATAAGCTGTGCGTCATGTCTCTTTTCAGGCTAAGCCTTAAACTATATTCTGACGCCTCAATTTTTAAAGAAGTAATAACACATGACATCAACAAACACTCTGCCACCAGCAGGAATGATGCGCCGATTTGGTGCCTTGTTCTATGACGCTCTGATCGTAATCGCTATTGAAATGTTGGCGGCTGGCGTCATTGTCGCTCTACTGCACGCGCTCATGGCTCTCGGCATTTTTAACCACAGCGGTTATGCCGATGTTAGTGACTTCTTAACCAACCATCCGATTTGGAGCCCTGCATACACCTTTTACTTGGTGGCCGTTTGGGTCTATTTCTTTGTATTTTTCTGGACTAGAGCAGGTCAAACTCTCGGTATGAGAGCTTGGAAGCTGCGCGTTCAAAACAAAGATGGCTCAGCTATCACAGTAACTCAGGCGCTAATTCGCTTAGGTACTTCAGGTTTTGGATTGGCAAACTTGTGTGTTCCATTCGATCCTCAAAAACGTGGCTTTCACGATATCTGGGCAAAGACCGAAGTCGTTGTGTTACCACAAGCACGATAGCGTGATTTAAGTTAGCTCCAATTAAGATCAAAAAAGGAAGGCGTTAGCCTTCCTTTTTTCTAGTTACAGTTTTCGCCTCAAGAGCATGATGGCTATTCCAAGGAACACTACGCTCGGGGCTATTGCGCCAAAGGCGGGCGGTATTTGATAAACCAAACTCACCGGGCCAAAGAACTCACTGGATATATAGAAGGTAAAGCCAGCAATAACACCTGACAGTATTCTCGCGCCCATGGTTACACTACGCAGAGGACCAAAGATAAACGACAGTGCCATCAACATCATAACTGCGATCGAAATTGGCTGAGTTATCTTTCTCCATAATGCCAGTTCATAACGTGATGCATCTTGCTCTGAAGCTTTGAGGTAAGAAACATAATCATACAATCCACTTAACGACAACTCTTCTGGTTTAACCGTCACGATCGCAAGCTTGTCTGGTGCGAGTGATGTTTTCCAAGTGTATGTTGGCAAATTCTCTTTCGTTATCTGCAGTTCATTTTCAAACGAAGTGACGACAACATCTTTCATCGTCCAAACGTTGTCTCCAACGTAATCAACCTCTTTAGAATAGATAGCGGTTTTCAAAGCCTTATTTTCATCAAAGCGCCACATGTTCATGCCATATAGCTTGTCATCGTCGATTTTAACAATAAAGATGAAATCATTGGCATCACGAGCCCAGACACCGCTTTGCGTGGAGATAATATTACCCCCTGCTATCGATATGGTTCTTAAGTCACGAGCCATCTTTTGCGCTTGAGGTGCACCCCATTGCCCTAATAGCGTCACCACGATCATTAATGGAATCGCAGTCTTAAGTACAGACAAACCGATATCTAACTTAGAGAAACCCGCCGCCTGCATTACTACTAACTCAGAGCTCGCCGCAAGCATACCCAATCCGATCAATGCACCAAGTAAGGCTGCCATTGGGAAGAACATTTCGATATCACGCGGGATACTCAACAAAACAAAGTACAGAGCTTGGAGTAGATCGTAGGTACCACGGCCAACTTTTCTCAGCTGCTCTACATACTTGATAATCCCAGAGAGACCAACAAACGTCACCAATACCAGCGACGTGGTTGCGATGATGGTTCTGCCTATATATAAATCGAGAATCTTAAACACGGCTTAAGCCAACCTCTTATTCTTGAATTTTTCTTTCAAACGCCTTACTGCCACGCTATCCATAAAGTTTGCACCAATCGCGACAAATAACAATAACGCATTAATTGGCCACATGCCGATTACCGCAGGAATACTGCCCTCTTCGATTGAAGACTTAGTTGCACTGATTGCTAAGAAATAGGTGAGATAAATCAGTATTGCTGGGCCGATTTTCGCAAAACGACCTTGTCGAGGGTTTACCGCAGATAGTGGCACGACAAGCATGGTCAACAATGGAATACAAAGTACCAAAGAAATACGCCATTGTAATTCAGCTTTCGCGCTATTATTCGGGTTGCCGATAAGATCAATTGTAGGGATAGCTTCCCAATCTCGACCTTTCTTCTCAACTTCACGTTGACCGATCAGACCTTCGTACTCTTCAAAATGTGTCACCATATAATCAAGACGTGTAGGCACACCTTCATGGCGAGTACCATCGTACATCACGATAACCTGGCGACCATCGCTGAGCTCTTTTACATCTCCCGACTTCGAGAACATCACACTTGGAAGTACTGAATCGCGCGGGCGCATTTGAGCAACGAACACATTTTCTAATTTATTACCGTCGATATCATCAATAAACACCACAGAAGAACCATCCGGTGTACCTTCGAATTTGCCTTTCGGTAATAAATCAACGCTGTTCTCCGCTGCCACTTCTTCATACATTTGTTCAACTTTGTCTTGTGACCAAGGAGATAACCAAAATGAGTTAAAGGCAGCAACTGTCGCCGTAATCAAAGCAAGGTAAAGTGCAGATTGGATCAGGAATTTATTACCAATACCGGTGGCGTTCATGACCACTATTTCACTTTCAGCGTAAAGGCGTCCAAAAGTGAGCAAAATACCAATATAGATACTGAGTGGAAGCATCAACAAGCCCATCGCTGGCATATTTAAGCCAACAATCGACAATATTAGACTCGCAGGGATATCACCATCAGAGGCGTCCGCTAAAACACTGATGAATTTTTGGCTGAGAAACACGAGAAAGAGAACAAAAAAGATCGCAAATTGGCTCTTGATTGTCTCGCGGATCAAATATCTAACAATAATCACGCTCAAATTACCTATACAAAACTTGTTTTTTTGATTGAATCACTATAATTTCCCGTTGAACCTTTTATTTTTTTAAATTTTTAGCTAAGTGTTAGCGTTCTTCTTTAAGGTTAGTTCCATTATAGGATCCAACAAGTAAGAACCCATTATCTAACATTTAGTTCGATTTGTCTTCAGGATGTAGGAGTACGCATGGAGTTCAGTGTAAAAAGTGGCAGCCCAGAGAAGCAACGCAGCGCATGTATCGTTGTCGGTGTATTCGAACCGCGCCGCCTTTCTCCAGTAGCCGAGCAATTAGATAAGATTAGTGATGGCTACATTAGTTCACTGCTTCGTCGCGGTGATCTAGAGGGTAAACCTGGCCAGATGCTACTACTGCATCAAGTACCTGGTGTACTTTCGGAACGTGTTCTACTGGTAGGCTGTGGTAAAGAACGTGAGCTAGGCGAGCGTCAATACAAAGAAATTATCCAAAAAACCATCAGCACACTAAACGAAACTGGTTCTATGGAAGCGGTATGTTTCCTTACAGAACTGCACGTTAAAGGTCGCGATACTTATTGGAAAGTTCGCCAAGCGGTAGAAGCGACTAAAGATGGTCTTTACACATTCGACCAATTCAAGAGCAATAAACCAGAAACTCGTCGCCCACTACGTAAATTGGTATTCAACGTACCAACACGTCGCGAACTGAGCCTTGGTGAGAAAGCAATTTCTCACGGCCTTGCTATTGCTTCAGGTGTAAAAGCGTCTAAAGATCTGGGCAACATGCCACCGAACATCGCAAACCCTGCGTACCTTGCTTCTCAAGCTCGTCGTTTAGCTGACGATTACGAGACAGTGAAGACCAAGATCATTGGCGAAGAAGAGATGGAAAAACTGGGTATGACATCATACCTAGCGGTTGGCCGAGGTTCTAAAAATGAATCCATGATGTCTATCATGGAATACAAAGGCGCTCCGGATCCAGATGCGAAACCGATTGTACTGGTAGGTAAAGGTCTGACTTTTGATTCAGGCGGTATCTCACTTAAGCCTGGTGAAGGTATGGATGAGATGAAGTACGACATGTGCGGTGCTGCGTCTGTATTCGGTACAATGAAAGCATTGGCTAAATTGAACCTACCAATTAACGTGGTTGGTATCCTAGCCGGTTGTGAAAACATGCCTGGCAGCAATGCTTACCGTCCAGGTGATATCCTAACGACAATGTCAGGTCAAACGGTTGAAGTATTAAACACTGATGCTGAAGGTCGCTTGGTTCTATGTGACGCTCTAACTTACGTTGAGCGTTTTGAACCAGATTGTGTTGTCGATGTTGCTACGCTAACTGGCGCATGTGTTATCGCTCTAGGTCACCACATCAGTGGCGTTCTATCGAACCACAACCCGCTTTCTCACGAACTTGTTAATGCTTCTGAGCAAGCAAGTGACCGAGCATGGCGTCTACCTATGGCAGACGAGTACCATGAGCAACTAAACAGCCCGTTCGCTGATATGGCGAACATCGGTGGTCGTCCTGGCGGCACAATTACTGCTGGTTGCTTCCTATCTAAATTTACTAAGAAGTACCACTGGGCACACATCGATAGTGCTGGTACAGCTTGGAAGTCAGGCGCAGCGAAAGGCTCGACAGGTCGTCCTGTCTCAATGCTAGTCCAATTCTTATTGAACCGCAGCGGCCAAGAGACTGAAGAGCAATCTTCAAAATAATAAAAAGGGCCTACGGGCCCTTTTTTAATAAGCGCTATTTGTTAGACCCTGTTAACCAAGTAACATTGATATCCACGATTTTCAGTTCGAGTATTAAGTATGCAGACTGCTACATTTTACATTGTGCCTTCAGACAGCCCGCAAGCCAGCGAAGATGGTTTTGCTCACTATGTGCTGTTTCTTGCTCAGCACTTTGCGAAACAAGGCGCTAAACTTTATCTCAACTGTAATGACAAAGAACATGCCGAGTGTATTGCTGAAGTTTTCTGGCAAGTCGAACCCAGTGAGTTTATAGCGCACAACTTGGTTGGTGAAGGCCCGAAGTATTCAACCAACATCGAAATTGGCTATCAAGGCGTAAAACATAATTGGAATCGTCAGCTAGTAATTAATCTGGCCGATAATCATACAACCTTTGCGAACGCCTTTGCTCAGGTGATAGACTTCGTCCCTTGCGAAGAAAAAGCTAAGCAACTCGCTCGAGAAAGGTATAAAATTTACCGTCAGGCTGGATATCAGCTACAAACTATCGAGATTCAACATCCATAGTCAAACCTCATAGTTAAAGCTATCTTTGGATTTAGATTCAAGAAGCTTCACTTATGAAGTTTGACCACGATTAACCATTCACAGTATCCGTTTAAGAGCACTATGGAAAAGACATACAACCCAACATCAATCGAACAAGCTCTGTATAAGACTTGGGAAGAGAAAGGCTACTTTAAGCCACACGGTGACACATCAAAAGAAGCTTACAGCATCATGATCCCGCCACCGAACGTCACTGGCAGCCTACACATGGGTCACGCGTTCCAAGATACGATCATGGATACGCTTATCCGAGCTCAACGTATGAAAGGCAAAAATACCCTTTGGCAAGTGGGTACTGACCACGCTGGTATCGCAACTCAGATGGTTGTAGAGCGTAAGATTGCTGCTGAAGAAGGCAAAACAAAACACGACTACGGCCGTGAAGCTTTCATCGACAAGATCTGGGAATGGAAAGGCGAGTCAGGTGGTACTATCACTCAACAGCTTCGTCGCCTTGGTGCATCTGTAGATTGGGATCGTGAGCGATTCACTATGGATGACGGCCTATCGGCTGCGACTCAAGAAGTGTTTGTTCGTCTATACGAAGAAGACCTAATCTACCGTGGTAAGCGTCTAGTAAACTGGGATCCTAAACTGCACACTGCAATTTCAGATCTTGAAGTTGAAAACAAAGACAAAAAAGGTTTCATGTGGCACTTCCGCTACCCGCTCGCGAACGGTGTTAAAACGGCTGATGGTAAAGACTACATCGTTGTTGCGACTACTCGTCCAGAAACCATGCTTGGTGATACTGGCGTAGCGGTTAACCCAGAAGATCCTCGTTACAAAGATCTTATCGGTAAAGAAATCCTACTTCCTGTTGTTAACCGTCTTATCCCTATCGTAGGCGATGAGCACGCAGACATGGAAAAAGGCACGGGTTGTGTGAAGATCACACCGGCTCACGACTTTAACGATTACGAAGTTGGTAAGCGCAACAACCTACCAATGATCAATATCCTAACGTTCAACGCTGATATCCGTGATGCTGCTGAAGTATTCACAACCAACGGCGAAGAAAGCGATGTTTACTCAACAGATATCCCTGCTAAGTACCAAGGCATGGAGCGTTTTGCTGCACGTAAAGCTATCGTTGCTGAATTCGATGAACTTGGTCTACTTGAAGAGATCAAAGATCACGACCTAACAGTCCCTTACGGCGACCGTGGTGGCGTGGTTATCGAACCAATGCTGACTGACCAATGGTACGTGCGTACAGCACCTCTTGCAGAACCAGCAGTTAAAGCGGTTGAAGATGGTGAGATCCAATTCGTACCTAAGCAGTACGAAAACATGTACTTCGCGTGGATGCGCGACGTGCAAGATTGGTGTATCTCTCGTCAACTTTGGTGGGGCCACCGTATCCCAGCATGGTACGACAACGATGGCAAAGTTTACGTAGGTCGCACTGAAGAAGAAGTTCGTGAAAAGAACAACCTAGCACCTGTTGTTGTGCTTAAGCAAGACGACGACGTACTGGATACTTGGTTCTCTTCTGCACTTTGGACGTTCGGCACGCAAGGCTGGCCTGAAAACACTGAAGCAATGAAAACATTCCACCCATCAGAAGTACTAGTATCTGGTTTTGATATTATCTTCTTCTGGGTTGCTCGTATGATCATGATGACCATGCACTTTGTGAAAGACGAAGATGGCAAAGCTCAAGTACCTTTCAAAACGGTTTACATGACGGGCCTTATCCGTGATGAAAACGGCGACAAGATGTCTAAGTCGAAAGGTAACGTACTTGACCCAATCGACATGATTGACGGCATCGGCCTTGAAGAGCTAGTAGAGAAGCGTTGTGGCAACATGATGCAACCTAAACTGGCTGCTAAAATCGAAAAAGCAACACGTAAAACTTTCGAAAACGGTATCGAACCATACGGTACTGATGCGCTACGTTTCACTCTTGCTGCTATGGCTTCAACTGGCCGTGACATCAACTGGGACATGAAGCGTCTTGAAGGTTACCGTAACTTCTGTAACAAGCTATGGAACGCAAGCCGTTACGTACTGATGAATACAGAAGAGCACGATTGTGGCATGTCACTGTCTGTAGAAGACCGTGCAAACATGGAATTCTCTCTAGCAGACAAGTGGATTGAATCTCAGTTTGAAATTGCAGCGAAAGAGTTTAATGCTCACCTAGACAACTACCGTCTGGACATGGCAGCAAACACGCTTTACGAATTCATCTGGAACCAATTCTGTGACTGGTACTTAGAGCTAACTAAACCTGTTCTTTGGAAGGGTACTGAAGCTCAGCAACAAGCGACTCGTTACACGCTTATCACGGTTCTTGAGAAAACTTTGCGTCTTGCTCACCCTGTTCTTCCTTACATCACGGAATCTATCTGGCAGAGCGTTAAGCCGCTAGTAGATGGCGTTGAAGGCGAGACAATCATGACTCAAGCGCTTCCTCAGTTTAATGAAGCTAACTTCAATGCTGAGATCGTTGACGACATCGAATGGGTTAAGACTTTCATCACTGCTATCCGTAACCTACGTGCGGAATACGACATTGCACCAAGCCAAGGCTTAGAAGTAATGATCAAAGTAGCGGATGAGAAAGATGCAACTCGTATCGAAGCAAACAAGATCGTTCTAAACTCTCTAGCTAAGCTAGACGATATTAAAGTTCTAGCTGATGGCGAAGAGACTCCAGCTTGTGCAACCAAACTGGTTGGCAAATCTGAGCTGATGATCCCAATGGCGGGTCTTATCGACAAAGATGCTGAGCTTGCTCGTCTAGATAAAGAAGTAGCTAAAACTCACGGCGAGATTAAGCGTATCGAAGGTAAGCTAGGTAACGAAGGTTTCGTTGCTAAAGCACCAGAAGCGGTTATCGCGAAAGAGCGTGAAAAGCTTGAAGGCTACCAAGAGACTCTTGTGAAGCTTGAAGAGCAAAAAGCGACCATCGCTGCGCTTTAAACCGAGTGAACGAGAAGGCTTCGAACTTCTCGCTCTAAATAGAAAGGTTGGTCTTCGTGACCAGCCTTTTTTTATACCTCTGACTACTATGCTTCTCACTCTAGCCTCAATTATTGATAGGTTTCATCTATCAAATTAATCTCTACTTCCCATTATACTTAATGATAATAATTCTCAATAATAGGTCTATCGAAACAACACAACGATTGAGTAATTATCATGAAAAAGACACTAACCTTTGCTTCATTACATTTTACTATCGCATTTAGTGTCGCTTATGTACTAACAGGCGACATCTTAATTGGTAGCTTAATCGCTATGATTGAGCCCTCAGTGAATACTGTTGCCTTCTATTTTCATGAAAAGGCGTGGGCTCAGGTTCCTGCTCTTAAAGCTCGTCAGTGGATGACCAAATTAAAAACAGCAAGCTTTGCTACCATCCACTTTAGTGTTGCCTTTACCGTTGTCTACTTGTTGACTGGCGATGCCTTCATTGGCGGTGTGATGGCTTTGCTAGAGCCAACTTTGAATACAGTTGCTTACTACTTCCATGAGAAAGTCTGGTTACGTAAATCAGGTGACCAAATGGCACAGCAACAATTCTGTTTGCACCAACATGCTTAGTCACCATATATTGGGTCACATATTAGTGACCCTTTCATAGGCAGATCATGGAAAAAATTGCTGAGTTCACCCTTAGATCCATTACACCGCAAGACAACCCAAGCATCGCACAAGTCATTCGCCAAGTTTCGGCTGAGCATGGGCTCACAGAAGATAAAGGCTATGGCGTGGCCGATCCAACACTCGATGATATGTACTCTGTCTACAGCCAAGCAAATGCAATGTATTGGATTATCGAACACAACGGAAAAATCGTCGGAGGCGGTGGCTTTGCCCCTCTAGCAGGTAAACCCAATGTGTGTGAGCTACAAAAAATGTACTTCTTACCGCAAACTCGAGGGCATGGCCTAGCCAAGCGAATTGTTGCTTTGAGCTTAAAGCAAGCAAAACAACTTGGGTATCAACACATGTATTTAGAAACGACGGAGTGCTTAGGTGCTGCGGTCAAACTCTATGAGAAGCTTGGGTTTGAGCATCTTGACTCAGCTTGGGGAGAAACAGGCCACGACGCTTGTGAGGTTGTCATGGCCAAGTCGTTATAAGCAGAATGTGCCGCTATAGCGAGAGAAGATAGTGCTAAAATATACGAAGTTAGCGTAGAAAGTTACTGACG
This sequence comes from Vibrio satsumensis, assembly GCF_050337435.1. NCBI lineage: Bacteria > Pseudomonadati > Pseudomonadota > Gammaproteobacteria > Vibrionales > Vibrionaceae > Vibrio > Vibrio satsumensis. Next base: position 84,729 of record NZ_JAKJSX010000017.1, on the reverse strand, counting down.
CAAGAAGTTGGGTTCAAGGCAACAAAAGAGCTCTCTTCTTGCCCATCAAGTACCACTTCTAATTGGTATAGATGCTTAGGGTTGGGCTTCTCAAGGTTAAATACCATAGGAGCTTCCACCTGAAACACAACGCCGGTATGTTCTGCGCGCACATCTATCGGCATTACGAGTGTCATGCCATTAAACTTGATGGATGCCGATATTAACCCTGGCTTTAGCGTTTGATAGATAACATCTACTTTGAACTCACAGCCACCGCCATGGTGCCAGATCTGCTCTGTGACAACTTGCTCTAGTTTGACGTTTCGAACGAACTGCAGGTATGGCGCTTGCCAGATTCCGATACGAGAATCCGATTTAGCGACAACCTGTGAAGATAGAGAATCATCCATATCCTCTTCAAGCAACAGGCTCTCTTCTTCTTCAAGGAAAAGGATCTCAAAACGGTTTCGGCCGGACTGCATATAAGGACGGATATCTTTACGGTATTCAGCTTGGCTACCATCACAATCAAACACAGCCACACCATTAAGTCGAACTTCAGCAAAGTAATCAACCCCAGCCATCACTAACTCAACAAGTGGGCACGCCAACATGGCGTCATCCACTTCGATGTCGTGCATCAGATGCCACTCTTGCTCTGCAATTTCGTTTTCACTCAAGCTATCAGGGAGCTTTGAGCTTAACGGAGCCGGAAAAGTGATGTCATCTTGTGGGATAGAGAGATCCGTCAGTGGCGAAATTTGCCAAAGACCATCGAGAAGCAACCGCATATCATTCCTTGAGCTAGATCAATTTTGACCGCATTATAATGAATGAATGCATATAAAGACATTTATTTTTCTGAGGGTAAAAAAATGCCAGCTCGAGGCTGGCATTTTTTAAAATTGGGAAATAATTACTCTTCGCCTTCATCATCTTCGTCTGGGTAGATAGCATCTTCACCTTCGTAGTAAGTGCCCCAACCGTCGTAGATAATGTCAAACTTCTCTGCAAGGTTCACAAGCTTCTCAACTTGCTCATCGATCGCTTCTGCATTCAAAGTACATTGCATCGTTGCATCACAACAAAGCAGCTTATTGCCATCTTCGTCTTCTGTCTCTTCAGCTTCAAGCACTTCAAAACCCATTTTGAATGCTTCAACAACCGCTTTTTCAAGCACATCGAAATCTTCAGCAAATAGGTGATGCTCGATATCGTATAGAGCTTCAGGATCGCTACCATCTTCAATTAATGCTGTAATGATGTCGCGAGTCTCTTCCTTTTGAAATTCAATTAATTCCGCTACTGATAGATATTCATCTTCGTGAGACATGTGTCTGCTCCAGAGTGTTGACTATGAAAAGATCAAATTTGATTGCCACGAAATATGGCACGGATCGTCCAGAAAAGCCACCCAGATCAGGCCTAGAAAGGTAAGTTTATCACGAGATCGCTGAGCCAATATCAATTCAAAAGTGAAATCAAAATCACAGAAACAAATTTTCAACATTTTATTAACTGACGTGTATTTTAGCATTTCGTTTTTATGGACACTTTAGGACTTATTGAATAAAACTTGCGTGATTAGTCACGTTAGGTGCATACGCTAAACCGCTTTTGGGGTGCATAAATCCTCAGCTTGTTATCAAAAAGTGCATAATAGTGAATAAAAAATCACGATTAATAAGCAAAATTCAATTCTAACAAGCCATGAATTGAGCATAGATCCTCAAAAACGTTGTTCCGTTCGATAGCCAGTTAATTGGAGTTTAATCTGCATAAAGTTAAGAATTTCAGATTTTATGACCAATAATCAGCCAAATACCTTGCATTAACTCAATCTGCAAAACTTGCATATTACGGACAAGCTTGTCATAAATAGACGCTGGATTAATAGTAAGGATGCAAAATGAGTAAGCTGTACGTTGGCTCCGAAGTCGGTCAATTGAGACGAGTTCTCCTAAATAGACCTGAAAGAGCACTCACCCACCTCACCCCTTCAAACTGCCATGATCTTCTATTTGATGATGTACTTGCCGTTGAAGCCGCAGGTGAAGAACATGACGCCTTTGCAGAAACGCTGCGCAGTCAAGACGTAGAAGTGCTATTGCTTCATGACCTGCTCGTAGAGACGCTTGCCGTATCTCAGGCTCGTGAATGGTTGCTGAATACTCAAATCTCAGATTTCCGTTATGGGCCGACTTTTGCCCGTGACTTAAGAAACTACCTTGCTCAAATGGATAATGAACATCTAGCAACGATCTTACTCGGTGGCTTGGCCTACTCTGAGCTTCCTATCAAATCATCATCGATGCTGCCTAAAATGCATCGACCACTCGATTTCGTTATCGAGCCACTGCCGAACCACCTATTTACGCGTGATACCTCATGCTGGGTTTACGGCGGTGTGTCCCTAAACCCAATGATGAAACCGGCTCGTCAACGCGAAACAAACCACTTACGTGCTATCTATCGCTGGCACCCAGTGTTTGCCGGTCAAGACTTCATTAAGTACTTTGGTGATGAAGATCTGCACTACGACAACGCTAATATTGAAGGCGGTGACGTATTGGTTATTGGTAAAGGTGCGGTACTGGTTGGCATCTCTGAACGTACGAAACCACAAGGTGTCGAAAACCTAGCGGCTAGTCTATTCAGATCAGGCCAAGCAACCGAAGTGATTGCTATCGATTTACCAAAACACCGCTCTTGTATGCACCTTGATACGGTGATGACACACATGGATATCGACACTTTCTCTGTCTACCCAGAGATTGTTCGCAAAGATCTAGACACTTGGCGCCTAACACCTAAAGAAAATGGCGAAATGCGTGTCGAAAAAGCTGAAAACTACCTCTCAGCGATTGAAGGCGCACTAGGCCTTGATCAACTGAAGATCATCACTACCGGCGGTGACAACTACGAAGCTGAGCGTGAACAGTGGAATGACGCTAACAACGTGCTGACGGTGAAGCCAGGTACAGTGATCGGTTATGAGCGTAATGTTTACACCAATGAGAAATACGACAAGGCGGGTATCGAAGTTCTAACGATTCCTGGCAACGAGCTAGGCCGTGGTCGTGGCGGCGCACGCTGTATGAGCTGCCCTATCGAAAGAGATGGTATCTAAGTCAAAGAGCTCAGTTAAACGGACTCAATAACTTATCTAGGCCAGTATTCATTTACTGGCCTTTTTTATTAAATAAATAAAATAAATATTCACAAATATAGCATTTTTATGTTTAACTGAGTTCTTCATTGATTCTATATTCGCAAGGAGCGAGAGATGGCCTTTAATCTTCGCAATCGTAACTTTCTAAAACTTCTCGACTTTACTCCTAAAGAGATTCAGTTTTTACTCGATCTGTCTGCTGATCTAAAAAAAGCTAAGTATGCAGGAACAGAGCAGAAAAAGCTTAACGGTAAAAACATCGCTTTGATCTTTGAAAAAGCATCAACTCGAACTCGATGTGCTTTTGAAGTAGCCGCCTTTGATCAAGGTGCTCAAGTCTCTTACCTTGGCCCTTCTGGTTCTCAGATTGGTCAAAAAGAATCAATGAAAGATACGGCTCGTGTATTGGGACGTATGTACGATGGCATCGAATATCGTGGTTTTGGCCAGAGTATTGTTGAAGACCTAGGCGCTTATGCGGGCGTGCCTGTTTGGAATGGCTTAACCGATGAGTTCCACCCTACTCAGATTTTGGCTGATTTCCTCACTATGCTTGAGCATGGCCGCGGAAAACATCTGCACCAAATAAGCTTTGCTTATCTTGGCGATGCACGCAATAACATGGGTAACTCTCTGTTAGTCGGTGCGGCGAAGATGGGCATGGATATTCGCCTTGTCGCTCCAAAAGCTTTTTGGCCGGAAGAGCAGCTCGTTGAAGAGTGCCAAGCTATCGCGCAAAGTACAGGTGCCAAAATCACGCTGACAGAAGACGTTGCTGAAGGCGTAAAAGGCTGTGATTTCCTTTACACCGATGTTTGGGTTTCGATGGGCGAGGCGCCAGAAGCTTGGGACGAACGTGTTGCTGTTATGACGCCTTACCAAGTGAATATGGATGTTATTAAGCTGACGGGGAACCCTCAAGTGAAATTCATGCACTGCTTACCTGCTTTCCACAACAATGAAACCGTAATCGGCCAGCAAGTCGCAGACAAGTATGGAATGAACGGTTTAGAAGTCACTGACGAAGTCTTTGAATCGGATTACTCAATTGTGTTTGATGAAGCAGAGAATCGCATGCACACCATCAAAGCGGTAATGGTTGCGACACTGGGCCAATAGCGAATATTGAAAGTAAACAAAAGCTTGATGTAATCGCTTGCGCTCACAAATTGAAAGCGTATAATTCTCAGCAATTTGTCTGAGAGTAGTGAAAATGACGCCAACCAATATTGTGATAACACATAATAATATTGTGGAAACACCAAATATTGCTCGTAAGCTAAGATGCTTACCAGGCCGTCTATTCTGCTTTTCAGCACTTTTTTAAAGCCTCCCATTATGGGGGGCTTTTTTATGGCCAATACATTATTGTGGGGAAGAAGATCATGGCGAATTCGCTCTATCAAAAGCACATCATCTCAATTCCAGAGCTTTCTCGTGAAGAGCTAGAATTAATTGTTCAAACGGCAGGTCAGCTAAAGGCTGAACCAAACCCAGAACTCATCAAGAACAAAGTTGTTGCCAGTTGCTTCTTCGAACCTTCTACGCGAACTCGTCTCTCTTTTGAAACTGCGATTCAACGCATCGGTGGTGATGTGATTGGTTTCGACAGTGGTGGTAACACTTCTTTGGCAAAGAAAGGCGAAACGTTAGCGGACTCGGTACAGGTTATCTCTTCATACGTTGATGCTTACGTGATGCGTCACCCTCAAGAAGGCGCAGCGCGTCTGGCTTCTGAGTTCTCAAACGGTGTACCTGTTATTAACGCAGGTGACGGCGCAAACCAACACCCAACACAAACGTTATTAGACCTATTCTCTATCGCTGAGACACAAGGTCGCCTCGACAACCTAAACGTTGCATTCGTTGGTGACCTTAAGTACGGCCGTACGGTTCACTCGTTGACGCAAGCACTAGCGAAGTTCGACAACATCTGTTTCTACTTCGTGGCTCCAGAAGCTCTAGCGATGCCAGACTACATTTGCGAAGAGCTTGATGAAGCGGGAATCAAGTACCAACTATTGACGGACATGGAAGATGTCATTCCTGAGCTTGATGTTTTGTACATGACTCGAGTTCAAAAGGAGCGCTTCGATGAGTCAGAATACGCACATATCAAGTCAGCATACATCCTAACGGCTGCTCTGTTAGAAAATGCACGTGATAATCTGAAGGTGCTACACCCTCTTCCGCGTGTTGATGAAATTACTGTCGATGTCGATAAAACACCTTACGCTTACTACTTCCAGCAAGCAGAGAATGGTGTTTACGCTCGTGAAGCATTGCTAGCCCTTGTTCTTAACGAAACGCTGTAGAGGAAAGATATCATGTCTAAAGAGACTCAATTAAAAGTTGAAGCAATCAGAAACGGTACTGTTATCGACCACATCCCAGCTAACATCGGGATCAAGGTGCTAAAACTGTTCGACATGCACAACTCTCACCAGCGCGTGACCATTGGCCTAAATCTGCCGTCTTCTGCACTAGGCGGGAAAGACCTACTCAAGATTGAGAATGTGTTTATCACCGAAGAACAGGCGAGCAAGCTGGCTCTTTACGCACCTCATGCAACAGTGAACCAAATCGAAGATTACGAAGTAGTTAAGAAGCTCCCCCTAGAACTTCCTGAGCAAATCAACGACGTTTTCGAGTGTCCAAATACCAACTGTATTACTCACAATGAACCGGTTGAAAGCAGCTTTAAGATCTTTGAAAAGAAAGAAGATATTCGATTAAAGTGTAAGTATTGCGAAAAAGTATTCTCTCGCGAGATCGTGACAGAAAGATAACGCCATACGGCAACACTGACCGAATGTAAAAACTATCAAATACCTCGCCTATGCGGGGTATTTTGCTCTTTACCTATCCAAAATTTGAAGGCACACTGAAAATTGATTTTTATCTAATAACTGATGGAATAAACCAATGACTAAAGTACTTCACACAGAATCTGCTCCAGCTGCAATCGGCCCATACGTACAAGGCGTTGACCTTGGCAACATGGTACTGACTTCTGGTCAAATCCCAGTAAACCCAGCAACTGGTGAAGTATCTGCTGATATCGCAGAGCAAGCTCGCCAATCTCTAGACAACGTTAAAGCGGTTGTAGAAGCTTCAGGCCTAACTGTAAAAGACATCGTAAAGCTAACAGTATTCGTCAAAGACCTAAACGACTTCGGCACAGTAAACGAAGTTTACGGTAAGTTCTTCGATGAGCACGGCGTTGCAAACTACCCTGCACGCTCATGTGTTGAAGTAGCTCGTCTACCAAAAGATGTAGGTATCGAGATCGAAGCTATTGCAGTTCGCAAATAGTCTTTAGTACCTAAATCTATAGTAAGCGTCTGAGCATAAAGCTGAGTGTTTATCAGATACAAAAAAGGTTGCCCATTTGGCAACCTTTTTTATTATTCAGCGTTTTGCTCAATTACTTCTTGTTGAGCTCAACCACTTCTTTATCAAGCTCTTCCAACTTAGCGGCCATCTGCTCACGAGCTAGGTTAGCCAGTTCACGAACATTAGACTTGTCGTAGCCTTCAGTGCTGATTGGTGGCAACATTTCAACAATCACGTGACCATTGTTCCAACGGTTTAGCTTCACGCCACCTGTTGAGCTGCACACAATAGGGATGATTGGTAAGCCAGCACCAATCGCAGCATGGAATGCACCTGTTTTGAATGGCAGCAGACCACGACCACGAGAACGAGTGCCCTCAGGGAACATCCAAACTGAAACATCACTCTCTTTTAGACTAGTCACGACCTGATCAATCGTACCTACCGCTTTACTGCGGTTAGCACGGTCAATGAGGATGTTACCCGTCAACCAGTAAAGCTGACCAAATAGAGGCATCCATACTAGACTTTTCTTACCAACCGTCACCACTTTAGGCGTTACCGCTGATGAAATCGTGAATAGATCCCAGCTATTTTGGTGGTTCGCCACATAAACATGTTGGCCGCGAGAGTAGGCATCCTCTGGAATACGAAGCTCTAGCTTCATGCCGAAGATCTTCGACATGCGACCGAAATAACGGCCAAAGGTAAATACGTGTTTCGGGTTACGTGGACTTAATAAACAGTAGCCACAACCAAATACAAACATAAGAATCGCAAATATCGCCACTGCGAAAATACGTAATATTGCTATCATTTTGTTCCTCACCGACCGCCAAGTTAATTCATCTATTCATGCAAAAATGAGCAATAGATTTACTTGCGGCAAATACAACTATAAAAAAGCCGAAACCAAGGTTCCGACTTTTATGTTTTCATCTTACTAATTCATGAACCCACTAACCTAGGTTAGTTCGACTCACTAAATCGTGTAATGTTTGCGCCTAAGGCTGACAGTTTATCTTCAATCTTATCGTAGCCACGATCGATGTGATAAATACGGTCAACGATAGTTTCGCCTTGAGCTATACAGCCAGCGATAACAAGGCTCGCAGATGCGCGAAGGTCCGTTGCCATTACTTGAGCGCCGCTCAGTTTTTCCGTTTCACCACAGATAGCCGTATTGCCTTCGATTTCCGCTTTTGCACCCATTCGCTGTAACTCAGGAATGTGCATAAAGCGGTTTTCAAAGATAGTCTCAGTGATAACACCACTGCCCTTCGCCATCATGTTAAGCAGAGTAAACTGTGCTTGCATGTCGGTCGGGAAACCAGGGTGAGGTGCTGTTACGATTTTCACCGCTTTCAGTTCACGACCCGTCATATCAAGGCTGATCCAGTCTTCTCCCGTTTCAACCTTCGCACCCGCTTCTTCAAGCTTCGCTAAGGCAGCTTCAAGAAGATGAGCGTTGGTGTTGCGACAAACCACTTTACCGCCAGAAACAGCAGCAGCAACCAAGAAAGTACCTGTTTCAATGCGGTCAGCAACTACAGAGTGTTGACCACCACCAAGACGTTCAACGCCTTCGATAGTAATCGTATCTGTACCTGCGCCAGAGATCTTAGCACCTAGTTTGTTTAGGAAGTCAGCCGTATCAACAATCTCAGGCTCACGCGCTGAGTTATCGAGTACTGTTGTTCCTTCCGCTAGCGTTGCTGCACACATGATAGTAATGGTGGCACCCACACTTACTTTATCCATCACGATGTGCGCGCCTTTCAGACGGCCATCAACACTTGCTTTCACATAACCATCTTCCAACTTAATGGTCGCACCTAGTTGCTCTAGGCCATGGATATGCAAATCAACAGGTCGAGCGCCAATTGCACAACCGCCTGGAAGTGACACTTGACCTTCACCAAAACGAGCCACTAGAGGACCTAAAGCCCAGATAGAAGCACGCATTGTTTTCACTAAATCGTAAGGCGCACAAAATTCATTAATTTCGCTGCCATCAACATGAACACTACCGTTACGTGATACTTTTGCGCCTAAACGCTTAAGCAATTCCATCGTAGTATCGATGTCACGTAGGTGAGGAACATTACTAACTTCCACTGGCTCTTCAGCAAGAATTGAAGCAAATAAGATTGGTAGCGCTGCATTTTTTGCGCCTGAGATCGTCACTTCACCGCTTAGCGGCTTATCCGATCCAATAACTCGAAACTTTTCCATCATAAACCTTAAAGTGACATCAGTTTCTTATCACGTTCCCACTCTTCCGGCGTGAAAGCCTTAATAGAAAGAGCATGGATATCATTGCGTTGAATGTATTCCATTAGTGGGCCGTAGATTAGTTGCTGCTTCTTAACTCGATTCATGCCGTCAAAACATGGATCAACCGCAACAACTTCGTAATGACTGCCTTCACCTTTCACGAAAATTTCCTGAAGGTTCAGTGCTTCTGCTAATAATTCTTGTACTTTTGTGCTGTCCACAAATAGCTCCTGCCTAATTTTTTATGTGTTCTGCCATCATTGGCTGGATATTGCTCAATTGGAACAACGTTCTCAATTGTTCTGGCACGAAACTGAGCATTATATGACAGTTTTGATTTTTTGCATGCTCTAATAAGTGAATTAGCATCACCATTCCTGCTGAATCGACTCGATTTATATGGCTAAGGTCAATTTCAACGCTCGATTCCGTTGTTTGCCACTTTTCCAATATACGCCAGATTGCAGGGACACTGTCTCGGTCAATATCACCGAGCAGCTGATATTCTTTAGAGCTTAGTGCTTGCCATTGAGAATGGCTCATTATTTGTTACTCTCAAAACGAATCGGTTGTGCGGCTAATTTCTCTAGTTCGTCAGCAACTTGTAAGATGCCTTCTTGACGAATCTTAGTATTCCACTCCGATTGCTTGCTCGACAACAGGCTAATACCTTCGGCAACCATATCAAATGCTTTCCACTCGCCAGACTTTTTGTCTTTGCGAAGCTTAAATTCAAGCTTGATGTTTGGTCGCGGCGTATCGATGATATCGACCTTGATACTGGTAATACGGCTATCCGCTTTGATTTTTGGTTCTGGACCAAATTCAATCGTCTGATCTGTGTATTGAGTCAGCACTTGGGCATAAGAAGAAACCAGGTATTTACGGAAGGAATCGATAAACACGCCCACGTCTTTTCTATCCGCGCCTTTCAAGTTCGGTCCAAGTAACTTAAGTGCTGCATATTGTGCGTTCACATAAGGCATCAACTCTTCTTCCACAATGACCTTCAATAATTCTGGGTCTTGGTGGATGTTGTCTTGTTCACTCTTCAAACGATCAAATGCAACTTCTGCTACTTGAGTCATCATCTGGTACGGCTGAGTACGATCAATCGCTTCTGCAGCAAAAGCTTGAGCCGACATCAGAAAAGCGACGACTGTCAGAAACCATATCTTCAAAAAGTTATTAGTCTTCAATAATTTATTCGTCTTTAACATGTGCCTACTCCTTAGCTTCGCTATCATCAGAGCCACCAACGCTATACAGCACTTGTCCAATCAAATCTTCTAATACTAATGCCGATTTGGTGTCTTCGATAGAATCACCATCAACCAACATTTCTTCATCGTCAAAAATGAAGCCCGGAACCAAGCTGATGTACTGCTCACCGATTAATCCAGACGTTAAGATTTGCGCACTAGAGGTATCTGGAAATTGTGAGTACTTCCCATCAATAGACAATTCAACGACAGGAAGGTAGCTCTCGGTATCAAGCTCAATGCTTTTAACTCGACCAACAACGACGCCACCCACCTTCACTGGAGAACGAACTTTTAGGCTACCAATGTTGTCAAAGGTCGCTTTTAGATTGTAAGTATGGTTCGAACCAATGCCTTTTACGTCAGCGACTTGAAAGATCATGATTAAGATTGCGCAAATTCCGGCAATAACAAAGGTGCCGACCCATAATTCTAATTTTCGAGTTTGTTGCATGATTAATTCCCAAACATCAATGCGGTAAGAACAAAATCTAGCCCTAGTACCGCCAGAGAAGAGTGCACTACAGTGCGTGTGGTTGCCTGACTAATACCTTCTGAAGTCGGTACTGCATCATAACCATTAAAAAGTGCGATCCAAGTGACTGTGATAGCGAAGACCATGCATTTGATCATGCTGTTACCAATATCTCGGCCAAGCTCAACTGAAGACTGCATGGCAGACCAGAAGCTACCGTGGTCAATCCCTTTCCAATCAACACCAACTAACTGAGCCCCCCAAATCCCGACCGCCATGAAGATCATAGCGAGCAGTGGCATTGAGATAAGACCAGCCCAAAGACGTGGCGCAATAATGCGTTTAATAGGATCTACAGCCATCATTTCTAGGCTAGAGATCTGTTCCGTTGCTTTCATCAAGCCGATTTCAGCCGTTAACGCTGAACCTGCGCGGCCTGCAAATAGTAGCGCTGTCACCACTGGGCCCAACTCACGTAACAATGAAAGCGCGACCATTTGACCAAGGTTACCCTCAGCTCCGTAGTCGATTAACACCACATAACCTTGCAGGCTAAGCACCATGCCAATAAACAGACCCGAAACTAAGATGATAGCCAATGACTGAACGCCAACGCTATAAAGTTGTTTAACTAATAAAGGGAAATTTTTTAGTCTCGGAATGCCAAATAAAGCCCCAAATAACATTAGGCTTGCTCGACCAAATGACTCACAGACAGCAAGTGTGCGCTTACCGACACCCACAATAGTTTTAACAATCATATTAAAACAAATCCTTTTCTAGGCTCTTTGCTGGGAATCTAAATGGCACAGGGCCATCTGCTTCACCTTGCAAAAATTGTTGCACTCGAGGATCACTGTTGTTGTACAGATCGTCAGGTGAACCAGATGCAATAACTTTTCCATCAGCCATTAAGTAAACCCAATCAGCAATACTCATTACCTCAGGCACATCGTGAGAAACGATAATAGAGGTTAAATCCAAAGCTTGATTAAGATTACGAATCAGCTCGACCAATACACCCATAGTAATTGGGTCTTGGCCAACAAACGGTTCATCGTACATGATAAGCTCTGGATCCAATGCGATCGCACGAGCCAACGCCGCTCGTCTCGCCATACCACCGGACAACTCACTTGGCATTAATTGCGCCGCACCTCGTAAGCCTACCGCTTCAAGCTTAAGTAATACGATGGTACGAATGAATTTTTCATTAAGTTCAGTGTGCTCTCGCAGCGGAAACGCCACATTATCAAACACATTGAGATCCGTAAAAAGCGCACCAGATTGGAATAACATGCTCATTTTCTTACGTGCTTGATATAGCTTTCGACGTGATAGTGCAGGGATATTGTCGCCATCAAACCAAACTTCGCCTTCATCTGGCAGTAATTGTCCACCAATCAAACGCAGCAAGGTTGTTTTACCAATCCCAGACGGCCCCATGATTGCGGTTATTTTGCCTTGAGGTACCTCTAAACTAATGTCATCAAAAATAACCCGCTCACCGCGTGAGAAGCTGAGGTTCTTAACTTTCACAAGCTCAGTGTTCAACATATTTTTGTTGTTTCCTTGCTTTAAAAAACGCCAATTATGGCTGCAATAATAATGAGTCTACTTTAGAATTAAAAGCACTGTTCAATTAATTCATATTAAACAGGAATCTATGCAGGGATTTGAAAGCATTAGAAAATTATCTATTGAGCTCTCTTTCTTGCCAGCTAACTGGTAATTAATTTGCCGAGTGACTTCCCTTTTATCTAGCAACAGGTCAAAATTAGCGGTTAATTCTCCGTTTTTATTAATTTTTTAGGAATCATCATGCTTGAAGCGATTGCGTTTCTTATTATCGGTCTAGGTTTTTTGGTGTGGAGTGCAGATAAGCTGGTTTACGGTGCCGCTGCTCTTGCTCGCAACTTCGGTATCTCACCACTAGTTATCGGTATGACGATCTTAGCAATGGGGTCTTCGGCTCCTGAAATGATGGTTTCAGCTACAGCAGCGCTTGATGGCAAAACCGATACCGCTGTAGGTAACGTATTAGGCTCAAACATCGCCAATATCGCGCTAATTTTAGGTATTACAGCCCTTATCAAGCCGCTATCAATCAGCTCAGGCGTAATTCGTCGTGAACTACCTTTGATGATAGGTGTCACTTTATTAGCTGGCGCACTACTTTGGGATAACCATTTGGGTTTCTACGAAGGCGTGTTGTTATTTGTTCTTTTCGGCGCTTTCTTGTTTGCCATGCTACAAATCAGCCGCAGTGAGAAAAAGAACGGTGATGCCTTCCTTGACGAGCAAGAATCAGAAATCCCAGAGGGCGTAAGCAACCCTAAAGCCGCAATGTGGGTGGTGATTGGTCTGATCATCCTGCCTTTAGCTGCTGATATGCTGGTTGATAATGCGGTAATCATCGCGAAATACTTTGGCATGAGCGACCTTGTGATTGGTCTAACCATCATTGCCGTAGGTACTAGTCTGCCTGAGCTTGCAGCATCACTAGCCGGTGTTATGAAAGGTGAAGATGATATGGCCGTGGGCAATATCATTGGTTCAAACGTATTCAACATCCTTGCTGTTATGGGTATCCCCGGCATCCTAAACCCTTCGATCTTGAGCGAGTTTGCGATGGGTCGCGACTTCTGGGTAATGCTGGGCGTATCGCTACTGCTTGTGGTCATGGCACTAGGGAAATCTCGTAGCGTGAATCGTATTGAAGGCGGCGTGTTAATCGTAACATTCGTTGTCTACCAAAGTTACCTACTAATGAACATGTCGGCTTAATTGTTGATTTAACTTCCCGTACTTGGAGTATTTGATGTCTCAGCCATTTGATTACCGCAGTGTCGCAAAACAAGTTTTGGAAACCGAAGTTGCAGGTCTCACTCAATTAGACCAATATTTTAATGATGATTTTTGTAAAGCTTGCGACCTTATCCTAAACAACAAAGGCAAAGTCGTTGTGATGGGCATGGGTAAATCAGGCCACATTGGCAATAAAATCGCAGCCACATTGGCAAGTACTGGGACATCGGCTTTCTTTGTACACCCAGGAGAAGCTGCACATGGCGACTTAGGCATGATCGAACCTGGTGATATTGTGATCGCAATATCCAACTCAGGCGAATCGGGAGAAATCCTCAGCCTATTCCCAGTATTAAAGCGTTTGAACATTAAGATCATCAGCATGACAGGTAAGCCAGCATCGAACATGGCGACCTTGTCTGATATCCATTTACAAATTTCAGTACCAGAAGAGGCATGTCCACTGGGCTTAGCGCCAACAACTAGCACTACTGCTACTTTGGTGATGGGGGATGCACTAGCCGTTGCACTTTTACAGGCTCGAGGCTTTACCGCTCAAGATTTTGCTCTGTCTCATCCAGGCGGCGCTTTAGGTCGTCAACTGCTGTTGAAATTAGACGACATCATGCACACAGGCGATGCACTTCCTATTGTTGCTCCGGATGCATTAGTAAGAGACGCTCTGTTAGAGATCTCTCAAAAAGGCTTAGGCATGACGGCTATCGTTGGTCAAGATGGTCAAATGGCCGGTATTTTTACCGATGGTGACTTACGCCGTATCTTAGATAAACGCGTTGATATCCATAATACTCAAATTGGCGATGTGATGACGCTAAATCCTACCGTTGCCGATCCAAACATGCTTGCAGTTGAGGGGTTAAACTTAATGCAAGCGAAGAGCATCAATGGCTTGATGCTATGCCAAGATGGCAAACTAGTTGGCGCCCTAAACATGCATGATTTATTGAAAGCTGGAGTAATGTAATGACACAGACAGTCGAAACTCTATACGGCACTGTTGACTCAGGTGTATTTGCAATCGCAAAAGACATCAAACTCCTAATTTGCGATGTCGATGGCGTATTCTCTGATGGTCGTATCTACATGGGCAACAACGGTGAAGAGCTGAAGACCTTCCATACTCGTGACGGTTACGGCATTAAGTCACTGATGAATGCTGGCATTGAAATCGCGATCATCACTGGCCGTAAGTCTCAAATTGTTGAAAATCGAATGACTGCTCTCGGCATTAAGCTGATTTATCAAGGTCAAGACGATAAAGTTAAGGCATACCAAGATATTTGCGATAAGCTTTCAGTGAATCCTGAAAATACGGGTTATATCGGCGATGATCTGATCGACTGGCCTGTGATGGAAAAAGTTGGCTTGAAGGTCTGTGTAGCAGATGGTCACCCACTACTTGCAAAGCGTGCAAACTACGTGACAATCATTAAAGGTGGGCATGGCGCGGTACGTGAAGTCTGCGACCTTATTTTACAAGCAAGAAATGAACTCGACATGCATAAAGGTTTAAGCATATGAGTTTTACTCGTATTATCTATTTAATACTAATATTTATTGCCTCTTGGTCGACCTATTACCTGTACGACAAAGAGCAAACATCAACGATACAAGTAGCTCCAAATTTGGAGCTACCCGCGTTTAGTGGCAAAAGTCTAAACAACATTAGCTACGACGAAAGCGGTATTCGTAGCTATCAGGTTGAATCGACGTATTTAGAACACTACTCAGTGGTTGGCGATACGCACTTTCAAAACCCAGTTCTTTCGGTATTCCGTGAAGGGCACACGATTGAATGGCAAGTCACCGCTGATCGCGCGATTATGGATGAGAATCAAGTTGTCACTTTTTATGACAACGTCGTGGCAAAGAATCTGTTGCCAGAAGCCAGCTTCGATACAATGACCACAGATAAAATGGTTGTTGAGCTGCCTAGCCGAGATTTTTATTCAGAGACTCCGGTCCATATGATCGGTACATTTTTTGAAACTGAGGGGCAAGCAATGAAAGGTAACTTCGGTACCAACAATGCGACCCTCTTTAATTCTGTTCAAGGTAGATATGAAACTCTTACACCTTAGTTTATTCGCTTTGACCCTTGCGGCACCTAATGTCTATGCTCTGTCTTCGGATAGCGAGCAACCTGTCTACATTGACTCCGACAGCCAGCAATTGGATATGAAAAGTAACCAAGTAACTTTCCTTGGTGATGTGAACCTTAAACAAGGCAGCATCAACATCAATGCCGATAAGGTTATTGTTACTCGTAACGCCGTAAATGGTGAGATTGAAGAGATTCAAGGCTTCGGTAAGCCAGCAACCTTCTCTCAGCTTACTGACGACGGTAAGACACTCTACGGTGAAGCTGACGACTTACATTACCAGCTTGTTGCTGACAGACTGATCATGACCAAGAATGCGATGCTATCTCAAGATGGCAGCATCATCCGTGGCTCTAAGATTACTTACCAGATTGCTTCTCAAAAACTGGTTGCTGATAGTGATAGTAGCGAGCGTGTATCAACGGTATTACAACCAGCGGAAGTGAATAAGTAAACTATGGCTGTTCTTAAAGCAAAAAACCTAGCAAAAACCTACAACAAGCGTAAAGTTGTTACCGATGTGAGCCTGCAAGTAGAATCCGGTCAGATCGTCGGTCTGCTTGGACCAAACGGTGCAGGTAAAACCACGTCTTTCTACATGATTGTCGGTTTAGTTGCGCGTGATGAAGGCACCATCAGTATTGACGATCTAGATATCAGTATCTTGCCAATGCACAGCCGTTCTCGTCTTGGTATTGGTTACCTGCCTCAAGAAGCTTCTATTTTCCGTAAGTTGTCAGTAGAAAACAACATCATGGCGGTTTTACAAACCCGTGATGAAATGACTAATGAACAGCGCCAAGATAAACTAGAAGACCTGCTAGAAGAGTTCCACATCCAACATATCCGCACCAGTAATGGTATGGCTCTGTCGGGTGGTGAGCGTCGTCGTGTTGAGATTGCTCGAGCACTAGCAGCGAATCCGCAGTTCATTCTATTAGATGAACCGTTCGCAGGTGTTGACCCGATCTCAGTTATCGATATCAAAAAAATCATTGTTCACCTACGCGATCGTGGCTTAGGCGTTTTGATTACCGACCACAACGTTCGTGAAACACTAGACGTATGTGAAAAAGCTTACATCGTAAGCCAAGGGCACCTGATCGCTGAAGGTACTCCTGAAGATGTTCTCAATAACGAACAAGTTAAACAAGTTTATCTAGGCGAACAATTCCGTCTATGATTATATAGAGAGTATCGAGAGTTCTAAGAATAATAACTAGGTAAGTCACACTGAATGAAACCCTCATTACAACTTAAGCTAGGCCAACAGTTAGCAATGACTCCTCAATTGCAGCAAGCGATTCGTTTGTTGCAATTGTCTACTTTAGATTTGCAACAAGAGATTCAAGAAGCACTTGAATCTAACCCACTACTCGATGTCGAAGAAGGCAATGAAGATACGCCAACATCGGAAGAAAAACCTAGCAGTGACGAAAAAGAAACAGTTGAAGCCACAGAGCAAGACTTACCTGATAGCTCAGACTTAATCGAAAAATCAGAGATTGGCAACGAACTGGAAATCGACACAACTTGGGAAGACGTCTACAGCGCAAACACCGGTAATACGGGTATTGCGATTGATGACGACATGCCGGTTTATCAAGGCGAAACCACTCAAAGCCTACACGATTACCTACTTTGGCAACTCGACTTAACACCATTCACTGACACCGACCGAAGCATCGCTTTTGCATTAATAGATGCCATCGATGACTATGGCTACCTCACTGTAACTTGTGAAGACATCCTTGAAAACTTCGACAATGAAGAGATCGAGCTTGATGAAATTGAAGCCGTACGTAAACGAATTCAGCAGTTTGACCCACTAGGTGTCGGCTCAGTAAATCTGCAAGATTGCTTGTTACTGCAACTGGCAACTTTCCCCCAAGATACTCCTTGGCTCAACGAAGCTAAGTTAGTACTTACTAGCCATATCGACCAACTCGGCAACCGCGATTACAAACTGGTTATCAAAGAAACCAAATTGAAAGAAGCAGAACTACGTGAAGTTTTGCAACTGATTCAACAGCTGGATCCTCGCCCTGGCAGTAAGATTACTCCGGATGAAACTGAGTATGTAGTTCCGGATGTATCTGTCTTCAAAGATCTTGGGAAATGGTTAGTGACTATTAACCCTGATAGTGTACCTAAGCTGAAAGTGAATCAGCAGTACGCAGATCTGGGTAGTAAAGGCAACAGCGCCGACAATCAATACATCCGCTCAAATTTGCAAGAAGCAAAGTGGCTAATTAAAAGCCTAGAGAGCCGAAATGAGACGCTACTCAAAGTTGCGCGATGCATTGTTGAACATCAACGTGATTTCTTCGAACATGGCGAAGAAGCGATGAAACCAATGGTTCTGAATGATGTTGCGTTAGCCGTTGATATGCACGAATCCACGATCTCTCGTGTAACGACTCAAAAATTCATGCACACGCCACGTGGTATCTTCGAACTCAAATACTTTTTCTCAAGCCATGTCAGCACTGACAATGGCGGTGAATGTTCATCTACAGCAATTCGTGCACTCATTAAGAAGCTTGTCGCAGCGGAAAATACCGCGAAGCCTCTAAGTGATAGTAAGATTGCTGCTTTACTGGCTGACCAAGGAATTCAGGTAGCTAGACGTACCATAGCGAAATACCGTGAGTCTCTGGGCATTGCCCCATCGAGTCAGCGTAAACGCCTGCTATAAGCTAATTTAGTCGCTATTTACTTAGTAACTATAGCCAGGCAACCAACTGAAAAGGAAAGTCTATGCAAATCAATATTCAAGGCCATCACGTTGATCTTACCGATTCAATGCAAGACTATGTTCACACTAAATTCGACAAACTTGAGCGCTTCTTTGATCATATAAATAGCGTCCAGGTTGTTTTAAAAGTTGAGAAAATCAATCAAATCGCAGAAGCTACCCTGCATATAAATCAGGGGGAAATCCATGCGACAGCAACAGATGAAAGCATGTATGCCGCGATTGATTCATTGGTTGATAAACTCGTCCGCCAACTCAACAAGCACAAAGAAAAGCTAAGTAGTCACTAACATGCAATTAAGCGAAGTACTTTCATTGGACTGCACCAAAAGTGCAGTCCAATGCACAAGCAAAAAAAGAGCCCTTGAGCTCATCAGTCAGATCGCAGCAGAAAGCTGTGGTCAAGATTCAACAGAACTGTTTGAGTGCATGTTGAGCCGTGAAAAAATGGGCAGTACAGGTATTGGTAATGGCATTGCTATTCCCCACGCTCGTATGAATGTCAGTGATAAAGCGATTGCTGTATTACTGCAATGCCAAGATCCCATCGAATTTGATGCGATTGATAACCGTCCTGTCGACCTACTATTTGCCCTGCTTGTTCCAAGTGAACAATGTAAGGAGCATCTAAAAACCCTTTCTTGTATGGCAGAGCGACTAAACGATAAGCAGACTCTGAAACAGTTGCGTAATGCTCAAAGCGATCAAGAGCTTTACGACATCATGATTCAAGTGCCAACTTGCGAGCAATAACATGCGGTTAATCGTTGTTAGTGGCCAATCAGGGGCCGGTAAAAGTGTTGCGCTACGAGTCCTTGAAGACTTGGGGTATTACTGTGTCGATAACCTGCCAGTAAACCTGCTCAACGACTTTGTCGAATCGGTACGTGAGATAAATCAAAACGTCGCGGTTAGCATTGATATTCGTAATCTACCGAAAGAGCCTCAATTAGTTACAGAGATGCTAGAACAGCTAGAGTCTGCCACTAATATTGATGTGAACGTCTTGTTCCTAGATGCGAGCAAGCAGACGTTACTCAAGCGCTACAGCGAAACACGTAGAATTCACCCTTTATCGATCGGCCAAGAAAAGCTCTCTCTTGAGCAAGCGATTGATTTAGAGAAGACACTCCTGACACCTCTCGCAGAGCAAGCATGCATTGTGATTGACAGTAGCGACTGCAACCTCTACGAATTGAGTGAAAAGGTTCGATTTAAAGTTGAAGGTCAAGAGAAGCAAGAGCTGATTATTGTCTTTCAATCTTTCGGTTTTAAGTATGGCCTGCCAAGTGATGCCGACTATGTGTTCGACGTTCGCTTTTTGCCTAACCCACACTGGGAACCCGCACTACGACCACTAACTGGGCTAGATGCACCAATTCACTCTTTTCTTGAAGAACACTCAGAAGTTCTTGAACTCAAGCAACAGATCCAAGGCTTTGTTGAACAGTGGTTACCAATGTTAGAGAAGAACAATCGAAGTTACCTGACGGTCGCGATTGGCTGCACTGGCGGCAAACACCGCTCGGTTTATCTAACTCAGAAAATTGGTGAGTACTTCGAGCAACTTGGCCATCAAGTCCAAATCAGACACGCCTCCCTAGAGAAGCACCAACAGGGCTAACCATGGAATTAACTCGAACTGTACTGATCCAAAATCGCTTGGGTCTTCACGCTAGAGCAGCCGTAAAGTTGGTTGAGCTTGCACAAAGCTTTGATGCAACCATCACTATCCATAGCGAAGAAGACAAAACAGCGACAGCAGACAGCGTAATGGGGCTACTTATGCTGGAATCAGCACAAGGGCAACATATTACTATTCAAGCTGCAGGCACCGACTCGCAGCAAGCACTGGATGCCGTCTGTCATCTCATTGAAGACAAGTTTGATGAGGGTGAGTAGCGAAAACGCTTCACTCACAACGCCTAAGACTCAAACAACGAACCAACCAATATTAAATCTTAGTTCTATCTAAGTTTATGATTTAAATAAGTCCCAGAATTAAGTTACTATTCCAACCATTGTTAGAATAATGAGATAGGAGGAAAATATGGCAGAGCAATTAGAATTCGACCAAGCTCACCAAACCCTCCAAGAAGTCAGCGAAGCCCTAGAAAACGGCCGATTTGTTCACGTACGCCGACAACTTCAGGACATGGAACCTGAAGATATTGCACACCTTTTAGAAGCCTCCCCTCGCAAAAGTCGTGACGTACTCTGGCAACTCACCGATCCTGAAGACTACGGTGAAATTCTTGATGAACTAAACGAAGATGTCAAAGATGCTCTTGTGTCGAAAATGGCACCTGAGACCTTAGCAGAAGCAACCGAAGGCATGGAAACCGATGACGTCGCGTACGTACTTCGAAGCCTACCTGATGATGTTTCTCGCGAAGTCCTTTCTCAAATGGACTCTGTTGATCGTGCATTAGTTGAAACCGCCCTGTCGTACCCTGAAGATTCAGCGGGTGCGATCATGAATACCGACGTAATCACGATTCGTGGTGATGTCGATGTTGATGTTGTATTACGCTACATGCGTATGCGTGGCGAACTGCCCGATGCAACTGATGCACTATATGTTATTGATGAAGAAGAACGTCTTATCGGTAACCTATCGCTTACCACACTGGTAACGACTCAGCCTGATGTGGCAGTTTCCGAAGTGATGGAGGATGCCGACGAAGCGATCGCGGTTGAAACCAGCGCTTCCGATATTGCGAGCCTGTTCGAACGTCGTAATTGGGTTTCAGCGCCAGTAGTTGATAGCAATCAACACCTTGTTGGTCGTATCACCATCGATGACGTGGTTGATGTTATCCGTGAAGATGCCGAGCACTCAATGATGAGTATGGCGGGTATGGACGATGACGAAGATACCTTCGCACCAGTCGTAAAGTCCGCTCGTCGTCGTAGTGTGTGGCTTGGTGCCAACGTACTCGCTGCACTTGCTGCAGCATCGGTATCGAATATGTTTGAAGCAACGCTCGACCAAATGGCAGCGATTGCAGTACTGATGACTATCGTACCTTCAATGGGTGGTGTTGCTGGTAACCAAACCGTTGCTTTGGTTATTCGTGGTTTGGCACTCGGTCATATCGGTGACAGTAACAAACGCGAACTGCTACTCAAAGAGGCGGCCATCGGCTTCCTAAACGGCGTTCTATGGGCCGTTATCATTGGTGGTATAGTGGTGGCTTGGAAAGGTAACTGGATACTGGGAGGTATCATCTCAGCGGCGATGATGACTAACTTGATTGTCGCAGGTATTGCAGGTGTAACTATCCCAGTGATGCTGAAGAAAATGAATATCGATCCAGCCCTTGCTGGCGGTATGGCACTGACCACAGTAACCGATGTTATTGGCCTATCGGTGTTCTTAGGCTTAGCAACCATTCTTATTTAAATCATACTTATCTAGCGTGAATAAACAGATAGCCTATCTAAGACGATACGCTGAATACAAAAAGGGAGCCATCGGCTCCCTTTTTAATACATCAGGTTTTAAGCTCCAGATTTAAACTGAAGCAAATTGAGCTAATTACTCACCCGCAACTTTCATTGATTCAAGCAAGATAGAACCCGTTTGAATTTGCGAACGTGTTTCTACGTCGTTACCAACCGCTACAATCTGAGTAAACATGTCTTTTAGGTTACCCGCAATCGTCACTTCCGATACTGGGTATTGGATCTCTCCGTTCTCAACCCAGAAACCCGCAGCGCCACGAGAGTAATCACCCGTTACGGTATTAACGCCTTGGCCCATCACTTCCGTCACTAAGAAGCCTGTACCTAGCTCTTTTAGCATCTGCTCAAAGTTTTGACCGGTCGATTTAACAAACCAGTTATGAATACCACCAGCATGACCTGTTGGTGTCATATCCATTTTACGTGCGGCATAGCTCGTTAGCAGGTAAGTTGCTAACACGCCATCAGTGATGATTTCGCGATCTTGAGTGTAAACACCTTCGCTATCAAATGGGCTCGAAGCCAAGCCACGCAGGATATGAGGACGCTCTGATATATTGAACCAATCCGGTAGAATTTTCTGTCCTAGATGATCCAATAAGAAAGAGGATTTACGGTAAAGATTACCACCACTGATTGCCATCACAAGGTGACCGATCAGGCCAGTAGCAACATCGTTAGCGAACATAATTGGGTATTGGCCTGTTGGTAGCTTTTTCGCATCCAAACGGCTAATGGTCTTTTCTGCAGCTTCCTGACCTACACGCTCAGGCGTCCACAGCTCATCACGGTGACGTGCAACGGTGTAGCTGTAGTCACGTTCCATTTCACCGTTAGCGCCTTGCCCAATCACGCAGCAGCTCGTGCTGTGGCGGCTTGAAGCGTAGCTTGCTAGTAAGCCATGGCTGTTACCATAAACCTTAACACCGTAGTGACTGTCGTAGCTCGCGCCATCGCTTTGTTTGATCTTGTCGCTGTAAGCTAACGCTTGCTTCTCAGCAGCAATCGCAATCTCAGCGGCATAATCTGGGTTAGGCTCATCAGGGTGGAAAAGATCCAAGTCTGGAATTTCTTTTACCATGTATTCTTTTGCTGCAGGACCTGCAAACGGGTCTTCAGATGTGTACTGAGCGATATCAAGTGCGGCTGCTACCGTTTGGGCAATCGCCTTCTCGCTCAGATCAGATGTAGATGCGCTGCCTTTTTTCTGGCCGCGATAAACAGTAATACCAAGCGCACCATCACTATTAAATTCAACGTTTTCCACTTCACACATACGTGTTGAAACACTTAAACCCGTTGACTTAGTAATAGCAACTTCAGCGGCGTCGGCACTCACAGAGGCCATGTCCAACGCTTTTGCTACTGCGGCTTCTAGTTCAACTCTTTGCTGGGCGACTTGCTGTTTTACATCCATATCTATTCTAATTTTTCAGGTCAATATTACGTAGGATAACAAGAATTTCGCTTTCTCCCCAAGATTCTTGCTAAAATAGGCAATATATTCGTTTGAGATAGTGACATAGGCAGAAAAGATGGCTCGCAAAAACCAAAAAGCCCCATGGGAACCAGAAGAAGAAATCATCTGGGTAAGTAAGACAGAAATGAAAACGGACATGGATGCCCTGCAAAAGCTGGGAGAAGAGCTTGTTGGTCTAAAGCCTTCTGTATTAGACAAATTTCCGCTGTCTGAAGATTTGGCACAAGCGATTAAAGATGCACAACGCTTTAAAAATGAAGCGAAGCGTCGTCAACTTCAATACATTGGTAAAGTAATGCGCAATGTCGATCCAGAGCCAATTCAGGCGGCTTTGGATAAAGTACGTAATAAACACTCACAAGCAACAGCTGAGCTACATAAGCTTGAGCAACTGCGTGATCGTGTTGTTGCAGAAGGTGATACGGCTATTTCAGAAGTCATGGAAATGTACCCTGAAGCAGACCGTCAACGTCTTCGTCAGCTAGCTCGCCAAGCTAACAAAGAGAAATCTGCGAACAAGCCTGCAAAGTCTTCTCGTGAGATCTTCCAAATCTTAAAAGAGCTAAAGCTAGAAGACTAATCGTTATCTCGCTTTACCCATAGAGTGAATAAAAGACCTAGCGCATGCTAGGTCTTTTTGTTTTTGACGCACTCAATATCAATAAGTACTCACAGGAGTAATGAATAGTCACTCACCCGCTTTAACAAATGAGCTTAATTCTGGCTGTGGATGATCCGCCGTCAGTGCCTCTATCGAGTCTTCAACCAGCACCTTACCTAGCGCCACAAACACAAACTTATTTGCGATACTGCGTGCGTCACCTAAATGGTGAGTCACCATCAAAACCGTAATATTTCGCTCTGCCGCTAATCGCTTCACTAAGCTAAGCATCTCTTCTCGCAATAGCGGATCCAGCGCCGAGAAAGGCTCATCCAACAACCAAATATCATGAGGCTGAACAAAGCAACGCGCTAGTGCGACACGCTGGCGTTGACCGCCGGATAAGTGCTCAGGCAATCTATCCAAATACTCAGCGACGCCAACTTGCGCTGCAGCTTGTTCCACAGATTGCTTTTGGGTTGCGGTAAGCTTTAACCCCGGATGTAAGCCTAATCCAATATTTTCACGCACCGTGAGATGGGCAAATAGGTTGTGCTCTTGAAACAACATCGCCAACGGGCGTTGATGTGCCTCTTTACCAATCAGCGACTGCCCAGCCACTGAGATCTCACCCGATGTAGGCTCGATAAATCCAGCAACTAGCGCCAACAGTGTTGATTTGCCCGCACCACTTGGTCCCATCAGAGCAACAATATCGCCCTGCTCTGCTTGGAAATCAAAACTAAACAACTCTTGGTGATAGTGGTAATCCACATCTTTCATCACTAACATCATCGGTTCCTTAACTTTTTAGCATTGAGATTTGAGGTTCGAGTAAATAAAAATTCAATGAAGCTAAAACTGCCCACACTCAACAGCAGCAGACTAACCGAAACAACGGCTGCGGCTTCCATCTGATAGCTGCCTAGCAATTGGAATAGGTACAAAGGCAGTGTTCTAAAGTCTTGGCTACCAAATAAGGCAATCGCACTTAAGTCGCCCATCGCCAGCATAAAGCTGATCGAGAAGGCTTGCGCCATCGGCTTACGTAATGCGCGCCACTCCACCAACCTAAAGCGAGTGAATCCTGTCATTCCTAAGCTTGCACACACATACTGGTACTGCTGAGACAAATGCAGCATAGGTTGAGCTAAGATTTTAATTACGTAAGGCAGTGCCATTAAACTGTTGACGGCAATCACGATAAAGAAAGCCAAGCTGAACACATCGGTAAATGAGCGTAATAGTAGGAAGATACCCGTACTGATCACTAGCCCCGGAGTGACTAAGATAATAGTGCCAATCAGCTCGATTTTATCGGCTCGAAAGTTCTTATTCTGTAAGCGCCATGCTCTGCTGGTCAGTAGTATCGCGATACCAATACCAACCGCGATAACACTTGCTAATGACGCGACTTTAACCGAGGTCATTAATGCCGCCCAAAACGGCTCACTGCTGAGTACTGTCAGTGCTTGCGAGTTAATACCACTGACGATAACCATAGCTAATGGCGGCAATACCAGCATTGAGACTATGATGATCCAGAAGCTGTCCCAAGCTTTTGACCACCAGCTATCCTTAACCAAATATTTCTCTTCCGCCAACTG
Organism: Vibrio satsumensis; assembly: GCF_050337435.1. Taxonomy (NCBI): domain Bacteria; kingdom Pseudomonadati; phylum Pseudomonadota; class Gammaproteobacteria; order Vibrionales; family Vibrionaceae; genus Vibrio; species Vibrio satsumensis. Next base: position 59,380 of record NZ_JAKJSX010000017.1, on the reverse strand, counting down.
GCTGGCCGTCACAGAAATAGGTTTCGATAGGCGTTGAATGCTGACCGCGAGCACTCCACACAACAGCATTTGCCATATCGCGAGCAAGGCACCAGCCTGCAGGTCAAAGTCGAATTTAATCGCTTGATAAATAGCGAGTTCGATAGTGGTCGATTTCGGACCTCCACCTAGCGCCATCACGGTAGCAAAGCTAGTAAAGCACAACATGAAGACTAAGCCACATACATGAGGCAGTTGTTGTCTCAATCGCGGCCATTCGACCCATCTGAATTTGTTCCAATGACTCATACCCAAATGAGCACACAGCTTATGTTGCTCTGCAGGCACGGTATCTAAAGCTTGTAAAAGTAAACGACTGGCATAGGGCAGATTAAAAAAGACATGTGCGAGCAAAATGCCATTCAATCCATAGATGGAGAATGGTAATTCAATATCGAAGTTCGCCAGAAATTTAGCTAACCAACCACTGTTGCCATAAATTGCAAGCAAACCAAACACACCGACTAACACAGGCAAAACCAAGGTCGACGCGAACAGCCTTAACAACAGAGCTCGCCCAAAAAATTGCCTACGACACAGCGCATGAGCAATAGGTATAGCAAAGCCAACACTCAGCACTGTTGAGAGTGTCGCTTGATAAAAGCTGAATTTCGTTACATGCCAATAGTAGGGATCGGACCATACTTGGCTGATATCAAGAGAAGGGGCATTGCTAAGCAATGCCCCAACTGCTGAAACCACGAAGGCGGTAATGAGTATCGCAACCCAGATCCCGACCTTAGGTGTTTTCTTTATCATAAATTGATTTTTTACCGTAAATGGTTCACTCCAAACATAACGAATGAACCTTTAAATACAGAAAGCTAGTTTTTTTAAAGTACGTTAGAAAGCTCATTTTTTAAATAGTAAGTTAAAAAGTAAGCGCGCTCTGCCACTCTCGGATCCAAGGCTTGCGCTTAGCGGCAATTTCTTCAGGCGTGAAGCTTAGCGCTTTCTGAGGAACCGTAAGTTGCTCGAACCCTTTTGGAAGCTCAATATCGGTCACTGGGTACATCCAGTTGCCTGTTGGCATCGCCGATTGGAATTCATCACTTAGGATAAACGCCATAAAATCATCAGCCAGTTTCTCGTTCTTACTGCCTTTAACTTTAGCGGCCACTTCAACTTGAGTGTAATGCCCTTCTTCGAAGCTTGCTGCTGCGTACTTAGAATCGCTCTCAGCAATAATGTGGTAAGCCGGAGACGTTGTGTAAGACAACACTAAATCCGACTCACCTTCTAGGAACATAGAATAAGCTTCAGACCAACCTTTAGTTACAGTCACTGTTTTCTGAGCAAGCTTCTTCCATGCTGCTGTCGCTTCATCACCGTATACCGACTTCATCCAAAGCATCATGCCTTGGCCTGGTGTTGATGTACGTGGGTCTTGGTAGATAACCTTAAGATCATCTCGCAGCTCAACCAGTTCTTTCAAGCTCTTCGGCGGGTTTGCCAACTTCTCTTTGTTGTAAACAAAAGCAAAGTAGCCAAAGTCATAGGGAACAAAAGTGCTATCGTTCCAACCATTAGGAAGCGTTACTGATGAAGTATCAACATTATGCTCAGCCAATAAGCCCGTCGCTTTCGCTTCAGCCATCAGGTTGTTGTCGAGACCTAGCAAGATATCGGCTTTGCTGTTGCCCCCTTCAAGACGTAAACGGTTCAGGATAGAGACGCCATCTTCTAGCGCGACAAAATTCACATCACAACCACATTTTTCTTCGAATGCTTTTTCAACGGCAGGACGAGGGCCCCAATCCGCAGCAAAAGAGTCATAGGTGTATACGGTCAAAGTATTGTCTGCAGCAAAGGCAGAAAAAGAGATCGCTGTAGTAACAGCAAGAGTAGTTAATGTGAATTTCACTGGACGCTCTCCATAGTCTGAGCGGCACAGGTTTGAGGGAGGAGAACGGTAGAGGTTGTTCCTAACTCAATTCCTACGCCAGCATTATCTGGTTCAGGTTTACGGGTCCCAAGCATCTGCTTGATCTCAGCTCGCATTCATTATTTGAATGGTTCGCTCCCCGATGAGTGTTCAGAATTGTAATTTGATTTTTAACAATAAGCTATCAAGTTTGGATCAATTACGTTGATCGTAGCCCCAACGTGGCACTAAACCTTGTTCGATACCAAGATGATCAAGAATACGCGCCACCATAAAGTCGACCAGATCTTCAATAGACTTAGGTTGGTGATAAAACCCCGGAGCCGCAGGCATGATCGTCACGCCCATGGTCGACAGTTTGTGCATGTTCTCTAGATGAAGCGTAGAAAATGGCGTTTCACGAACTACTAATAACAGTTGACCTCGCTCTTTCATGACCACGTCTGCTGCTCGCTCAATCAAGTTATCCGACAAGCCGTGTGCAATCGAAGCCAAACTTCCCGCAGAACATGGACACACTACCATCTGCTTAGGCGCAGCTGAACCAGAGGCAACCGGTGAGAACCAGTCGTCTTTGCCACACACCACCAGCTTTTCTGGGGCGCAGCCAAGGTGTTTAACCAAAGCTTGTTTCGCCGCATCCGGCCCAGCAGGTAACTTAAGCTCATGCTCGGTCGCCAATACCACTCGCGCAGCCGATGAAATCAGCAAATAGACCTGATAATCGGCCGCCAAAAGGCATTCAAGTAAACGTAGGCCATAAGGCGCACCGGATGCGCCAGTGAAAGCAAGAGTTATCGCTTTATCGTGTTTTGTCATGTTCTCAATTACTTCAAATTATAAGGTCGTGGATGCCGTTAGCCTTTGAGTGCCAATCCATCCAACAGTTTTTGGTGAATACCACCAAAGCCACCATTACTCATTACCAAGATTTGGTCACCCGCTTGTGCCTCTGAGACAATTTTAGCAACGAATGCATCCATGTCATCACTCACGTGTGCAGGTTGGTGACAAGCGTCTGCAACATCTTGAACCGACCAATCAATGTTACCCGGTTGGAATAAGTAGGTAGAATCCGCCTGCTTCAACGAATCAGCCAAGGTTTCTTTGTGCACACCACGTTTCATGGTGGCAGAACGAGGCTCTAAAACGACAATGATCTTCTTAGTGTCGACCTTATTACGTAACCCGCCTAGCGTAAGTTCAATCGCCGTTGGGTGATGAGCAAAATCGTCATAAACAGAAACACCTGCCACCTCGCCTTTAAACTCCAAGCGGCGCTTAGTGTTAATGAAAGTAGCTAGTGATTCACACGCTAAGTCAGGAGTCACACCTACGTGTCGTGCAGCTGCTATCGCCATCAAGGCATTGTTTACGTTGTGGTCGCCCACTAAATCCCAGTTTACCGTTCCAACACATTCATTTTGGAAGTAGACCTCAAATTGAGAGCCGTCTTTGACTAACTTCTTAGCATCCCAATCGCCTTGCTCGCCGCTTGATTCAGTCTCACTCCAACAGCCACGAGATAGAACATCTTGAATAGCCACATCTTGTTTAGGTGAGAAAATACGGCCATTGCTTGGCACAGTGCGCACTAAGTGATGGAACTGACGTTTAATCGCCTCAAGATCATCGAAGATGTCCGCATGATCGAACTCTAGGTTATTCATGACCAAGGTTCTTGGGTGGTAATGGACGAACTTAGATCGTTTATCGAAAAAAGCACTGTCATATTCGTCAGCTTCGACCACGAAGAACATGCTTTCACCAAGGCGAGCAGAGATACCAAAGTTACCCAACACACCGCCAACTAAAAAGCCCGGTGCATAGCCACAGTCTTCCAAGACCCAAGCCAGCATGCTTGATGTCGTGGTCTTACCATGCGTTCCCGATACCGCCAACACCCAACGGTCATGCAGCAAGAATTCTTGCAACCACTGAGGGCCAGAGGTGTATCTAAGATTGTTATCCAATACATACTCAACACACGGGTTACCACGGCTCATCGCGTTACCGATAACCACGAGATCCGGCCTTGGCTCGAGTTGGCTAGGGTCGAACCCTTCAATAATTTCAATCCCTTGAGATTCCAACAAAGTGCTCATTGGTGGGTAAACATTCGCGTCACTACCGGTAACCTTGTGACCTAGTTGACGAGCCAATACCGCAGCACCACCCATAAAGGTGCCACAAATTCCTAAGATATGAATATGCATAAATTGCTTCCAAACGCTTGGCTAAATAAACGATGCCCTAATTAAAACGGCTTGCACTCATTATCATTAAATAGCGGTTAAAAGCGAGCGGCAATGCAAAACAAATTTAGTCGACATAGTAAGTGAGATCTTCGTCGCTTAGTTCATTACCATTAAAAAGATCTAGCCTTTAGAATTTAGGTAAGCGTCTAGATGAATAAAGCCCGTACAAGAGGCCAATTCTATAGTGCTCAAATCCCCCTAATATTCAGAGAAGTTTAAGGAAATAACATGTCTGAGATGCGCACCCTTGGTGAGTTCATTGTTGCAAAACAAAATGACTTCCCCCATGCAAGCGGTGATCTATCATCCCTTTTGTCATCAATTCGTCTTGCTGCAAAAATTGTTAACCGCGAAATTAACAAGGCAGGTCTTGTCGATATTACTGGCGCTGTTGGTACAGACAACGTTCAAGGTGAAGAGCAACAAAAGCTAGACCTGTACGCTAACGACAAATTTAAAGCCGCACTTGAAGCTCGAGATCAAGTTTGTGGTGTCGCGAGTGAAGAAGAAGACGAAGCCGTCGCCTTCAATAAAGAGCTCAACAAAAACGCAAAATACGTTGTACTGATGGATCCACTTGATGGTTCTTCAAACATCGATGTGAATGTATCGGTTGGTACAATTTTCTCAATCTACCGCCGAGTATCACCGATTGGTACTCCACCAACACAAGAAGATTTCCTACAACCAGGGCATAAGCAAGTAGCTGCTGGTTACGTGATTTACGGCTCTTCAACCATGCTGGTATACACAACTGGTGCTGGCGTAAATGGCTTCACCTACGACCCATCACTGGGTACCTTCTGCCTGTCTCATGAAAATATGATGATCCCTGACGAAGGTAAGATTTACTCAATCAACGAAGGTAACTACATTCGTTTCCCTACAGGTGTTAAGAAGTACATCAAGTACTGCCAGGAAAGCGAACCAAGTGATAATCGTCCTTACACTTCTCGCTACATTGGTTCTCTTGTCTCTGATTTTCACCGTAACCTACTTAAAGGCGGCATCTACCTGTACCCAAGTACAGAAAGCCATCCTCAAGGTAAGCTGCGTCTATTGTATGAGTGCAACCCAATAGCCTTCATAATGGAGCAAGCTGGTGGTATCGCCTCCGATGGTGCCCAACGCATCATGGATATCAAACCAACAGAGCTACACCAACGTGTACCTTTCTTTGTCGGTTCGAAGAGCATGGTAAAAAAAGTAGAAGAGTTTCTTGAGCTTAACCCAGACTAAACCATTCGTTTATTTATAAAATTAACGTCATCAAAAAAGCCAGCATTCATATGCTGGCTTTTTGTTGTTCGCTGCGTTAAACAATCACCGAATTATTGAACGCTATACTTTGATTCAGCACCACGTTCGTAGTTGAAACGGAACCATTTATCGACGTCGTCACAAATCCCAAGGTAAGTCTCACCACGGCGCCCTAGCGCTCTCGGGTTTTGAGAACAATACTGAGTTTTACCCATTTCATAACCCTGACCATAAGCGCCATATAAGTCTGCATCAATGGATGGTGAAGACGCGGCTTCAGCCAAACTTGCTTCAGTCTGCTTGGTTTTTCCTTTTAGCGCCATTTCTTCGCCAAAGCTCTGCCAATCGGCTGTGTTCATTGACGTTGGTGGCGGAGTTTGCGCACAACCAAATAACATTACTGATAGCACTAATAATAGATATTTCATAATTTCCTCCTAGTGGAAAAGACTAGCCTGTACATTGAGACTTTTAGCTATTGCGTCAGAATGCTTCCAGTAGTTCATTCACTATAGCGGGTTGTTCTGCTTACACCAGTCACCCGAAAGTATTTCTTTATTAGCTGTTAGATCAAGCTGATACAAATATACCCATGCTAATCCAAATATAGTCTCTATTTGCTCGCGACGATACTCAACAGGAACATCTTCTAGCCGATCGAGCGACTCCAAAATTTCGTCGTTAATGATATAGACCTCGCCAGCGACACTTTTCTTTCCGAAAATCATCGCCGGATACGCAACTAAATCAAAAAGTGCGTATTCCTCAGGTGTGTCAAACCTTCCTAAACACTCACACTGTTTTAAATAGTGGTGGTTCGATTGGTCTTTTCTCAATGTCCCATAAACAAAAACGAGGTGCTGCATACTCACTCCCTAGTATTCGTCATCCGCTAATCAATCACCGCTCAAAGTGTTACTCAAATTCAAATTGATAGAGAAGATCCACAGCACTGTCTAGACCCGATACTGCCTCAACGTAGAGATCCTGCATCAATCGATAACGAACGGTAAACTCGCCTAACGAGTTAAAGATACCCACACCATATTTCACCTGTAAACCTGGGAGAATATAGCCGCTTACCGTAACCTGAGAGTCATCCCCAGAGCCTGCTGTATCCAGTTGTAAATCTTGTACACCAAAGGCTTCGCCGATTTCGCCAACAACCTTACCACTCTTCGCCAAACTCAAACCGATCAAGGTTGTTGTCATCGAACCGCTCGACTCACCATCGATATCTTGGCCACGCAAAATATAAGACAGCGCGTTCGCTTGTGGCATCGCTGGATCAGAGTAAATCTCGATGGTCGGCTCTGTCGCAGGGCCTGTCACTCGAATACCTGCGGTCACATCATCCTGAGTATTATCAGGGTTACGAATCGCATTAATGGCTACATATGGCTGATCCGGTGGACCATTCATTAGAATTTTACCCTCTTCGATCAAGAGGTCTTGCCCGAATGATTGGTAAGTACCATCGACGATATTCACTTCACCAGTGATGAATGGGCCTTGGTCTTTTTGAGCTACATTGAGCTTACCAACCAAGTCGCCTTCAAGACCGAAGGCAGACAATTTAAAGTCATCACCAATGGAGATATTAATATTGGTCATCACATTGAATGGGATCGTATCTTCACTTTCAGGCTCAAGATCTTTGTTCAATATCACCTGATCGGAAGACACACCAACCGCTGACGGTGGTAAGTCTTCTACCACAATTCGTCCCCATGGTAGTGCTATGTCACCCGTAATTTTTGCCAGCTCGGGCGTGACATCAATAGTCATATCAGGTACGACCTTAACCTTGACCATCGGCGGGATATCAACCATCAACTCATCGGCAAAAACTCTAACGTTAGAGTGCCATGCTTTAAGATCTTGCCAATCTCCGCTCCCCTCAATATCAAGATGACCGTCAGGCGTTTCTACATTCGCATCCAGTTTTGCACTATAACCATCAAAGTCGAGATCGATACGGCCATCTTTCACATCAATAGGCGTCACATCGCCTTTGACTTGAATACCATCAACCGAGAACTGACCAAAAACTTGAGGGTGCATCAAAGAGCCTTTAACTTGAAGATCACTCTCAAGGTCGGCTTTCAATAGGCTGTACTCACCTAGGATTGGTTGCAAGAAATCGAGGTGGAACGTGGTCAGCTTAATTGCAGCATCGACCATTTTGTCTTCGACAAGAATATCCGGTAGCGACACCGTTCCAGACAGATCACCATTGTCAGAAACATCCAAATTAAAATCGGCATCCAGTTTGTTGTCTTTTAGCTGGGCATTCAATGCAACACTTTCCCAACCCAGTGTGATTGGCTCGCCAACTTGTTGAACAACCTGACCTTTCGGCATATCAACGCTTACCGTAACCTCAGGCTCACCTTGTTCAGACCACTTGGCATGAGCTTTAACATTCACTAAACCTTGCAGTTGCGTCTCTTTAGGAACAAAGGCTTTGATCTGCTCGAAGTCGAACTGGTTGATTGCAATCTTGGCCTCACCTGATTTTCCGGCGCGGATATCCTCATCCAGACACACACTCGAACTAGATTGTTTCCAACAGTGCGCTTGAACGTCGGCAAACTGCTTATCGACATCCGCCTTTATCGCGACAGGCTGGTCTAATACCCAAGGCCCCTGCTGAGTGGTGATTTTGACTCTGTCTAACGAGCCATCCCAAATAAGAGAAGGCTTCTGAATCAATTCTCCAGAGATAGCCAAGCTAGTCGACACGATGTCGGATATCACATCAAGTGTCACTGTGTGTTTCTTTTCGCCACCACTCACCGTAAGATCAATGCTTTCCACGCTTTGATCTTGATAGGTTAGGTTCTTAGCTTTTAATACAAGATCGGCTTGAGCTTCAGGCAATGGTAGGGGAACCACCGAACCATTAAGCGATAGGGATTCTAGTGTTGCTTCGTTATTCCAATCGACCTTATCAACATTAAGTGCAAGATCGACTTCAGGCTCTTTCGTGGGGCCGCTAAGTTGGATGTTACCAATCACTTGTCCTTTCAAGTCTGGAACACTTTTCACCAGCTCAGGGAAGTAAATATCAACGCCCATATCCCATTGCTTATCAAGCTGTCCCTGTGCCTTAATCGAGTTAACACCATGAGCCAAGCTCAAGCCGCTGGTTTGCAGTTTAGGCTCACCACTTGCACTACGATCCGACGCTGACAACTGACCTTCGATGTCCAACGGGTAATCACGCAAGATACCCTCGATATCAAGCTTAGGTAGCTCAATCGCCCAACCGCCCGCTTCCGTCAACTCACCCGAGGTGACTATGCTTCCGCTAATGTTACCCTCGGCTTCTGGCCACTGTAGGCCCGGTTGAATATCTTTGAGTGTCACGTCAGCTTGCCAGTTAACGAGACTCTTCCAGTTCGCTTTAACGACACCGTTAAGTTCACCGCCTAGCGTGTTCAGCTTTAGACGCTCGAGCTCAATCTGCTCAGTGGTACCTTTACCCTGTAGGTCGATAGCTAACGCAGGAATATCCTTACCATCAGCTTCGCCTTTGAGCTGCACATTAAAACCATCTAATGAGCCATTGGCTTTGAATTTCTCAATTGCAGCTTGGTAATCGCTTTTTCCGGTAAGAGGCCATTGCGCTTTACCTCCCTCTAAAAGAAGGTCAAATGGTAGAGTTGGCTCTAGGGGTTGAATATCCCCAGACAGTTTTGCCTCAATCGATTCAGAAAACTGAGAATCTAGATGCAGTTTAGCCACGCTGCCTTGCGCCTTCAGCGACAGTTTCTGGCCAGCAAGGTCGGTTTCTTTCACCAAAGCATCTAAAGAAAGATCTAACGGGTAACCACCTTTAAGCTCAACCTTAGCCGCAAGATTAGCGCTTGCTTGTGGCATATCGAGGTCTAGAGTGGAAACATCTACCGTATGTTTACCTGCTCGAGCTTCTAGCCCAAGGTGGTTCACTACAATTGGGGTTTCTTGTTCTAAGGTGAAACGGTTGAGGTCAAAACGCTCCAGTACAACCTGTAAAGGAATCCAGACTTCAGGCAGCTCGATCGCTGTTTTAACGGTTGATTCTGGCTCTACCTTTTCGGTTTGCGGTTCTTTTGTCGACTCAGCAAGCTTAACTTTGAGGTCATTGAACAAGGTTGGCGATACCGTCAGCTTTTCACCCTGCATACTCAGAGCTGTGGAGAACAAGCTCCATTCAATTTCATGCCCCAAGATATTCAGTTTGATATCAGACAAAGCAATACGGTTGATCACTATTGGTAGTGGTGTTTTCACCGATGTTACGGGCGGTGTAGGCTCTGCTTCTTCTGTAGAAGCTGGCGGTAATTCAGTAAATGCGAAGTCCAACCCTTGAATAGCTAAACGATCGACACACAGCTTAGGATCGAGCAGACAGCGTGGATTAATAGCCAAGTTCAGCTTTTGAACCTTAGTATCGATATGAAGGCTATCATCTTTGAACTGGACATTATTAAGCGTAAAGCTTGGAAAAAGAGCGCCTTTAGTACTTTCCACTTTAAGTTGTGGCAATGCTTTTTCAGCGCCCCACAGCACGGTGTTCAACCCCGGATTGGTGAACAAAACAAAACCGAGCAAGGCTATCAACAATAGTAAAATAGACGTCAATGAAATCGAAGTCCATTTTATGCACTTACCCACAACGTTAATCATAATTCAGGCCCTAAACTAAAGTGCAGTTGGAACTCATCGCCTTTCTTCGCATCTAGGCCCCAAGCAAAGTCTAAACTCACAGGACCTACAGGAGAGGCCCAACGCACCCCGACACCGGTGCCGTGCTTCCACTCTGGCTTATCATTGAATGCATCACCAATATCGTAGAATGCAGCACCCCACCAGTTTCCAACTAAGCGGTATTGGTATTCAAACGAGCTGGTTGCCATGTATTTTGCGCCGGTTAGTGCGCCACTTTCATCTCGAGGAGAGATAGACTCATAGCCATAACCACGAATGCTATTATCACCACCAGCAAAGAATCTTAGAGAGGGAGACAGCTTTTCAAACTCGTCGGCAAAGTTACCGCCGAATTGAAGGCGAGTTAAACCGCGGTGATTATTACCAATGCTGCGAATCCATGCTGTTTGCCCTTGAAAACGCACCACCTTAGTTTCCGATAATAAGGTGTCATCAGCAGCCTCAACCATAATGGTTTGTTTATCGCCCCACATCGGCATCGACCCACCACGCGTTCGAGTTCGCGAGAAAGAGATACCCGGCAACACGAATTGCGCTAAGTCATCTTGCAAACCTTGTTCATAGTTTTCGACCAAGTATCGAATAAATACAGTACGTTGCCAGCCATTATCCAGACGCCAATATCTTTCTAAGGCTAAGTTTGACTCCAAACTTTTGGTATCTCGATTATCCAAATTCTTCATACCGTACTTAATTTGATAGTAGTCATTAAGCACGTCATCCAATGGGATTTTATAAGTCGCGGTAATCGTCTGCTCGGGCTTGGAGATCGACAGGCTACTATTAAAGCTATGACCTTTCTCGTTAACCCAAGGTTTCTTCCATTTTAGAGTGCCTTTTACACCAAGGTCTGTTGATACACCGATACCTGTTTCGATTTGGTTACGCGCTTGCGGAGCAAGGCTGACCTTCATCGGAATTTCACGGCCTTCGCCCAATTGGCTTAAATCAGGTTCAACAAAAACAGAAGAAAACCAATCCGTATTGGACAGGTTTTGGTTGTACTCACCGACTTTGGTTATCGAGTAAGGTTCGCCATCCTCAAATGGTTTGAGTGACTGCACCTTATCTTCTTCAATCTGGCTACCAGTAACCTGAGTGGTACCAAAGTGGTAGCGTATACCACTGTTATAATGAAGACGAACATAAGCTCGGTTTAATTCAGGGGCGACTTCTAGCTTACTGAGAGCATATGCCCCATCGAAATAGCCTTTCGCTAAGCCAAGGTTGCGTATCGACGATTTCAAAGAGTCATAATTACCATGATTCAAAATCGAACCTTTGGACAACTTACTCTTGGCAATCAAGGCTAAAAAGTCTGGATCATCTTTGGCTTCACCAGTCAGAACGATATCGGAAGTATAGATAACAACAGGCTCTCCCGCCTCAACCGTAACGGTCAACTCGGTATCATCTTCGGAGTGAGTAAACGTGATAATAGGTTGGTAGTAGCCTAACGCATTCAGGGCTTCTTTTATCATAGATTCCAAGCGAGACTGGAACCTTAATGAAACCGAATACTCTTCTTCAGGGATCGCACTAAGATAAGCATCAACATTATCCTCAAGCGCTCCATCCAGCCCTTTAATTTCAAGGGAAACATCAGCGAAAGCGAGCGTCGATGACAGTAGAGTGCCAATCAGAACTGGTAAAGTTTTTCTTATCATGTTTAATGGGTGAAGAAGTTATCAATACGTTAATAAGTGAAAAGAAATAATACCGCTAAAAAAGCATTGAGTCTGTAATAAATCCTGGAATAACACGGTCTAATTTAAAGACTTATTCAATCTTGACCAACCGTTAATATGAACCCACAGTAAATAAAAGCCAGCGCGGTAAACGTATGCGAAAAGGAATATAACATGCTAAACAAACAACAACTGGTTTCTGCAGCAACCGCACTACCGGGAAATGCTGACCCAATTCGAATCACTGAGCGCCATTTCGTTAACCAAACCGACCTGCTCGATACGCCTACGGGCTCTCAACAAGAAGTCCTGTTTGGTATGGGATGCTTCTGGGGAGCTGAGCGTTTGTTTTGGCAATTGGATGGCGTTATTTCAACATCCGTTGGTTACGCTGGCGGATACACAGCTAACCCCACTTATGAACAAGTATGTACTGGGCAAACCGGCCATACCGAAGTCGTTCGTGTCATATTTGATAGTGAACAAACCTCTCTAGCTCGAATACTTGAAACCTTTTGGGAGCGTCATGACCCAACTCAAGGAATGCGCCAAGGCAACGATTTAGGGACTCAATACCGTTCCGCGATTTACACCTTCAGTGAAGAACAACAATCTATCGCTGAGCACTCTAAACGTGAATATCAACGAGCAATGACTGAATCTTTAGGCAACGAGATCACGACGGAAGTTCTGCCTGCTGGAAAATATTTTTTCGCAGAAACCTACCACCAGCAATACCTAGCTAAAAATCCAAATGGGTATTGCGGGTTGGGTGGCACCGGTGTCTGCTTCCCACCACAATAAACAGTGCTAGACCGCAAACTAAAACGACATCCATCAAAAAAGGGCTTCCATTAAGAAGCCCTTTTTCATTGTTATCTATTCGGTGTAAACAAATCGATAAAGCGCAGTTACACCGGCAGCGCAGCAATCGTGCCGTTAACTTCTTTAAAAATGGTGAGCTTTTGTTTGTCTGAAACTTCAGGGAGAAGCACTTTGCCTTGGTCGAAGCGAAACTCTCCGATACCTTCAATAGCAAACTGGCCTTTGAACAGGACTTTAACGAAACGCGCCACTTGATGTGGACGGTAAGTAGAAAATTTTCTTAACATAATACAACCTCAATTCCATTTGAGTACTACAGTTACATACCTGAACAGCATCACTATTCAAAGCAGATTTAATCGCTAATTCCTTTAGCAAACAGCAAGATAATCTATTGTTCATCTCGATATTGATGCATTATACCTTTTGATAACAAGCCTGCAACTTCTTTCCACGCCGTACGATAAAAAAGTTAAAGAGGCATTTTTCAAATTTCATATTATACTTCCAGTGCAAACCAATAAGCGGAACAAAAATATAATGAAAAACAAAACTCTACTGGCTTTTTTAGCCGCAGCCTCTCCACTCTTCGCCAATGCTCACAATCTATCTGTAGGTGCAACTCTGCCTGCTGTCGATGTTAGCAACTATGGTGAAATCGTACTAAACGACGGAAATACCGGATATCAAGCTTGGGCAACCAACAATCTCCTAGGTAAAGTTCGTGTCGTTCAAGCTATCGCTGGCCGCAGCAGCTCTAAAGAGCTAAACGCACCATTGATGGCCGCCATTACCGCCTCGAAGTTCTCAGAAGACAGCTACCAAACCACCACCATCATCAACCAAGATGATGCTATCTGGGGTACGGGTTCTTTTGTTAAATCGTCAGCAGAAAGTAGCAAAGAAGAGTTTCCATGGTCTTCTATGGTTCTAGATGAAGACGGCGCCGTTGCGTCATCTTGGGCTCTGAAAGAAGAAAGCTCAGCGATTATCGTTCAAGACAAGCAAGGTAAAATCTTGTTTGTAAAAGAAGGTGCATTAAACGAAGCAGAAGTCACTCAAGTCATTGAATTGATTAAAGCGAGTCTTTAATAAGATAATCGCGTCTTTTTCGAGACCTAAGCAAAGGATATTGTTATATTATAACAGTATCCTTTTTTAATTCTGTGGTTAATCATCCTGATGTGGCAAAAAACACCTAACAATGTGAAACGCAAAACAGGCTTCTTGCTTGGGCTTATGCTCATGTTAAGCGTGTTAGCTGCAACGCACGTAGTAGATATCGCACCAGAACACCACACCTCACACCATTGTGAGCTGTTTTCGATAAATCAGTTTATTACGGCACACTCACTTCCACAGCTCCCAGAGTTCCATTCGGAATTTACTGTCGCTATCACAGAGCCAGTTATTTCGTTACAACGCCTATATTTCGCTTATTTGGCACGCTCACCTCCTGTAAATATCGCTTAATTACCACTACTTTTTAATTAACCTTTATTCAGGAAAAAAACATGAAACCTACTATCTTAGCCGTTGTTATCGGCATGACTGTCTCTGCTAGTGTTCTAGCTAACGAAGAATTCCGCTCTCACGAAGCACACGTGCACGGTAAAGTTGAAGTGAACATCGCTCAAGATGGACAAGAGCTACTTGTTGAAGTGACAGCACCCGGTGCTGATGTGGTTGGCTTTGAGCATGCTCCAGAAACGGCTGAGCAAAAGAAAGTGTTTGAACAAGCTATCGCGCAATTAAACAAGCCAGAAGATCTATTTGGTTTCAATAATGCAAGTTGTACTCTGAAGTTCAAGTCAGTGACTAACACCTTGGAAGGCGATCATGATAACCATGAAGGCCATGACCATGCAGAACACGATCATAACGACCACAAAGGCCATGACCACGCAGAGCACGATCATGACGACCACAAAGGCCATGACCACGCAGAACACGATCATGATGATCACAAAGGCCATGACCACGCAGAACACGATCATGATGACCACAAAGGCCATGACCACGCAGAACACGATCATGATGACCACAAAGGCCATGACCACGCAGAACACGATCATGACGACCACAAAGGCCATGACCATGCTGAGCACGATCATGATGACCACGAAGGCCATGACCACTCAGAAGGCGGCCACGGTGAGTTCACTGTCGAGTACCACTACCAATGTTCTGACATTGAAAAACTGGATACCGTGAATACTCAGTGGTTCTCTAAGTTCAGCAACACAAAATCAATGACTGTAAACCTGCTAACTGACAGTGCTCAAATTCAAGAAGTGCTTAACGCAGATCGTATTAGTTTTCGATTCTAATTAGCATTAGATTGAATTAAACGTAGATAAGCAGCCAAGTAAGTGTTCACTTACTTGGCTGTACAAATCGGTGTGCTCTGGGAATTTATTATTCTGATAACTGTCCAGTAGAGACACCGCTTTAATTATTGGAGCTAATATGTCTTTTGACAGTTCATCACTTGTGGTCAAACTCGAAAATATCAGCTTTCGTTGGAAGCCTGAATTGCCCCCAACGCTAGAGATCACCTCACTGCATATCCAAGCCCAAGAGCACCTTTTCATCAAAGGGCCTAGTGGTTGCGGGAAATCAACATTGTTAGGGTTACTGACCGGAATCAACCAAGCTGAACAAGGCGAAGTATCTATCCTTGGCCAAGATCTCACACAGCTAACACCTCGCCAGAGAGACAAATTCAGAGCCGATCATATTGGTTATATATTCCAACAATTTAACCTGCTTCCTTACTTGTCAGTCATCGACAACGTGACGCTTCCTTGTCAGTTTTCTAAGATTCGTAAGCAGCAAGTCACTAAAAGTCAGAACAGCCTGCAAGCCACCGCTCAAGAGTTGTTGCTCAGATTAAAGCTACCTCAAGCCCTCATGGACAAGCCCGTTACCGAGTTGAGTATTGGTCAACAACAACGTGTTGCTGCCGCTCGTGCTTTGATCGGCCAACCCAAAATCATTATTGCCGACGAACCGACATCGGCTCTGGATCATGACAACCGAGAAGCCTTTATCGAACTGTTGCTAGAACAAGCGAATCAGGCGGGTTCAACCTTGATCTTTGTTAGTCACGATCCAACACTAGAAAAACTGTTCACTCGAACCATAGATTTAAAAACCGTTAACCAAGCTAAGGTTGTCGTATGAAAGTAATTACTCACTTAGCCTTAAAAAGCGTACTCAACCGTAAAGCCACAGCCATTCTGACTATTCTCACCGTGGCGGTGTCAGTGATTCTCTTGCTCGGTGTGGAACGTGTAAGAACCGAAGCTAAGAGCAGCTTTGCGAATACGATTTCAGGTACTGACCTTATCGTCGGTGGCCGCTCAGGTCAGGTAAACCTGCTGCTTTATTCCGTATTTCGAATCGGTAATGCGACCAACAACATCGACTGGAAAAGCTATGAAGAATTTAGCCAGCACAACGCTGTAAAGTGGGCGATCCCAATCTCATTGGGTGATTCACATAAAGGCTTCCGCGTAATGGGCACTAACCATAGCTACTTCGAGAATTATCGCTATGGAAGTAAGCAACCACTTACTTTTCAGCAAGGTAAAGAGTTTAATCAGCTATTTGATGTCGTGATTGGTGCCGATGTCGCGAAGAAGTTAGATTACAAGATTGGTGATCACATCATTCTGGCGCACGGTATCAGTGATGTCGCCTTCAGTCGCCACGACAATCTGCCCTTCACCATTGTCGGAATACTCGCGCCAACCGGCACACCAGTAGATAAAACGGTACATGTTTCGTTAGAGGCCATTGAAGCGATTCACGTTGGTTGGGAATCGGGAGCTAACCTCGGGCACACACCGGATGCTGAAGCGCTAAAGCAACGTGACTTCCAACCAAAGCAGATTACCGCGATGATGGTTGGCCTTAACTCGAAGATCCAAACCTTTGCACTGCAACGAGAAATCAATAACTACCGCCAAGAACCTTTGAGCGCCATTATGCCAGGCATTGCTCTGCACGAATTATGGGGAATGATGGCAGTAGCAGAACAAGCACTACTGATTGTTTCAGGGTTTGTTGTAGTCGCGGGACTGCTAGGGATGCTGAGTAGTCTACTCACTAGCTTGCAAGAAAGACGTCGAGAGATGGCCATTCTGCGTGCGATGGGTGCCAGACCTCGTCATGTGTTTGGTTTACTGATCAGTGAAGCCAGTGCGCTAACCTTCCTTGGCATTACATTAGGTGTTGCGGTGTTGTTTGCTCTGATCGCAGTGGTTGCTCCTATTGTGCAACAAAGTTATGGTATCAACATATCGATATCCGCAATCACACCTCATGAGTGGAAACTGCTTATGTTGGTGCAAGTTGCCGGAATCATTATCGGCTTTATTCCCGCTTTCAGGGCTTACCGTCAGTCATTATCTGATGGCATGACTATTCGAATCTAAAATAGGAACCTACGATGCAACGCAAATTCCTCCTGATATTTGGGCTACTTCTGTTCCCATTTATCAGCACAGCTCACGCTGAAACCACTCAGAACGACGAATCGGTGTTAACACTTGATTGGATTGATTTGATTCCAGAATCAGAGCGTGCTCAACTAGATTCATTTGGCATGCCGATGGTTGACCACAATAGTATGGACAAACCTCAACAATCGACACTTGGTGCTGTTCGCCCAGAACTGAATGGCAGCACAGTAAAGATTCCTGGTTTTGTGATTCCATTGGAAGGTGATGAGAATATGATCACTGAGTTTCTGCTAGTACCCTACTTTGGCGCATGTATCCACGTACCACCGCCACCACCGAACCAAATCATCTACGTGAAGTTCCCGAAAGGTGCACCAATACAGCAGTTATGGGATGTGATTTATTTAGTCGGTACGCTGAAAACTGAGTCGATCAGCCATGACTTAGCGCAGACCGGTTATCTTATTGAAGGTACTGCGATTGAAGAATATGACGACATGTAGTCATTAGAAGGGTGGCTCAAGGATGAGCTGCCGTCACTGAACGAGTGATATCATTCAATAACAGTTTAATAACGATAATTTTCTTCTGAATTACGCAATGTAATTAGATAAGTAAGCTAGCACAGCGACATAAGTCGCGAGTAATAACCCTATACAAAGCTGTTTCTTCAGCTTGTTATCATTGACTTGATTCATAACTCCTCCTTGAGAACTGCAACAAATTTAACATTTTATTATCATTGGCAACAGTAAAATTTTGTTGAAACCTTCAACTCTGCACGCAAAATCTAGCCACCAATAAGATAAAGAGTTACATTTTAGACAGTTAAGTCGTTTCCTTAGGGTACTCTTATGTCAGAAACCAAACAGCCAGTGATCATCGAGCATGCTAGCGATACACAGCACAAGCATGAGAAAAAGCCTCATATTGCCGATAGTGCCAGCAGAATGCTGCACATCGCACAAAGCTTCAGCCTCGATTCTTTAATTAGTCACAATGCAAAGCCAAACGATAGAGGTGAGAGTACCCTTATCGAACGGGCACTATTGCGAGAGAAAAAACGTAGAGAGCTTCGCCAAAAAAACCTAGAACAGATTCTAAAGTTGGCGCACTCTTCATGTAAGGATGAAGCGGCCGGAGACCCGGATCAGGACTGGCTGTACCGCTTTTTCGATATGGCACAAGAGATCCACAATACATCGATGCAAAGGCTATGGGCTCAAGTACTGAAACGAGAGGTCACTAACCCAGGCTCGACGTCGATGAAGGCGCTTCAGATCTTAAAAGACATGACGCCAAAGGAAGCACTGACCCTACAAAGAGCTGCATCACTGGGTTGTAGCTTTGGTAGCGATAACAGCAGAAAGCTCTTACTCGGCTTCAAATCTCACGCAGGACTATTTAGTTTTGGCAAAAGGGACACCACCAACACCATCAACCTTGGTGGGCATAACCTTCCCTACTCTAGTCTGCTCCATTTGATTGAACTCGGTATCATTCTGGGCACTGAGTTAGAGTCTGGAGAAATTGATTTCGATCCAGCTCTGCACCTAACCTATCAAGGTAAGAGTATGTCACTGGCACCGTTATCAAAAGGGGTGAAGCTGGTTTACTACCGATTCAGCCCAACAGGTAATGAGCTTTGTACCTTACTTGGCAACAAGCCAAACACGCAGTATTACGACCAATTGATTGCGCTATTAAGCCAAAAATTCACGGTTCAGACAGAAGTAAAAAGCAGCGTGAATTACACCGTCTAGACAATCGACGGTGTAAAAAATAGACGGTGTAAAAAGTGAAGTGTATTGAGAAGAATAAAGAGAATCTAAAAGGTAGGTTTCTTGTCTCGGTAAACCAAGGCTGCACTACTTATCAGTCATGAATAAAACGATAAGCAAGTTGGCAGCCTTAGTCATACCAACGATCTCAATTGGCTAAAATATTTCGCTTCTCCAACGCATCAATACACAACTCTACCAATTCATCGATCGTCTTCTCTCCTGCTGGTAGATCAATCTCAGGGTTCTCTGGCGCTTCGTAAGTCGAACTAATCCCTGTGAAGTTAAGAATTTCTCCCGCACGTGCTTTCTTATACAAACCTTTAGGGTCACGCTGTTCGCAAACCTCTAATGGTGTATTAACGAACACCTCAAGAAACTCGCCTTCAGGTAATAAATCTCGCACAAGTTGTCGTTCCGCTTGATGTGGAGAAATAAAAGCAGACAGCACAATTAAGCCTGCATCTGCCATCAATTTAGCAAGCTCGCCAATACGACGAATATTCTCTCGACGATCTTGTTCAGAGAAGCCAAGGTCGCTACATAAGCCATGACGCACATTGTCACCATCCAATAAGTAAGTATGGTAACCAAGCTGTGCTAAGCGATTTTCTAATGCTCCAGCGACTGTCGATTTACCAGAACCAGACAACCCCGTGAACCAGAGCACGGCTGGCTTTTGTGATTTCAGATCCGCGCGAAATGTTTTATCAATCGAGTGTTGATGCCACACAACATTCTCATCTTTAGGTTTGAGTACTGCGGTCATAATTAGTCCTTTAAATAAACAGCATTAAAATGGGAAAAAGTAAGGAATTAGGGTCAATACCAAACCCGAATAAACAATCGAGATTGGAATACCAATACGTAGATAATCCGTTAAATGGTAATTACCTACGCTATAAACAAGTAAGTTGGTTTGGTAGCCGTATGGAGAGATAAAACTGGCACTGGCACCAAACAGTACCGCCATAATGAATGGCATAGGGTCAACGCCATAGCCTACTGCCATACTGTAGCCAATCGGAAATGAGAGTGCTGCGGCCGCATTATTGGTCACCAGCTCAGTCAGAACCAAGGTCATAAAGTAGGTCGCAACTAACGCACCGAATACGCCCCAACCATTAAATGCCTCCATGAACATCAGCCCCATGCGCTCAGACAAACCCGATGAAATCATCAGTTGGGCAATAGAAAGTGCAGAGCCCACGATCACCACAATATCGACTGGGAAACGGCGGCGGAGCTCACCCAGCTGTACCACGCCAAATGCCACCAGCAACAATAGAAAACCAGCTAAGCCTTTGATAATTGGTACTGCGTCAACCAGAGCGAGGCCAATCACACTGGCAAAACCAAGCAACACGAACGTCGACTTATCTGCATCAAGCTTGGCACTCGAATCTAAGTCATTCATCAACACAAACTCTTTGTTGTGTTGCTGACGCTGCTCTTCAAAGCGTTTGCCGGGAACCAAAATCAAAGTATCACCAGCGGTCAATATGATGTTTCCAAGACCACCTTCAAGGCGTTCATGGCCACGACGAATAGCAACCACAACCGCATCGAAACGGTCTCTAAACTGACTGGTTTTTAATGTTTTATTACAGAAGCTTGCCGACGAGCTCACTACAACTTCAACAAAACTCTGACCATTCAAATGATGCTGACCAAACAGGGTTAAACCTTGAATTTCTTGTAGTGTCGCCACACTCTCGACATCGCCACAAAACAGCAATCGATCACGAGCTTGAAGAATAAAATCAGGATCAATCGATGCCGTGGTCTTACCGTCGCGAATCACTTCTGCTAAGAACAGTTTTCTCAATGCTCGAAGGTTATTCTCACTTACACTGCGGCCAACTAGTGGTGAGCCCGGCTCAACTCTAGCTTCTAAGAAGTAAGGCAAATCATCTTGGGAACCATCATCGTAGCTTGGTAAGAAATAACTCAGAGGGATAAGGATCAACACGCCACCGACCAAGACCGCCAGACCGATCAAGGTTGGTGTGAAAAAGTTTAAGCTCGGCAGTCCGGCATCTTCAACAAAGCTATTAATGATCAAATTGGTTGAGGTGCCGATCAATGTCAGCGTTCCACCTAAAATGGCAGCGTATGACAATGGGATAAGTAGTTTAGATGGCGCATGTTGCTGATTACGTTTGATCGCTCCGATCAAAGAGACAACCACCGCAGTGTTATTAGTAAAAGAAGAAAGTAGCGCTGTGGAAATACCCAACTTCGCAACCACTGTGCCTAGCCTACCTTCAGAGATATTGCGGCTAACCCAACTGATTAAGCGAGTTTTCTCCAACGCACTTGATGCGAGGATCAGAAGAATTAAAGTCAGTAACGAGGAGTTAGTGAAATTATTAGCTAGGCTCGACAAGTCGATCATGCCAGCCATAAAAGCAATAAACGCCGCGCCAGCAAAGATAAAGCTTGGCTTAATACGGGTAACGAGCAGGCAAGTAATGATGCCGAGCAAAATCGCTAATACAAATCCTTGTTGCCACATATACCCGTCCTTTATGGCGGAAACGATCGGTTTCCGCCTGATTCAATAAGCTGTTACTTGGTCGTTTATGACTTCAGTAATTGGCTTAAATCTTTGGCATCCCAATGAGGGAAATGCTTACGAACCAGAGCGTTGAACTCAAGTTCAAATGCAGAGATGTTACCGACTTGCTGTTCAACAGAGTCCAAACGGTCTCGAATCAAACCCGCACCAACCGTCACGTTGGTTAGTCGGTCGATAACGATGAAACCACCGGTATCAGCACTCTCACGGTATTTATCCAGCGCGACAGTCTCGTTCAGTGACCATTCACACAAGCCAATGCCATTCAGTGGCAACTCATCGACAGCGTGAGTCGACAGGTTGTTGATGTCATATTGGTGACGAACCGTTTCAACCTGACCGACAGTTTTCTTGCCTGCGATCTTGATGTCGTAAGCTTTGCCCGGTTGCAACGGTTGCTCTGTCATCCACACGATGTCAGCCAATACGTGGTTAGTAGATTCAATCTGAGCGTTTTCCAGCACAATCAAATCACCGCGACTGATATCGATCTCATCTTCAAGGGTCAGCGTTACCGCTAAACCCGCTTGCGCAGATTCCAAATCACCATCAAAGGTCACAATGCGTGCAACTTTAGAGGTTTTGCCAGACGGCAGCGCCTTGATTTCATCACCGACACTCACGCGGCCAGAAGCCACAGTGCCTGCAAAACCGCGGAAGTCTAAGTTAGGGCGGTTTACGTACTGAACTGGGAATCGGAATTCACCTGCAGAACGTTTTTGGTCGATGTCGACATTCTCTAACACTTCTAATAGAGATGGGCCTTCGAACCATGCTAGTTCTTTACTTGGTGCAGCAACGTTGATGCCTTCAAGCGCTGAAACTGGCAAGATCTGAATGTTAGTTTCGCCTTCTAGGTTTTCAGCAAACTCTAGGTATTCATCGCGAATTTCTTCAAAACGATCTTGTGCGTAATCCACGAGATCCATCTTATTTATAGCGACAATGAAATGCTTCAAACCAAGCAGGTTAGAAATAAACGAGTGACGACGTGTTTGATCCAGAACGCCCTTACGAGCATCAATTAAGATCACCGCTAGATCACAGGTTGAAGCACCTGTTGCCATGTTGCGCGTGTACTGCTCATGCCCTGGAGTATCAGCAATAATGAACTTACGTTTTTGAGTCGAGAAGTAACGGTAAGCCACATCGATCGTAATTCCTTGCTCACGCTCAGCCTGCAGGCCATCAACAAGCAGTGCCAAATCAGGTTTCTCACCTGTCGTACCCACTCGTTGGCTATCCGAGTGAACGGCTGCTAGCTGATCTTCATAAATCTGTTTTGTATCATGGAGCAAGCGACCGATTAGCGTACTTTTACCATCATCGACTGAGCCACAAGTTAAAAATCTAAGCATAGATTTATGCTGATGCTGACTTAGATAACCTTCAATCCCTAGTTCAGCCAATTCGGCTTCTACTGCACTATTCATTTTTCTTTCCTTAGATTCTTAGAAATAACCTTGGCGCTTTTTCAGCTCCATAGAGCCCGACTGATCATGGTCAATAGCTCGACCTTGACGCTCACTAGACGTCGCCACCAGCATCTCTTCAATAATGCCTGTTAGCGTATTCGCCTCAGATTCAACCGCTCCGGTTAGTGGGTAACAGCCTAAAGTACGAAAACGAACGCTTTTCTCTTCAATTACTTCACCTTCTTGCAGCTCCATTCGCTCATCATCAACCATGATCAGCATGCCATCACGCTCAACAACTGGGCGTTTATCAGAAAGGTAAAGTGGAACGATATCGATACTCTCTAGATAGATGTATTGCCAAATATCCAGTTCAGTCCAGTTTGACAGAGGGAATACGCGAATGCTTTCGCCCTTATTTACCTGACCGTTGTAGGTGTGCCACAACTCTGGACGTTGGTTTTTTGGGTCCCATGTGTGGTTCTTATCGCGGAATGAGTAAACACGCTCTTTCGCTCGAGATTTCTCTTCATCACGACGCGCACCACCGAAAGCGGCATCGAACCCATACTTGTTTAACGCCTGCTTAAGGCCCTGAGTTTTCATGATGTCTGTGTGTTTCGAAGAACCATGTACGAATGGGCTACAACCCATCTCGATACCTTCAGGGTTCTTATGTACTAAAAGGTCAAAACCGTACTTTTCTGCTGTGCGGTCACGAAACTCAATCATCTCGCGGAATTTCCAATCCGTATCAACGTGTAATAATGGGAATGGAATCTTGCCTGGGTAAAACGCTTTGCGAGCTAAATGAAGCATCACAGAAGAATCTTTACCGATGGAGTACATCATCACTGGGTTATCAAACTCAGCCGCCACTTCACGGATAATATGAATACTTTCCGCTTCGAGCTGTTTTAAGTGGGTTAAACGTTCTTGGTCCATTTCAGTGCTTCCTTTAAGGCTCGCGTTACGAGCAATTCATTACTTGGTCTTGCCAAGCATGGGATTTAACTCATCCACTTGAGTGAATGGGAGTATTGGCACTAGAAGAAAACAGAAGCTTCGTGTTGAGCTATCCTTGCTATTCATCTGCCTGATACGTCCTTGATATAGGCATTATGACGAGCCTCTCATATTACTGGAAATTCTAAAATTTCATTTTTTATTCGAAAAGCTGATAAGGGATTAAATTTATCGATAAGCAAGTGAAATGAATGGACTAATATAATTGATACCAATTGCGCATCGATTGAGCAGCTTTGGGAGGCGTCTTGCAGAACACCATAAAGTAATCGATCTAAGTCACGAATTAACATTCGTTGTAATCATTGTTTCATTCCATTTTGTTACATTACGCAACGAATTTTCTACTATCCACTTTGGAGCTACAAAATGAAAGTTGCAATGAAACCTTTGTCATTGGCTGTACTTGCGGGGCTTGGTTTGACTCTAGCAGGCTGTACAACAACACCAGATACCGATGAAGTGATTAAACTACGTGTCGTAGAGACAACGGACATCCATACCAACCTAATGGATTACGATTACTACAAAGACAAGCCATCGAAAAAAATCGGCTTAGCACGTACTGCAACTTTAGTAAAAGAAGCTCAAAACGAAGTAACCAACAGCGTATTAGTTGATAACGGTGACTTGCTGCAAGGTAGCCCAATGGGTGACTACATGGCAGACAAAGGCATCGTTGCAGGTGAAGTTCACCCTGCATACAAAGCAATGAACCAACTAAGCTATGATGCAGCAAACATCGGTAATCACGAATTCAACTACGGTCTTGAGTTCCTAGAAGAGTCTATCAACGACGCTGATTTCCCATACATCAGTGCTAACGTTTACGACGCAGAAACCAAAGAGCACTACTTCACGCCTTACATCATCAAGACACACACGTTTGAAGATACAGCTGGCGTAGAACATGAGATCAAAGTGGGTTACATCGGTTTCGTTCCACCACAAATCATGACGTGGGATAAGAAGAACCTTGAAGGTAAAGTTACTGCTCGTGACATCATTGCAACCGCTAACGAGTTAGTGCCTCAAATGAAGGCTGAAGGTGCAGACGTTATCGTTGCAATCCCTCACTCTGGCGTATCTCAAGACCCATACAAAGCTGGCGAAGAAAACTCTACGCTTTACCTTTCTGAAGTAGAAGGCATTGATGCTATCGCATTCGGTCACTCTCACGCGGTATTCCCAGGTAAAGGATTCGACAATATCCAAGGTGTTGATAACGAAAATGGCACCATGAACGGTGTTGCGGCAGTCATGCCAGGTCGTTGGGGTAGCCACGTGGGTGTTATGGACTTAACACTTGCACAAAAAGACGGTAAGTGGGAAGTGGTTAAAGGCCAATCAGAAGCACGCCCTATTTACGACAAGGTTGAGAAAAAATCGCTTGCTGCAGCTGATGAAGGCATCGTAACAGCACTAGAAAAAGACCACGCAGGTACGCGTGAGTTTGTTAACCAACCAATTGGTAAAGCAGACGATGTGATGTACAGCTTCCTATCTCTAGTACAAGACGACCCAACAGTACAAATTGTTAACCTTGCACAGAAAGATTACGTTGAGCAGTTCATCCAAGGCGATCCTGACCTAGATGGTACGCCAGTACTTTCAGCAGCTGCACCATTCAAAGCGGGCGGTCGTAAGAATGACCCAGCTAACTTCACTGAAGTTGAATCTGGTCAACTGACATTTCGTAACGCAGCTGACTTATACCTTTACCCGAACACTCTAGTGGCGATGAAGGTAACAGGTCACGAAGTAAAAGAGTGGCTTGAGTGCTCTGCTGGTCAATTCAACCAGATCGACGTGAACTCAACTGCACCACAACAGCTGATCGAGTGGGATAACTTCCGTACTTACAACTTCGATGTTATCGACGGTGTTGATTACCAAATCGACGTCACTCAACCTGCGAAATACGATGCAAACTGTAAAGTGGTTAACCCTGACTCACAGCGTATTGTTGGTCTAACTTACCAAGGTAAGCCAATAGACATGAAGCAAGACTTCCTGATCGCAACCAACAACTACCGTGCATACAGTGCTAAGTTCCCAGGTACAGGTGAAGATTTCATCGCATTTGATGCACCAGATGAGAACCGTACTGTTCTTGCAAACTACATCTCTCGCGTAAGCAAAGAGCAAGGTCAAGTAAGCCCAACTGCTGATAACAACTGGTCATTTGCGCCAATCAAAACAGATAACAAGCTAGATATCCGCTTTGAAACGTCGCCAAGCGAGAAAGCAGCAGAGTTCATCAAAGAGAAGGGTCAATACCCGATGAAACGTGTTGCGACTGACGATGTTGGTTTCGCTGTTTACCAGATTGACCTAACTAAATAGATTACCCAAGTAATTAATAGTTAACATTCTAAAGGCTGAGTCTCACGACTCAGCCTTTTTGTTTTCAAACAACTTAAGCAATTGAATAGCAGATAGATTATTTCTGAACCTCTAATAATTCGTCACTCTCAAACTGCTTTTAAAATCACAGCCTCTTATCGCGTTCCCTCATCGAAACATACTAAGTTGATACCCAACGGCGCCCAACCAGATTAAAAAAGCTGCAATTCGTTGTAAGTTTTTCTCGGCTCTTCCTGTCTATTTAATTTACTACACTCAATGAATAGCTATTAAGGCATTCATCTATAGGATAGATAAGGACATTTGATGAGCACCGTCGAGAGCATTCAAGCATGGTTACACTCAGGAGAAGAGTCGCTGCTATGGCTGATGCTTGGCATTATCGCGCTTTCTTACCTGCTTGAAGATCTTGCGATTGTTACGGCGGCAGGTTTAGCAACACAAGGACTGATTCTTCCTCAATATGCGTTGCTTGCCATTTTCATCGGCATTGCCACAGGTGATCTCGGTCTCTATTACCTAGGTAAATCAGGAAATTATTTCCGAGGCGTTCGTTACAAAGCCCTCACCAACCGATACTTTCGTGCACTTCGCACTAAATTACGTCAAAACGCTTTCAGCAGTCTTTTTGTCATCCGCTTTATTCCAGGGCTTCGTACCGTCGGCTTTACCTTAAGTGGCTTTTTCGCAATCCCACTGCCTACTTTCTTGTTTGCCGTTATTAGTGCCACTGCGATCTGGACTGGCATTGTCTTCTCTGCCATCTACTATTTAGGGACATCAGCGTGGCTGCAAGCCTCTGAATATCAATGGATCATCATCCCGTGTGCCATCGCTTTACTGTTTATCGGTAATCGATTAATGAATAAAACCTACTCTAGAGGATTATCATGAGTTCACCGCAAGATATTCGCATCATTCCCGCACATCAAATCAATGCAGGCATGCCTTTGCTTGAAAAAGATACCGTGCGCAGTGTCTCTCCTTATGAGTTTCTTCCAACTTGGTTCTTCTACACACCAGTGGTGATTCAAAGCCTGATGCAAGGGTTACGGCACTTTGACTGGGCGCTACCGCTCATTGCCAACCCAAGCATCAAGTTAAGCGGCATGGTCGGCGAATCAAAACACGAGATATTAAGCCTTGCCGGATCTTCAAGTCAGCGTTGGATCTCTCCGTTTATCACCCTCACCAAAACGGATCTCAGCGGTAAGAAACAAGCTGAAGATGCACGCAGCGCACTCATACAATCAGATCTTGATTTCCCGATTGTAGCTAAACCAGATCTTGGCTGTCGAGGCGTTGGCGTCAAGCTAATCAACACACAAGATCAACTTGAGCAATATGTTGAATCTTTCCCAAATAATGCTCGCTTTCTACTGCAAGAAAAGGCGCCTTATCAGGCAGAAGCTGGCGTTTTCTATGTTCGTTACCCAAACAAAAAGCAAGGCGAGATCATCTCGATCACACTCAAATATGCGCCAATGGTGATGGGTGATGGCAAGTCGACAATCAAACAGTTAATTGAAAATAGCCCGCGTGCTGGGCAGCTCAGTCACCTCTATCTGCCAAGACATCAAGATAGATTGGATCAAGTGCTCGCAGAGGGCGAAGAGTTCCAACTCGCGTTCGCAGGTAGCCATAGCCGTGGCTGCATCTTCCGCGATGGCAATCAATACATTACTCAGGCTTTAACTGAACGTTTAGACGAGATATTCGATGACTTCGATGGTTTTCATTTTGGCCGACTCGACGTCAAGTTTAAAGACATGCACAGCTTAATGAACGGCGAGGATTTCACGATCCTTGAGGTCAATGGCGCAAGCAGTGAGGCTGGGCATATCTGGGATCGCAACACACCGCTGCGAGAGATATTTTCTACGCTACTTCTGCAATACCGCATTCTTTTTGATATTGGCGCTCAGCAAAAACAACGAGGCCATAAGACTCCTTCTTTCAAGAGCTTATTCGCTGCGTGGCAAGAAGAGCGACGTCTTGTTCAACAATATCCGACCACTGACTAACTTTGTACGAGGACAATGAATGAACCCCATAGCCCAACCGAGCGCCCTCACTTCTTTCTCTCCTAGTATCAAGGGAGCGGTAGAGATATTGAATCAGGGTTTAGAGTTTTTGTTAACGATATCTGACAGCGACTACCTGACACGAGCGAATCCGCACATCACAAGCTCTATTGGTGAGCATACTCGCCACACGCTCGATCTTTTTCATGCGCTTATTTTAAAAGAGAATGCGACCGTTGATTACAACACTCGTCGCCGTGGTCACCCTGTCGAATTCGACAGGTCAATCGCAGTAAAAGAGATCCATTACGTGATCAACTGGCTTGAACGATTAGACCGCAGAGATCTCGAAGCGCCTATCATGATCCAAACCGAGGTTTCGATGGATGTTCAGGTGTTTGCAAGCCTACCTTCTACGCTAGAAAGAGAAGTCACCTTTGCTGCGCTGCACGCCAATCATCATTACGCGATGATCAAGGTGATCACGACCTTTCTTGATGTCGAAACATGCAACACCTTTGGTTATGCCCCAACCACCAGCAGCTATCTGAGGGAGCAATAATCATGTGTTCAGTATCTTGGCTGCTTGAAGACAATGGCTATCAGGTCTTCTTTAATCGTGATGAACAAAAGACACGGGCACTGGCGATGCCACCTAAACAATATCGAGTTAACGGCGTCGATATCATCATGCCACTCGACCCAACCGGCGGTGGTAGCTGGATCAGTATCAATGAGTTCGGGCTTTCGTTATGCCTACTCAATAACTATCAAGGCATCGTACCTGATGGACTTTTAGTCAGCCGTGGTTTGTTACTCAAGAACCTATCATCGAGTCGTAATATCAGTCAGCTCTCTGAAGCATTTCATAAGCTCGATCTGAACTCTTTTGCCCCCTTTACCTTGTTGGCTTTCGCGCCGAATTTAACTCAGAACAATGGTTTGGTTATCGCCTACATGTGGGATGGTATTCAACAGCACATCGTCAACACTGATTCTCCACTCTTCTCATCCGGTGTTGATTTAGAGCGAGTACAAGCCTACCGACAAGCAAAATACGATCAACTTATGACAACAGGCAAGAATCAGCATAACTTACTTCAATTTCACTCCCACCATCATAGCGAACAGCATCATTTAGCGACCTGTATGCATCGTGAAGACGCACATACGGTGAGCTTTACACACTTACATAATCTACATGGCCAAGCCTCGATGTTTTATGCACCCGGCTCGCCTTGTGAACCCATTAAGCAATGCCAGATAAATCAACAGCGCTTTACGTTCGATTTATCACCCGCAATCAATCTATAGATGGAGTCCATCATGAGAAAACTATTAACTATGGTTCTGCTACTTGTTAGCCCGTACGTATTTGCCGCCGATGAAATCTACACTGGTTTCTTTAGCAGTAAGGCGCTCGATGGCTACGATACCGTCGCGTATTTCACTTCCGGTAAGCCCATTGAAGGCAGTAAAAAATTCAGCACCGAGTACAAAGGGGCGGATTGGTATTTCTCTTCTGAAAAGAATCTGACTTTATTTGTTAATAATCCTGAAAAATATGCCCCTCAATATGGTGGCTATTGCGCTTGGGCAGTATCAGCGAAGAGTGACTTTGCACCGGGTGACCCACATCAATGGACGATTGTTGATAACAAGCTTTACCTCAACTATGACCAAGAGATTAAGCTGCGTTGGGAGCAAGACCAAGCACAGCATATTCAACAAGCCGATAAAGTTTGGCCGCAACTGATTAAGTAAGGGAATAATCATGACATTCACTCCAGCCAAACATATCCCTGCGGCATTTATCGCGTTTGTGTTTATTCAGTCGCTGTTCTTTAAGTTCACTGGCTCATACGAGACAGAGCATATCTTTGGCACGCTCGCGACATGGTCAGGGCTCAGTTGGTTCGGCTCGTTTGGCGGCTACTTGATTGGATTCGCTGAATTGATTGCTGCCATTTTGCTCTTCACGCGTTGGCACGGCCTGGGTGCCATTATGAGCGTTGGCATCATGAGTGGTGCGATATTTTTCCACCTGTTTACGCCGCTCGGCATTCAAATGCCTGAGTTCAATGCTGCGGGTGAAATTGTCGGTTACGACGGTGGATTATTGTTTGGCATGGCATGCCTAGTGTGGTTATGCGGTGCTTTTTTAAGTGTGAAAGATTTCAAGAATCAAGACGGTTTCCTAAACAACTTTAGTCAATAAGGTAGCTTCATTATGATTGATAGTCCTTTTCGTTTACCACGTTACACGCCTTTTGGTTTAGGTGAGTCTGTTGTCGAGTGGGCAACTGGGCTATCTAAGCTAGACCGACTCTACCAAGATCGAAAAAACGAGTTATCTAGCTTTGAATTCATGAATTACACCCTATCGGCACTTAATATCGACTACTCGATTGCATCAGGAAGCACAGAGAATATCCCGGAAGAAGGGCCTGTCGTGATTGTGGCGAACCACCCACTTGGCGCCATTGAAGGTGTGATCCTTGCCGATCTCGTAGGATCAGTCAGGAAGGATGTGAAGGTGTTGGCGAATGAATTGCTCAAGCGACTACCTGAACTGGATGATCTTTTCATTGGCGTTGATGTCTTTAATAGTAAAGAGTCGAAACGAACCAATGCTAAAGCCATTCGAGATGCCAATCATCACTTAGCCGACGGCGGGCTGTTGATCGTGTTCCCTGCAGGTGAAGTATCGAGCTACCGTAAAGGGGTAAAAACACTGACAGACATCGAGTGGAGCAAGTCGGTCGCGAAATTCGTGAAGCGTCACCAAGCCACCACGGTGCCTATCTTTATCAATGGTAAAAACAGTGAGCTTTTCTATCAAGCAGGTCGTGTTCATCCATTACTGAGAACCGCTCTACTCGGGCGTGAACTTCTTAATAAACGAGCTTCGACCATCTCGATTTCTATCGGTTCTTCGATTCTATACTCAGAGATAAAATCGTTTGAAAAAGAGATGGATATCGTCAACTACCTACGACTCAATACCTACCTAATGAGTCAACAAGATAGTCCGAACACGCCAATCCAAGCCCCCTCTTTTGATACCCAAGTGATTGCGCCTATTCCACCAGAAGTGTTGTCAATAGAGGTCGATTCTCTTCCGGAAGAGATGAAGTTACTTGAGCAAGGGGGCTTCGAGGTCTACTGCACGCCAAGCCAATCTATTCCTAACTTAATGCGTGAGATTGGTCGAGTAAGAGAAGAGAGCTTTAGAGAAGTCGGAGAGGGCAGCGGGCTTGCCTGTGATTTGGATGAGTACGACCTTTACTACCATCAACTGTTTGTGTGGAATAAAGCTAAGGCAGAACTGGTCGGCGCGTATCGACTCGGTATGGTCGACAAACTCATCGCAGAGCACGGACTTGATCAGCTCTACTCTCGTAGCCTGTTTAACTACAACCAAGAATTCATTGATACTCTAGAAAACAGCATTGAGCTTGGGCGATCAGTAGTAAGTAAACCTTACCAAAAGAGCCTGAACTCACTGTTACTATTGTGGAAAGGCATCGCGACCTTTGTATCTCGACACCCTCAATACACCCATCTATTTGGTCCGGTCAGTATCAGCAATGATTACAGCCACAATGCGCGCCTGTTGATCGCGACCACCTTATCAATTCACCACTACGATGAAGAAAAAGCGAATCTGGTTTCTCCTTCATCACCGCTTAATACCAGTAGTCATGTGTTCTGGCAGAATCACCTATTGTCGTCGCTGGCGAGTGTCCCCCTACTTTCAAAAGTATTAGCACGGATGGAACAAGGAAAAGGCCTACCGGTATTGCTGCGCCAATACCTAGGGATGAACGGCAAACTGGTGTGTTTTAATGTTGACCCATCATTTAATGATGCCTTGGATGGCTTGATTGTGGTGAACCTCAAAAAGGTACCGCTGAAGACTCTGGGTAAATACATGGGCAGAGAACTTGCTCAAGATTACCTACAGCAACACGCACGACGCTGATTTATCTTACTCTGTACCTATCCATAAATAAGTGCGATGATTTCGGCACTTATTTGGGATCGGTTATTTTCATGCACACCTCTTTTATCGAACAACTACAAAGCTTCGACTTCTCTGAAAGCCAGATTGAATCGCTACTAGCTGTCGCGAAGCCACTTGAGCTGCCAACCAGACACATCCTAATCAATCAAGGAGAGATGGCAGGATCAATTTACTTCGTGCTTGAAGGCTTGTGCCATGCTTGCTACCTGACCAATGACGGTAAACAGTACAGCAAAGAGTTCTACTGGGAACAAGATTGGATAATTGGCTTCGAGAGTTTGATAAAGAACCAAGCGTCTCCTTACCTATTAGAAACGCTGACTCCCATCACAATGTTAGAGCTGCCAATGAATGCGGTTATCGAGTGGCGTGCATCAAATAATCCTTTGTATTTAAAGCTATTAGAAACTCAACTGATGCATAAGGAAAACAAAGAACGCTTCATGCTGCTCTATACACCAGAGCAACGTTATCAGCTGTTCTGCGAACACTATCCCGACCTTGAACAGCGCTTGAACGACAATCAAATTGCCGCTTACCTAGGTATAACTGCAATCAGCCTTAGCAGAATTAAAGGTCGAATTAACAATAGTTAATGCCAATAATCATCGCACATAGTACATTCAGAGCATCGATAACCTCTGGATGTAAACATGATCACTTGGCACTCAATTCCCTTCTCTGAACTTTCAACACAACAGCTTTATCAACTACTTAAATTACGAGTAGATGTGTTCGTCGTTGAGCAAAATTGCCCTTATCCAGAGCTCGATGGTAAAGATACAATCGCAGGTGTTGAACACTTGCTTGGCTATGCTGACGCAGAACTGGTGGCGTGTGCACGCTTGTTACCACCAGGTACTTCTTACGACAACACGAGCATCGGCCGAGTGGCGACTAAGCAATCGGCAAGAGGTGATGGTTTAGGACATCAATTGATAAAAGAAGCGTTAACACGCTGTGATGCTCTTTGGCCGAGCACGACTATCGATATTGGTGCGCAACAACACTTAGAAAACTTCTATGCGAGCCACGGCTTCAAGACGATCTCTGAGATGTACTTGGAAGACGATATTCCGCACGTCGATATGAGATTAGAGAAGTAATGTCGAATATCACTGTCGGTATCCTACTGCTGATTGCAGGTAACCTGTTTGCCTCGCTCTCTGACGTAGCCGTGAAATTATTGAACGGCGAAGTACCGCCTCTTCAGTATATTTTTTTCCGTCAGCTGATATCCCTGTTGCTCATTACCCCTCTGTGGCTGCAACAAAACAAAGCACAGCGCCGCTTACAACAAGCCAAGGTCACCTTCGTTCGAGGTCAGTTAATTCTAATCGGCAGTGGGTGTATGGTGGTCGCGATCACCCACTTGTCTTTGGCTACCGCCAACGCAGTATTTTACGTCGCCCCCCTGTTGATGTTACCTCTATCTATGTTGCTGTTGAAAGAGCAACCGGCACTCGGCAAGGTTATCGCCACGACCATAGGTTTTATTGGTGCATTAATTGTATTGAGGCCATCACAATTTCATTGGGCAGCACTGTTTGCGTTAGGCACAGCACTTACCCTCGCACTATTTAATGTATTGGTAAGAAAGCTTCCTAGCGAACAAACGGTGGTCACTACGCTGTGGTGGACAACCTTATTCTCTATTCCTGCATCATTGATACTGTGCTTCCTATACTGGCAACCGGTATCTGTCGAACACTTGGGATACATCGCCCTGAGTGCAACACTGATATTGAGCTACAACGGCCTTGCGGTTGCTGCCTATCAAAAAGCACACTCTAGCCAAATTGCTTTGGCTGAGTATTCAGGGTTGGTGTTTGTCGCGTTGATCGGTGCTATATGGTTCAATGAGATTCCAGACACATTAACCTTTATTGGAATTATGCTGATCATCTTACCGCTGGCCCCTTTCAAGCGACCAAAAAAAAGAGCTAATGCTTAGCTCTTTTCTATTGTCTATCTATGTCTGGTGAAATGCTTTAACTCAGGACCACTATTCATCTATTTACTGCGACCAAAGCCACCATCAGATAAACGGAAGAACATTACCGAAGTGTCGCCTTTTTCTAACTGAAGAATGTCCAGCTGCCCGGTCTCGGCAAGTTTGAATCGAACTAGTTGGCCTTTACGAATCTGACTTAGTGGTTTGTCTGAGCCTTCAATACGCACTAGCGCGTTCAAATCCGACAACGGTAAATCGTTGTTTCTAAAAACCTGCGCTAACGTATCCCCTTGCTTTACGAGGTACTCCTGCCAATTGTTGTTACTCAGTTCTGATGAACTGCTCTTGGCATTTTGCTGTTCGCTTAAACCAACGGTGTTTATCTCAAGCTCAACGCGCGATGTTGTTGGCGCAGCGTCTACTTTAGGTTCTGGTAGCGGCACAAAAAGTAATATCAGTACGATCGGAGAAATCACCATCAACAGTCTTTGGTGTAACTTCGGCAATGACCCCCAAGTTTGCACTGTTGAGGTTTTTATTTTCTTCATATCGATCGAACTCAACTTCTCTTTGACCTGATTCAGTCGATCCTTGAATTCTGCTAAGTGGTCTACTTTCTGTTTTTTCTTTTGACGACGATTCATGCCACAGCGTCCTATACATTGAATAACTACAGTATAAAAACCAAAGTACCAACAGTATAGATCTTTCCGCTACAACAGAGACCAAAGCAAGAAAATTGACATAGCTGTGATTTGGACACGGTAAAGCGTAAGTGATCAGGGGCTAGCCGTTTCTTCACGCTGCTAATACTGGTATTCTTACCCTTTTCGTACTGACAAAAAGAGTGACTTTTCATGTCTGAAGTAAAATTTGAAACTGTAGAGCAAAAAGCTAGCTACGGTATCGGTCTACAAATGGGCCAACAACTTGCTGGTTCTGGTCTTGAAGGCCTAAACGTTGACGCAATCGCTGCTGGTATTGCAACAGCTCTAGTTGGTGACATGCCAGCTATCGAAGTTGACGAAATCAACAACGCACTACAAGAGCTACACACTCGTGGTGAAGCTGCACGTCAAGAACTAGCTAAAGCTGCTGCTGCTGACGGCGAAGCTTTCCTAGCTGACAACGCTCTTCGTTCAGAAGTAACAGTTCTTGAGTCTGGTCTTCAGTACGAAGTACTAACTGAAGGTACTGGCGAAATCCCTACTGCAGACAAGCAAGTACGTGTTCACTACCACGGTGAACTAACTGACGGTACTGTTTTCGACAGCTCTGTATCTCGCGGTCAACCTGCTGAATTCCCAGTAACTGGCGTAATTCAAGGTTGGGTACAAGCTCTACAAATGATGCCTGTTGGCTCTAAGTGGAAGCTATACATCCCTCAAGATCTAGCATACGGTGAGCGCGGCGCAGGTGCTGCAATCCCACCATTTGCTGCTCTAGTATTTGAAGTAGAACTTCTAGCAATTCTTTAATTTTTATAAAATCCTATAGTAAAACAAAATACTATAGGCAAATAAAATTGAAATAATCCAACGGCGATGTGACTACATCGCCGTTTTTCGTTTATAGTGAAAGAGTAAATTACTTTATTACTTAAGGACGAATAATGAAGAAAGTACTCATCACAGTTTTAAGCAGCCTTGCTGTTGTCTCTTGCGCTAGCACTAGCGACTCAGAACAAACCAGTTCATCATCAAATACCAATTATTCCCAACTATCACAAACTGCACTAATGGCAGCAGTGAATATGTGGTCTCAACAGAATGAAACAACACCTCTTGCAGATACTGTCGCTGACCAAGCTTCTGTTACCAGCGATCAAGCAATTGGCGGCATCGGTTCAATGTTGGCCCTTGCACAAAATTCACTTGGCACAGCCGACAACAAAGAACTCGCGACACTTATTCCTGGCATGTCGACTCTTGAGTCAACTGGACTATCATCACTACTTAACTCGCAAAGTGCGGTTGAAAGTGCCTTCACAAGTCTAGGAATGGACTCATCGATGGTTTCAACATTTGCGCCAATCGTTCTTCAAGCACTGCAGTCGCAAGGCGCAACAAGCGGTCTAATGGATTCACTTGCTGCTGTATGGCAATAATAGCTAATTATTAATAGCTAGTATGGAAATCTGATAGGGGCACTTCGGTGCTCTTTTTTATGCGTGAAAGAAAAGATATTTGAGATACGAGATATGATATTGATATGGCCCCTAAAAAGTAGACACAGGGATTTAGTTGATTAGTTCAAAGTCCATGGGACTCACTCCACCTAGAGTCCCATGTCTTCTTACTGGATTATAATAGGTATCGATATAAATTCGATTTTGCATCGTCATTTCTTGTCGTGAAAGCTGATCTAAGTTGTTCATCCACTCTTTCTTATATTGCGCAAAGAAACTTTTGGAACAAGCGTTATCCCAACAGTTTCCTTTTCTCGACATGCTGACTTTAATCTTTCGTTTACGGTGCCAACGGATCGTCTCCAACGCTCGATACTGTATACCTTGATCGGAGTGAAACAAAAGCTCGTGACCTAAGGGCTGCCTTTGTTCCCAAGCCTTATTCAGGCTTCTTAGCACTAACTTTGCGTTATTAATACGAATTGTCGACCAACCAATCACTTTGCGTGAAAACAAATCTAAGACGACGCACAGGTATTGCCAACCATCAGTACAGCGCACCTGAGTGATATCTGACACCCAAACTCGATCGGGTTTATCCACCTTAAATTGACGGGCAAGAATGTTATAGGCAGGTATAAGCGTATTTTGTCTTGGCGCTCGTCCATATCGCTTCTTGCTCGCGCAAGAGCGATAGCCCATATTCTGCAAAAGCCTCTGTACTCGCTTTTTATTACAAATAAAGCCGTTAGCGACTGCTGCTTCCCAAAGCTTTCGATAGCCTGGAATACAATACTGAGCTTCGCTTTCTCTCCTCAAGTAGTGACTTAAAGACTCATTGTCTGTCTCTCGCTTCGATGGTTTCCTTGTTAGCCACTTCTAATAACCCGCTTTAGAAACGCCCAACCATTGGTATAGTCGAATGACAGGAAGCTTCACACTGGCCTTCTTAAGGATATACTCGAACCTTATTCTTTTTGGCTGTCGAAGAAAGCCTTCGCTTCCTTTAAGAAATCATTCTCCAGCTCTGCCATCTCAAGCTTCTTTTTCAATTGACGGATCTCTTTCTCCAGTTGTGTAACGGATGTTTCGGGACCGTGGTTAGGTATTGGGAGGGAGTTAGTCTTCTTCGACGTCATTTGGCATCTCCATTTAGAAAGTAGCACCGGCGATATTCCTAAGGATAGTGCTATTGACTTAACGGTGTCAGAAGAATCGAGAGATCGCTGAACAGCTTCTCGTTTAAATTCGTCTGTATATTGTCTTTGTGATTTTACTTTCATTACACTCAATGCTCTGTATTAAGTGTCTACTTTTATGGGGTCATATCAGATATTTTTGAAAAATGGAGCAGATAAGACAAGCAAAAATGCCAAACATCGTGGTGCTATTACTTAGTATAGATTTCCTTATTCTACAGATACAAAAAAGCCGAGCTAATGCTCGGCTTTTGTATTAAGAATCTAGTATAGATTACTCAGCAGCTTCTTCAGCAGCTGGGCGGTCTACAAGCTCAATGTAAGCCATTGGAGCTTTATCACCAGTACGGAAACCACATTTAAGAATGCGAGTGTAACCACCTTGGCGAGCCGCGAAACGCGGGCCTAGTTCATTAAATAGTTTTGCCACAACTTCGTTATCACGAGTGCGAGCAAATGCAAGACGACGGTTAGCAACACTGTCTGTCTTAGCTAGGGTAATCAATGGCTCAATTACGCGACGTAGTTCTTTTGCTTTAGGCACGGTAGTTTTAATAACTTCGTGACGAACAAGAGAGCTAGCCATGTTGCTGAACATCGCTTTGCGATGACTGCTGTTGCGGTTGAGTTGACGACCACTTTTACGATGGCGCATGACCTAATCCTTCTAACTTTTCGATTAATCTTCAGCGATTGACGCTGGTGGCCAGTTTTCTAGACGCATGCCTAGAGACAGACCACGTGAAGCAAGCACATCTTTAATCTCTGTAAGAGATTTCTTACCAAGGTTTGGCGTTTTAAGTAGCTCAACCTCAGTGCGCTGTACAAGATCACCGATGTAGTGAATCGCTTCTGCTTTCAAACAGTTAGCAGAGCGAACTGTTAGTTCAAGATCGTCTACAGGACGTAGTAGGATAGGATCGAATTCTGGCTTCTCTTCCTTCTCCTCAGGTACACGTACATCACGAAGATCTACGAACGCATCCAGTTGTTCAGCTAAAATAGTAGCTGCACGACGGATTGCTTCCTCAGGTTCTAGAGTACCGTTCGTTTCCATATCGATAACAAGCTTGTCTAAATCGGTACGTTGTTCTACACGTGCCGCTTCTACAGCGTAAGCGATTTTATCAACCGGGCTGTAAGTAGCGTCAACTAGTAGACGACCGATAGGACGCTCATCTTCTTCAGTATGGATACGAGCTGAAGCTGGAACGTAACCACGACCACGTTCTACTTTGATACGCATAGCGATCTCAGCATTGTCATCCGTTAGGTGACAAATTACGTGCTCAGGGTTAGCGATCTCTACATCACCATCGTGGGTGATGTCACCTGCAACAACAGGGCCTGAGCCTGATTTGTTCAGTGTAATAAACACTTCATCTTTGCCTTCAGCAACGCGTACAGCCAAACCTTTAAGGTTTAGAAGGATTTCCAGGATATCTTCCTGAACGCCTTCTTTAGTGCTGTATTCGTGTAGCACACCTTCGATTTCAACTTCTGTTACGGCACAACCCGGCATAGAAGATAGAAGAATGCGGCGAAGAGCATTACCTAGAGTGTGGCCGAAACCGCGCTCTAATGGCTCAAGAGTTACTTTCGCGTGTGTCGTATTGATCTGTTCAATGTCAACAAGACGCGGCTTAAGAAATTCTGTTACAGAACCCTGCATTGTGTCCTCTCTTTTTTTAACCTTACTTAGAGTAAAGTTCGACGATCAAGTGTTCATTGATGTCAGCTGATAGGTCAGAACGCTCAGGCATACGCTTGAATGTACCTTCCATTTTGCCAGCATCTACTTCAATCCAAGTTGGCTTTTCACGTTGTTCAGCAACTTCTAGAGCCGCTTTAATACGAGATTGCTGTTTAGCTTTCTCGCGGATAGAAACAACGTCGTTTGCCGCTACTTTGAAAGAAGGAACGTTTACAACTTTACCGTTAACTAGGATAGACTTGTGGCTAACTAGTTGACGAGATTCAGCACGAGTAGCGCCAAAGCCCATACGGTAAACTACGTTATCAAGACGACCTTCAAGAAGCTGAAGCAGGTTTGCACCTGTGTTGCCTTTAAGACGTGCAGCTTCTTTGTAGTAGTTGCGGAATTGTTTTTCTAGAACGCCGTAGATACGACGAACTTTTTGCTTCTCACGAAGCTGAACGCCATACTCAGATAGACGACCGCGACGAGCGCCGTGTACACCTGGTGCGTTATCAATTTTACACTTGGTATCGATCGCACGGACACCAGACTTAAGGAATAAGTCAGTACCTTCGCGACGGCTAAGCTTCAGCTTAGGACCCAAATATCTTGCCATGATCTTTCTCCAATATTCCTAGAAACGAAACTTAAACGCGACGTTTCTTAGGTGGACGACAACCGTTATGAGGGATTGGTGTCGCATCAACAATGTTAGTGATACGGAAACCAGCAGCGTTCAGTGCACGAACAGTAGATTCGCGACCTGGACCTGGACCCTTAACCATAACTTCCAAGTTCTTTAGGCCATATTCTTTAGCCATTTCACCACAACGCTCAGCTGCAACTTGTGCTGCGAACGGAGTAGATTTACGAGAACCACGGAAACCTGAACCACCTGCTGTAGCCCATGCAAGAGCGTTGCCTTGACGGTCAGTGATAGTTACGATTGTGTTGTTGAAAGAAGCATGAATGTGCGCTACGCCATCAGCTACTTGCTTGCGTACGCGCTTACGCGCGCGAGTTGGTTGTTTTGCCATTGTACTCTACCTTATCCGACTATTTCTTGATCGGCTTGCGCGGACCCTTACGGGTGCGAGCGTTGGTTTTAGTACGCTGTCCACGTAGTGGTAGACTGCGACGATGACGAAGACCGCGGTAACAGCCAAGGTCCATAAGACGCTTGATGTTCATCGATACTTCACGACGTAGATCACCTTCTACAGTGTACTTAGCTACACCATCACGCAGTTGATCGATCTGCTCTTCAGTTAGTTCACTGATCTTAGCATCTTCAGCAATACCCACTTCAGCTAGAATAGCTTGAGAGCGAGTTTTACCGATACCGTAGATTGCAGTAAGTGCAATTACAGAATGCTTATGATCAGGAATGTTAATGCCGGCTATACGGGCCATTATTCACTCCTAAGGGGTTCATAAAAGAATTATCCGCAGCAAAGCCCGTTATGGATACGCTGCGGCATACTACTTCTTTTGCACGCAAAAGGTAGGCCGAGGAATATACTCGACTCTACCTTGTATTTCAAGTAAAAATTTCTGCTAATTAGCCTTGGCGTTGCTTATGCTTTGGCTCACTGCAAATCACGCGAACGACACCGTTACGCTTGATAACTTTACAGTTACGGCAGATTTTTTTAACGGAAGCACGAACTTTCATTGCTAAACTCCGTAAATGGAATCGAAATAATTACCACCGAATTAACGGCCGTAACCTTTCAGATTCGCTTTCTTTAACACAGAATCATACTGTTGTGACATCAGATGAGTCTGTACCTGTGCCATGAAATCCATGATAACTACCACTACGATTAGTAGTGATGTGCCGCCGAAGTAGAAACGAACGTTCCACGCGACCATCATGAATTCAGGAATCAGACATATAAAAGTAATGTATAGAGCGCCCGCAAGGGTTAGTCTAGTCATCACTTTATCGATATATTTCGCTGTCTGCTCACCTGGGCGGATACCGGGTACGAATGCACCAGACTTCTTCAAGTTATCAGCTGTTTCACGTGGGTTAAACACCAACGCTGTATAGAAGAAACAGAAGAAGATGATAGCTGCTGCATAAAGCATTACATACAAAGGTTGACCTGGGCTAAGAGCTAATGACACGTCAGTTAACCAACCGAACGCGCTGCTTTCACCATTTTGACCAAACCACTGCGCTAATGTTCCTGGGAACAAAATAATACTTGATGCGAAAATCGCTGGAATAACACCTGCCATATTAATCTTAAGAGGCAAGTGAGAGCTTTGTGCTGCAAAAACTTTACGACCTTGTTGACGTTTCGCATAGTTAACGACGATACGGCGTTGACCACGTTCCATGAAAACTACGAAGTAAATAACAGCAAAAGACAATACAGCAATCAACAGCAGAAGAAGCACATGCAATTCACCTTGACGCGCTTGCTCGATTGTTTGACCGATTGCAGAAGGCAATCCAGCAACAATACCTGCAAAAATCAGAATGGAAATACCATTACCGATTCCTCGCTCAGTGATTTGTTCACCTAACCACATTAAGAACATGGTACCAGTTACTAAACTCACGGTAGCAATAAGCGTAAACATGGTTTGGTTGATAACAACCAGATTGTCGACCATGTTTGGTAAGCCTGTTGCGATACCAATAGCTTGGAATGTTGCAAGTACAAGCGTGCCGTAGCGTGTATATTGGCTTATCTTACGACGGCCTGCTTCACCCTCTTTCTTGAGTTCCGCTAACGCTGGATGAACTACAGTTAGCAATTGGACTACGATCGATGCCGAAATGTACGGCATGATACCCAATGCTAATATAGATGCACGCTCAAGAGCACCACCGGAGAACATGTTAAACATTTCAACGATGGTACCTTTTTGCTGATCGAACAAATCGGCAAGTACAGCTGCGTCAATACCAGGGATCGGCACAAAAGAGCCGGCTCGGAATACTAAAAGTGCACCAATTACGAATAATAAGCGCGACTTTAGTTCACTTAAGCCGCTCTGAGCACTACGAAAATCTTGTCCTGGTTTCTTAGCCATCTGTACCTCGTTCCTCGAGATTATTCCTCGATTTTACCGCCTGCAGCTTCGATTGCAGCTTTAGCGCCTTTAGTCACGCGTAGACCTTTAACAGTCACAGCTTTGCTTAGGTCACCAGAAAGAACGATCTTAACAAATTCGATGTTCTTAGTGATAACGTTAGCAGCTTTAAGGCTGTTAAGATCAACTACGTCACCTGTTACTTTCGCTAGCTCAGCTAGGCGAACTTCAGCAGACACTAGGCTCTTACGAGAAGTGAAACCGAATTTAGGTAGACGTTGTTTTAGAGGCATTTGACCGCCTTCAAAACCTGGACGAACAGAGCCGCCAGAACGTGACTTTTGACCTTTGTGACCGCGGCCACCTGTTTTACCAAGGCCAGAACCGATACCACGACCTACACGCTTCTTAGAAGGTTTAGAGCCAGCAGCCGGTGATAGAGTATTCAAACGCATTCTGATTACTCCTCAATCTTAACCATGTAGTAAACCTTGTTGATCATACCGCGTACGCACGGAGTATCTTCAAGTTCTACTGTATGGTTGATGCGACGAAGACCTAGACCTTTAAGACACGCTTTGTGCTTAGGTAGGCGACCAATTGAGCTTTTAGTTTGAGTTACTTTAATAGTTGCCATCGTGTGCTTACTCCGAAATAGATTCAACAGTTAGACCACGTTTAGCAGCAACCATTTCTGGTGACTTAACGTCTACTAGAGCACCAATCGTTGCACGAACGATGTTGATCGGGTTCGTTGAACCGTATGCTTTAGAAAGTACGTTATGTACGCCCGCAACTTCAAGTACAGCACGCATTGCACCACCGGCAATAACACCTGTACCTTCTGCAGCTGGCTGCATGTAAACTTTAGAGCCCGAATGACGACCTTTCACCGGGTGGTGAAGAGTGCCTTCGTTAAGCGATACTGTAACCATGTTACGGCGCGCTTTTTCCATTGCTTTTTGAATCGCAGCAGGTACTTCACGAGCTTTGCCGTAACCGAAACCTACGCGACCGTTACCGTCACCAACTACTGTTAGTGCAGTAAAGCTCATGATTCGACCACCTTTAACCGTCTTAGATACACGGTTAACTGCGATCAGCTTTTCTTGCAAATCATTAGCTTGTTGTTGTTCTTTAGCCATCTTCCAACCCTACCTTAGAATTTCAGACCAGCTTCGCGAGCAGATTCTGCTAGCGCCGCTACTCGACCGTGGTATTGGAAACCAGAACGATCAAATGCAACTGAAGCTACGCCTTTTTCAAGAGCGCGCTCAGCAACAGCTTTACCAACTGCTTTAGCTGCATCAACGTTACCAGTGTTCTTAACTTGCTCACGGATCGCTTTTTCTACAGTAGAAGCAGCTGCGATAACCTCAGAGCCGTTTGCCGCGATAACTTGTGCGTAAACATGGCGAGGAGTACGGTGTACTACCAGGCGAGTTGCACCAAGTTCTGCAATCTTACGACGTGCACGTGTAGCACGACGGATGCGAGATGCTTTCTTATCCATAGTGATACCTTACTTCTTCTTAGCTTCTTTAGTACGCACATTTTCATCTGCGTAACGAACACCTTTGCCTTTGTAAGGCTCAGGAGCACGGTAAGAACGAATGTCAGCCGCAACTTGACCTACTACTTGCTTATCGCAACCAGTAATGATGATCTCAGTTTGGCTAGGG
This sequence comes from Vibrio satsumensis, assembly GCF_050337435.1. NCBI lineage: Bacteria > Pseudomonadati > Pseudomonadota > Gammaproteobacteria > Vibrionales > Vibrionaceae > Vibrio > Vibrio satsumensis. The sequence goes on along the minus strand of NZ_JAKJSX010000017.1, from coordinate 15,306 downwards.
CACTCAGCTTTAATACCTTCAGGTAGAGCGTGCTCTACTGGGTGAGAAAAACCAAGAGTTAGAGCTACAGAGTTGCCTTTCATAGCAGCACGGTAACCAACACCCTTAAGAGTTAGCTTCTTAGTGAAGCCCTCAGTAACACCCATAACCATGTTATTAACTAGAGCGCGAGCTGTACCAGCTTGTGCCCATGCGTTAGTAACACCTTCTTTCGGACCGAAAGTTAGGTTGGTTTCTTCCTGTGCAATAACTACGGCGCTGTTAAGAACGCGAGTAAGCTCACCTTTGCTACCTTTTACAGTAACTTCTTGGCCGTTTAGTTTCACCTCTACGCCAGCTGGAATAGCGACAGGTGCTTTAGCAACACGAGACATAATCTACTCCTTAAGCTACGTAACAGATGATTTCACCGCCAAGACCTGCTTTACGAGCAGCACGGTCAGACATCAGACCCTTGGAAGTAGAAACAACTGCAATACCAAGACCACCCATCACTGTAGGTAAAGAGTCTTTATTTTTATAAACTCTTAGACCAGGACGTGATACACGCTTGATTTGCTCGATTACAGGTTTAGCTTGGAAGTACTTAAGAGTAACTTCTAGCTCAGGTTTTGCTTCGCTGTTAACAGCGAAGTCTACGATGTAACCTTCAGCTTTAAGTAATGCAGCAATTGCAACTTTAAGCTTTGAAGAAGGCATTTTTACAGCAACTTTGTTTGCTGCCTGACCGTTACGAACTCGGGTCAGCATATCCGAAATCGGATCTTGCATGCTCATAAGATTTACTCCAAATGATTAAGTGGCAATTACCAGCTAGCCTTACGAAGACCCGGAATCTCGCCTTTCATGCAAGCTTCACGAACCTTAATGCGGCTTAGACCGAATTTACGTAGGTAACCGTGTGGACGACCAGTTTGGTTGCAACGGTTGCGCTGACGTGATGCACTTGAATCACGTGGAAGAGATTGCAGTTTAAGAACCGCATTCCAACGATCTTCTTCAGATGCGTTTACATCGCTAATGATAACTTTTAGCGCAGAACGCTTTTCAGCGAACTTAGCTACTAGTTTTGCACGTTTAGCTTCACGTGCTTTCATTGATTGTTTAGCCATAACAGTAACCCTACCCTTACTTACGGAATGGGAAGTTAAAGGCAGCCAGCAGAGCTCGGCCTTCCTCATCGGAACCCGCAGAAGTCGTGATAGTGATATCAAGACCGCGGACACGATCGACTTTATCGTAGTCGATTTCCGGAAAGATGATTTGCTCGCGAACGCCCATGCTGTAGTTACCGCGACCGTCAAAAGACTTAGCGCTAACACCACGGAAATCACGTACACGTGGAAGTGCGATAGAGATTAAACGCTCTAAAAATTCCCACATGCGCTCACCACGCAAGGTTACTTTACAACCAATTGGGTAGCCTTCACGAATTTTGAAACCAGCTACAGATTTACGCGCTTTAGTGATAAGTGGCTTTTGACCAGAGATCGTTGCCATATCAGCTGCTGCGTTTTCTAGCAGTTTCTTATCGTTGATTGCTTCACCAACGCCCATGTTTAGGGTGATTTTCTCAATCCTAGGGACTTGCATGACGCTTGTGTAGCTGAACTCTTTGGTAAGCTCAGCGACTACAGACGACTTGTAGTAATCATGCAGTTTCGCCATAGTAGAACTCCAAATTACTTCTAATTAGTTAGAAACAGTTTCGCCGTTAGATTTGAAGAAACGAACTTTCTTGCCATCTTCGATACGGAAACCGATACGGTCTGCTTTACCAGTAGCCGCGTTAAAAACAGCAACGTTAGAAGCATCAATAGCTGCTTCTTGTTCAACGATGCCACCTTGTTGACCTAGAGCCGGAACCGGCTTTTGGTGTTTCTTAACAAGGTTGATGCCTTCAACGATAACTTTACCAGTTGTCAGAACCTTAGTTACTTTACCTTTCTTGCCTTTATCTTTACCAGCAAGAATGATTACTTCGTCATTACGACGGATTTTAGCTGCCATATTGCCGCTCCTTACAGAACTTCAGGTGCTAGTGATACAATCTTCATGAATTTCGCGTTACGAAGTTCACGAGTCACAGGACCAAAGATACGTGTGCCGACTGGTTGCTCAGTAGTGTCATTTAACAATACACAAGCATTACTGTCGAAGCGAATGACAGAACCGTCTGGGCGACGAACGCCTTTACGGGTGCGCACTACTACCGCCTTCAGAACATCACCTTTCTTTACTTTACCGCGAGGAATCGCTTCCTTCACTGTAACCTTGATGACGTCACCGATATGTGCATAACGGCGGTGAGAGCCACCCAGAACCTTAATACACATTACCTTGCGCGCGCCAGAGTTATCTGCTGCGTCAAGTGTACTTTGCATCTGGATCATTGTTAGTGCTCCGCTAAATATTAAAACTAGACCCTCTCGGGTCGGGCTGCCTCTTTAAAAGGGACGCGAATTGTACCACCCTTTTTTTAAATTGGGTAGACAAAAAACAAGCGGCTCCAAAAAATTATTTGGAGCCGCTTATAAGTTATAGAATTACAAAGATTAAATCTTCGCTTTTTCTAGAACTTTAACCAATGTCCAAGACTTAGTCTTAGACAGAGGACGACACTCAGCGATTTCAACTTTGTCGCCTAGGCCACAAGTGTTGTCTTCGTCGTGTGCGTGTACTTTAGTCGTGCGTTTGATGAACTTACCGTAAATTGGGTGTTTTACAGTGCGTTCAATAGCAACAACGATAGACTTGTCCATCTTGTCGCTTACTACACGGCCTTGCTGGATGCGGTTAGTTTCGCTCATTATGCGCCTGCCTTTTCAGTCAAAACAGTTTTCACACGTGCGATGTCACGGCGTACAGCTTTTAGAGTATGAGTTTGCTGTAGTTGACCAGTTGCAGCTTGCATGCGCAAGTTGAACTGTTCACGTAGCAAATTCAATAGCTCAGCGTTAAGCTCTTCAACGTTCTTTTCGCGTAGATCTTGTGCTTTCATCACATCACCTGCTTAGTTACAAAAGTAGTTTTAACAGGCAGTTTACGTGCCGCTAGGCGGAACGCTTCACGTGCCAACTCTTCAGGTACGCCATTCATCTCGTACATAACTTTGCCTGGTTGGATTTGAGCAACCCAGTACGCAACTGAACCTTTACCTTTACCTTGACGAACTTCAAGAGGCTTTTCAGTAATCGGCTTGTCTGGGAATACACGGATCCAGATTTGACCTTGACGCTTAATGTGACGTGTCATAGCACGACGTGCCGCTTCGATTTGACGTGCAGTCAGACGACCACGGCCAACAGCTTTAAGACCGAATTCGCCGAAGCTTACTTCAGTACCTTTAGCTAGACCACGGTTACGACCAGTCATAACCTTGCGGAACTTAGTACGTTTTGGTTGTAGCATCGTTCGACTCCTTACTTACGGCCTTTACGCTGCTTCTTAGGCTTATCGCCTTTTGGCTCTACTGCGTTAGCAGCTGGCATACCGCCTAGAATCTCACCTTTGAAGATCCAAACTTTAATGCCGATCACACCGTATTGAGTGTGAGCCGAAGAAGTTGCGTAATCAATGTCTGCACGTAGAGTGTGTAGAGGCACACGGCCTTCACGGTACCACTCAGAACGTGCGATTTCAGCACCGCCAAGACGGCCGCCTACTTGTACTTTGATGCCTTTAGCGCCTAGACGCATAGCATTTTGTACCGCACGCTTCATTGCACGACGGAACATAACACGACGCTCTAGTTGAGACGCGATGCTATCAGCTACAAGCTGACCATCTAGCTCAGGCTTACGTACTTCAGCGATGTTAATTTGCGCTGGTACACCTGCGATTTTAGCTACAGCTGCGCGTAGCTTCTCTACGTCTTCACCTTTCTTACCGATAACAACGCCAGGACGAGCAGTGTGAATAGTCACACGGATGCTCTTAGCTGGACGCTCGATAACGATACGAGATAATGATGCTTTTTGTAGTTCCTTTGTAAGGAACTGACGTACCTTGAAGTCGCCGTCTAGGTTGTCAGCGAATTCGTTGGTATTAGCAAACCATGTAGCATTCCAAGGCTTAACGATGCCAAGACGAATACCATTAGGATGTACTTTCTGACCCATTGCTTACTCTCCTAGTCTTTAGCGATCTGCTACAACAATAGTGATGTGGCTTGAACGCTTCAAGATACGATCCGCACGACCTTTAGCACGAGGCATAATACGCTTCATGATAGGGCCCTCATCTACGAAGATTTTAGCGACATTTAGATCGTCGATATCTGCACCTTCGTTATGTTCCGCGTTAGCGATAGCTGACTCAAGAACCTTCTTAACTAATACAGCAGCTTTTTTGTTGCTGAAAGTTAGAATTTCTAGAGCTTGGTCTACCGACTTACCGCGAATTTGGTCTGCAACTAAGCGAGCTTTCTGTGGAGAAATACGAGCAAAGTTATGTTTAGCTAAAGCTTCCATCATCTACTCCTTATTTCTTCTTAGCTTTCTTATCTGCAGCATGACCGCGATAAGTACGAGTTGGTGCAAATTCGCCCAGTTTGTGACCGATCATTTCTTCGGTAACGAAAACTGGAACGTGCTGACGACCATTATGGACAGCGATGGTCAAACCAATCATTGTTGGGATGATCATTGAGCGACGGGACCAAGTCTTAATAGGCTTTTTGTCTCCGCTTTCCACCGCTTTCTCTACCTTCTTCAGCAAGTGTAGGTCAATAAAAGGACCTTTCTTGAGAGAACGTGGCATGGCGATTCCTCTTTATAAATTATTTAGTGCGACGACGTACGATGTACTTGTCAGTGCGCTTGTTCTTACGAGTCTTGAAGCCCTTAGTAGGAACGCCCCAAGGAGAAACTGGGTGACGACCACCAGATGTGCGGCCTTCACCACCACCATGTGGGTGATCCACCGGGTTCATTACTACACCACGTACGGTTGGACGTACGCCGCGCCAGCGTGAAGCACCAGCTTTACCAAGTTCACGTAGCATATGCTCAGAGTTACCAACTTCACCGATCGTTGCACGACCTTCAGAAAGTACTTTGCGCATCTCACCAGAACGTAGACGGATAGTTACGTATGCACCATCGCGAGCGATGATTTGAGCATAAGCACCAGCCGAACGAGCTAGTTGAGCACCTTTACCAGGCTTAAGTTCAACACAGTGTACAGTAGAACCTACTGGGATGTTGCGCATCGGCAGAGTGTTACCTGCTTTGATTGCAGCATCTACGCCAGATTGAATCTGGTCGCCTGCGTTAACACCTTTAGGTGCAATGATGTAACGACGCTCACCGTCTGCGTACAGAACTAGAGCGATGTTAGCACTACGGTTTGGATCGTATTCTAGACGCTCAACTTTCGCTGGGATGCCATCTTTAGTACGTTTGAAGTCAATTACACGGTAATGGTGCTTATGACCACCACCGATGTGACGTACTGTAATACGACCGTTGTTGTTACGACCACCGTTCTTAGAGTTTTTCTCTAGAAGTGGTGCGTATGGCTTACCCTTGTGTAGGTCAGCGTTAACAACTTTAACGACGTGACGACGACCAGGGGAAGTCGGCTTACATTTAACAATAGCCATTTTTACTACTCCTGTTATTCCGCGCCGCCAACGAAGTCAAGATCTTGACCTTCTTTCAAAGTAACGTAGGCTTTTTTCACGTCTGAACGACGGCCTTCACGCATACCTTGACGTTTGGTCTTACCCTTTAATACAAGAGTATTTACAGACTTAACTTCAACTTCAAATAGCTTTTCTACAGCTGCTTTGATCTCTTTCTTAGTTGCATCTTTAGCTACTTTGAAAACGATAGTGTTCGCTTTCTCAGCTGCCATAGTTGCTTTTTCAGAGATGTGCGGAGCACGTAGAACTTTTAAGATACGCTCTTCAGTGATCATGCTAGCATCTCCTCAACTTGCTTAACTGCGTCAGCAGTCATTAGAACCTTGTCGAAAGCGATTAGTGATACTGGATCAACACCAGCAACATCACGTGCATCTACTTTGTATAGGTTACGAGCAGCTAAGAATAGATTTTCATCTACTTCGCCAGTCACAATCAGAACGTCGCTTAGCTCAAGCTCTTTAAGCTTAGCTACAAGTTCTTTTGTTTTTGGTGCTTCTACAGAGAAGTTATCAACAACGATTAAACGCTCTTGACGAACTAGCTCAGAAAGAATGCTCTTCATAGCACCGCGGTACATTTTTTTGTTTACTTTTTGGCTGTGATCTTGTGGTTTCGCAGCAAAAGTAACACCACCTGTACGCCAGATTGGGCTACGAATTGTACCAGCACGTGCGCGGCCAGTACCTTTTTGACGCCATGGCTTAGCGCCACCGCCAGATACTTCAGAACGAGTCTTTTGAGCACGAGTACCTTGACGAGCACCTGCTGCATATGCAACAACTACTTGGTGTACAAGAGCTTCGTTGAAGTCACGTCCGAAAGTAGTCTCGGAAACAGTTAGTGCATCAGCACCTTTAACCATCAATTCCATTACTTACTCCTAGACGTTATGCTTTAACAGCAGGTTTTACGATCACGTTTCCGCCTGTTGAGCCCGGTACTGCACCTTTAATAAGGAGTAGATTGCGCTCAGCGTCAACACGTACGATCTCTAGGTTTTGAGTCGTTACACGCTCAGCACCCATGTGACCTGCCATTTTCTTGCCTTTAAACACGCGGCCTGGAGTTTGACATTGGCCAATTGAACCCGGTGCGCGGTGAGACAAAGAGTTACCGTGAGTCATATCTTGAGTAGAGAAGTTCCAACGCTTGATAGCGCCTTGGAAGCCTTTACCTTTAGATGTACCAGTAACGTCTACTTTTTTAATTTCGTTGAAAAGTTCTACGTTTAGCTCAGCGCCAACTTCAAACTCTTCGCCGTTTTCTAAACGGAATTCCCAAAGACCGCGACCTGCTTCTACACCCGCTTTCGCGAAGTGACCAGCTTCAGGTTTAGTTACACGGTTAGCTTTCTTAGCACCAGTAGTTACTTGGATTGCTGCGTAGCCGTCTGTCTCAAGAGTTTTAACTTGAGAAATACGGTTCGCTTCAACCTCAACAACAGTTACTGGGATAGAAACGCCTTCTTCAGTAAATACGCGGGTCATACCCACTTTACGTCCGACTAGACCAATCATTATTCTTATCTCCCTTAACCTAGGCTGATTTGAACATCAACGCCAGCTGCAAGATCAAGACGCATTAGAGCATCAACAGTTTTATCTGTTGGCTCAACGATGTCGATCAAACGCTTGTGAGTACGGATTTCGTACTGATCACGTGCATCTTTGTTGACGTGTGGAGAGGTAAGAACAGTGAAACGCTCTTTACGAGTAGGAAGTGGAATAGGACCACGAACCTGTGCGCCAGTACGTTTTGCTGTTTCAACGATTTCCGCAGTTGAAGCATCGATTAGCTTGTAATCAAACGCTTTAAGGCGGATACGAATACGTTGGTTCTGCATGAGACAGAGCTCCAATTATTAAAAATTACACAAACAATATCGCCACTCAAGCCCGATAAAACGAGAGAATGCCGATTGATTTATGTGAAACCGTAGCATCCAAAATTAGGACGCATTGTCAGTTAACTTTTGAAGCAAACAAAAAGTTTACTATTTTTATTAACCGCGAACATAAGCTGAGTATACATTACTAGGTAAGACCTACTCCTCAGTGCTCATTGGTTCACAACCAGCGTTAGCCAGTGCGATGCATTATACAGATCACACTTTAGTATGCAAGTAGTGTTGGAAAAATAATCGGAATTTATTGGAAGTTGGTTTTGTATCGAGAGGGAAGAAGATAGATGGAAGGTAATATTTCTTTCGAGAAAACAAAAGGGAAGCCGAAGCTCCCCTTTTCAGATGCGTGCTCTTCTAATGAAGAGTGTGCAAAAATCTAAATGCTATTAAGCGAAGATTTTAGCTACAACACCAGCACCAACTGTACGGCCACCTTCGCGGATTGCGAAACGTAGACCTTCGTCCATTGCGATTGGAGCGATTAGCTCAACAGTCATTTGAACGTTGTCACCTGGCATTACCATTTCTACGCCTTCTGGTAGAGTGATGTCGCCTGTTACGTCAGTTGTACGGAAGTAGAACTGTGGACGGTAACCTTTGAAGAAAGGAGTGTGACGGCCGCCTTCGTCTTTAGAAAGTACGTATACTTCAGACTCAAACTTAGTGTGTGGGTTGATAGAACCTTTCGCAGAAAGTACTTGACCACGTTCAACGTCATCACGCTTAGTACCACGTAGAAGTGCACCAACGTTCTCACCTGCACGACCTTCGTCAAGCAGTTTACGGAACATTTCAACACCAGTACAAGTAGTAAGAGTAGTCTCTTTGATACCAACGATTTCTACTTCGTCACCTACACGTAGGATACCGCGCTCGATACGACCAGTTACAACAGTACCACGACCTTGGATTGAGAATACATCTTCAATTGGTAGTAGGAACGGTTGGTCAACTGCACGCTCTGGCTCAGGGATGTAAGAATCTAGTGCTTCTGCAAGCTCAACGATCTTGTCTTCCCACTGCTTCTCGCCGTTTAGTGCGCCAAGTGCAGAACCTTGGATAACTGGTAGGTCATCACCTGGGAAGTCGTATTCAGAAAGAAGTTCACGAACTTCCATCTCAACTAGCTCAAGTAGCTCTTCGTCATCAACCATGTCACATTTGTTCATGAATACGATGATGTAAGGGATACCAACTTGACGACCAAGTAGGATGTGCTCACGAGTTTGAGGCATAGGGCCGTCAGTCGCAGCAACAACTAGGATACCGCCGTCCATTTGTGCAGCACCAGTGATCATGTTTTTAACATAATCCGCGTGTCCTGGACAGTCTACGTGTGCGTAGTGACGTGCTGGAGTGTCGTACTCAACGTGAGAAGTTGCGATTGTGATACCGCGCTCACGCTCTTCTGGAGCGTTATCGATAGATGCGAAATCTTTAGCAACACCGCCGTATACTTTTGCAAGAGTAGTACAGATAGCAGCAGTTAGAGTTGTTTTACCGTGGTCAACGTGGCCGATAGTACCAACGTTTACGTGCGGTTTCGTACGTTCAAATTTTTCTTTAGACATGGGGTGTCCCTCTAGGTACGGATTAGGTGGCTTAAAATAAGACCACGCAACCAAAAAAAATGGTTTTCTTTATTAAAGGAGAAGAAGCTTTAGACTGGTGCTAATACCCAGAGTCGAACTGGGGACCTCACCCTTACCAAGGGTGCGCTCTACCGACTGAGCTATATCAGCACACAAAATGAGTTGGAGCGTGCAGCGGGAATCGAACCCGCATCATCAGCTTGGAAGGCTGAGGTAATAGCCATTATACGATGCACGCAACACGTAACTCTGTTTGAGCTATTTAACCTTTAGAATATGGTGGAGAGGGACGGATTCGAACCATCGAAGGCAGTGCCAACAGATTTACAGTCTGCTCCCTTTGGCCACTCGGGAACCTCTCCAAATTTTGAGCTTTCTCTCGCTTGCCTTAAAGGAAGGGAGAAAGTGGTGCCGACTACCGGAATCGAACTGGTGACCTACTGATTACAAGTCAGTTGCTCTACCTACTGAGCTAAGTCGGCACAAGTGGGGCGCATTTTATTGAATGATTTTCCACCTTGCAATAGCAAATTGAAAAAAAGTGCAAAATTCTCTGAGCAAACTCCTACATACGGCTATTTAGCTCAAGGTTTACGTCTTTAACCCGCATCTAGTACAGGAAGATATTTTATTTATCTATCGCTTGATGTATTTTCGATGCACTTGTTTTGTTATCCACTATAGAGTTTTGTATGAGCCCATTCATGTCATTTGACCGCGAACGTTGGTCTGAGCTAAGGAATTTAGTTCCGATGACACTTTCTGAGAGCGACTTAAAAGAGCTTCAAGGCATCAATGAAAAGCTCACAATGGAAGAGGCAGTAGAGATCTATCTACCGCTATCTCGTCTATTGAACCTCTATGTGGCAGCCAGACAGAATAGAAACTCGGTACTCCACCAATTTCTAGATAAGAAAGAGAAAGCGCCACCTTTTATCATCGGTATTGCGGGTAGCGTAGCTGTTGGCAAAAGTACCACTGCGCGTCTGCTTAAAGCCCTACTCTCTCGCTGGGAAAACCACCCAAAAGTTGAACTAGTGACAACCGATGGCTTTTTATATCCAAACGAGGTGTTAGAAGATAAAGGGTTGATGAGCAAAAAGGGCTTTCCGGAGTCTTACGATATCAAGCGTTTAGTGAACTTTGTTTCGGATGTAAAAGCTTGCAAGAGAAATGTCACAGCCCCTGTTTACTCGCATCTTACGTACAATATTACTGATGACGTTAAGTGCGTCGACCTACCAGATGTGCTTATTATTGAAGGGCTTAATGTTTTACAAACCGGAATGAATTATCCACACGAGCCACATCGCGTGTTTATTTCAGACTTCCTTGATTTTTCACTCTATGTCGATGCGGATAGCCAGCAAATTAAAGAGTGGTACGTCAATCGTTTTATGAAGTTCCGCGATGGCGCGTTTACTAAGCCCGGCTCTTACTTTAGTCATTACACGAAATTATCGAACCAAGCCGCATTGGATAAAGCTGAAGGTATCTGGAGTTCAATTAATGGCTTGAACCTAGAACAAAATATTCTTCCTACACGAGAAAGGGCTCACTTGATTCTACGTAAAGGCGCCGATCATATGGTTGAAGAAGTGTTACTAAGAAAGTAGTAACGCCTTAATCGCCTTTTCTTAGCGATATCTCTCCGCCAATATAGCTCTCGACACCATTCTCAGTTTTGAGTAATACAGCACCTTGTTCATCGATGCCTTGAACAACACCTTCAATTTCTCTAGGTCCAATGATCAACCTAACATTGCGGCCTAAGAAATTATCCAAGCGGTTCCAACGCTCTATAAAATTGGACATCCCTTTCAGCTCATAATCAACAAGAGATTTATCCCAGGCATTGATCAGAGCCTGCGCTAACTGATTTCGGTCTGGCACCTGACCGTCACACACCTCTTTAAGAGAAGTCCATGGCTGTCCAATACCTGATGTTGTAGGATCCATGGATAGGTTTAGCCCTAAACCAATAACAATATGAGCAGCGCCACCGGACTGTCCTGACAGCTCTACCAAGATACCAGCAAGCTTCTTGTCATTGTGGTAAAGGTCGTTCGGCCATTTGAGCTTTACACCTTCTACACCCATCTCTTCCAAAGCTTCAACAACAGCGACACCAACCACAAGGCTTAAGCCCATTGCGGCAGCCATCCCTGCGTCGAGTCTCCAATACATTGAAAGATAGAGGTTTGCACCGAATGGCGATACCCACTCTCGTCCACGGCGTCCACGTCCTGCAGCTTGATATTCAGCAATACAAACAGAACCCGATTCGAGGGTGTTAGTTCGCTCTAATAGATGCTGGTTTGTAGAACCTATGATTGGAATGAGCTCAAGAGAAGCATCGCGACTAACTGCAGACAATTTTTCTTGGTCAAGCATATCTAAACAGCTTGCTAGCTTGTAGCCCTTGCCTTGTACTCGGTAGATATCTAAACCCCACTCTTGAATACCTTTAATGTGCTTACTGATAGCCGCTCGTGATACACCTATCATTTCACCTAGGTCTTCACCTGAATGAAACTCACCGTCAGCAAGACATCTCAATAGCGCTAGCTTGGTACTGTGTTCTCTCATGTCAGGGACTCCAAAGCCTTATCTAGGTTTGTCTCGCGGTCTCGCCCCATAAAACGTACTTCATGTTCCAATCGAATATCGAATTTATTCAAGACGGACTGACGCACTCGCTCTGCAAGCTTAAGGATATCCACAGCAGAAGCCTCATCATAATTGATGATAACCAATGCTTGATTGGGGTGAACCTGAGCACCACCTTCTATCACGCCCTTGAACTGGCATTGATCAATCAGCCAACCAGCAGCGACTTTGATCATATCATTACTCTCATAACCGACAATGTTTGGGTATAGAGCTAACAGGCGATCAAAATGATCTTTGGTGATCACAGGGTTTTTGAAGAAGCTGCCTGCATTCCCTTGTACTCTAGGGTCTGGCAGCTTACTTGAACGGATAGCACACACTTCATCAAATATAGTACGAGGAGAGAGACTATCGGCTGCTAGGCTTTTCAACGGACCATAGTGATTACATGGCTCCCACTCTTTAGGCAACGTTAAACCAATCGCAACAACAATCGCTTTACCGTAGAGAGCATGTTTGAAAATAGAATCTCGGTAACCAAAGAGACACTCTTCGTTGCTTAATCGCTTAACTGTATAAGTATCCAGGCACAGGGTATCGACATACCCGCATACGTCTTGCAACTCAACACCATACGCACCAATATTCTGAATCGGAGCAGAGCCTGAACAGCCGGGTATCATTGCTAGATTTTCTAGCCCACCAAGCCCTTTATCCACACTCCACTCAACTAAGCTTGGCCAATCCTCCCCACCACTTACATGCAGTAGGTGGTGACTGTCAGTCTCGGTCAACTCAATCCCGGCTAATTTATTCACAATGACCAGGCCTGCGAAGTGCTCAGTAAAAAGCATATTACTGCCCTTACCCAGTATCAACTTAGGTAAAGCTGACCATTTAGGGTCTTTGTAAAGCGAAATCAGTTCTTCGGTAGTGGTTACTTCAACCAACGCATCACACGTCTGATCGATGGAAAAAGTATGAACATTTTTTAAACTAGCATTGAGATGGAATTGCATGGCGATATTCAATTAACTTACACTGCGGTCATTCTACAGCAGATAAACCAATGGCGCAGTGACTGAATGAACAATGTCATCATTACTCAATTAGACCCAGTAAAGGTTCCCCTAGTTAAACGTTTCTATAAAGAACATTACCCAACGGGAAAAGCGAATAAAAGTGAACTGATCTATTCTTTATTACTGGATAACGAGCTGTGCGGAGTCGTGCGTTTTCGTACAATAGAAAATAATCGCTTACTTACCGGTATGGCTATATCAAAACAACATCGCGGCAAACAATTAGGCTCGCAGCTTATGGATTATTGTGCGCAACATACGCTTACGGAAGACGATTACTGCTTTGCTTACGCTCATCTCACCAATTTTTACGCGCGACATGAATTCGTACGAGTAGACCCTAAAGATCTGCCAAATGGATTAAGAGTTTTATACAAGCGCTATTCGAATAGCGGAAAAGATCTCATTCCTATGCATTATCAGCAAAATTGTTAGAGAATGCCTCGATTATCTAGTATTTGGTGCTATCCCTTTGGTAAAATTAAAGGTTCGCAATTTTGCATATTTTTAAGGTAAAACAGTCAATATGATTGCCAGTAGGAATCCATTCATACAGTTGCCAACCATAGCGCAGAATCCTGACAAGTTTGAAGTACTACTATCAGCGCAAGAGTTTCGAATTCGCCTACTTGATGAGATATCTCGCGCAACGACTCGTATTAGTTTAGTCGCTTTGTATCTTGAAGATGATGAGGCTGGCCGTGAGATCCTAACTGCCTTATATGAAGCAAAGCAAAAGAATCCAGAATTAGACGTAAGCGTTTGTGTCGATTGGCACCGAGCGCAGCGCGGATTGATTGGTGCAGAGTCTTCTGAAGGCAATGCGGCCATGTATAAAGAGTTTGCAGAAAAATATCAGCACTCTGTACCTGTCTATGGCATTCCAGTTCGCGGCAAAGAAGTCTTTGGCGTATTGCACTTAAAAGGCTTTATCGTCGATGATAGCGTGATATACAGCGGCGCAAGCCTTAACAATATCTACCTGAATTACCATGACCGCTATCGCTTTGATCGTTACCACGTTTTAAACAACGCAGCGCTTGCGGACTCGATGTTTACCTACGTACACGAACAGATGGTTGCGGACAGCGCTGTTTATGACTTGGCTGATAAGAATAAGCCGGTAACCAAAGAACTGAAACCAGCGATTCGTCAATTTCGTGCATCATTGGCAAGATCTCAGTATCAATTTGATGGTCAGGAGGTTTCAGCAGATCAAGTTGCTGTAACACCATTGGTTGGTATCGGTAAGAGACGTAACCGTCTAAATCAGGGAATCAATCAACTCGTAGCTCAAGCTAAAGATGAAATCTTTATCTGCACACCTTACTTCAACTTCCCACCTAGTCTAGCTAAAGAAGTGAAGAAAGCGCTTAAGCGTGGCGTAAAGGTCAGCATTGTTGTTGGCGATAAGACAGCAAATGATTTCTTTATCTCACCAGAAGAAGAGTTTAAAACGATTGGTGGTTTACCATACCTTTACGAATTGAACTTACGTCGTTTCGCTAAGGCCAATGAAGCTCATATTGCTAGCCGCAATCTATCAATTCGACTTTGGCAACACGATTCCAATAGCTTCCACCTAAAGGGCATTTGGGTCGATAAGCGCTACATGCTACTAACAGGTAATAACCTAAACCCTCGCGCATGGAAGCTGGACCTAGAGAACGGTATCTTTATCCAAGATAACTACCACCACCTAACAGACAAGTTCCAGGCTGAAGTGGATAATATCCTTCAACACACTCAGCTTATCTGTACTTATAAGCAGTTAGATAAGATAGAGAGCTACCCGATGGAAGTTCAGAAGTTGATTCGTAAGATCACTCGTGTAAAAGCCGACAGAGTGCTTAAACAAATACTGTAGTCGATGTACTAGAAACACTATTTATCAACGCCTAGCAAACGCTAGGCGTTTTTGTATCTACAAGATAGCCTAGCAGCTCCTGTCGATTTCTAGAGAGACGCCTCAATAGGTAGCGATGAGGTCTGTAGCAAAAATCCGAAGCTCATACACCAAAAGCGACGAAGCCTAGTCGTCAGACTAGGCTTTCTAATATATGCCGAAATAGCGAGGGTACTTAATGCAGATTTACCGACTGGAGACAAAACCTTAACGGAGCCCATTCTGCTGGAGAAAAACACTTTTCTTCAAATGTAAAAAAGCCCTGCTATTACTAGCAGGGCTTTTTTAATAAGTGGCGGAGTGGACGGGACTCGAACCCGCGACCCCCGGCGTGACAGGCCGGTATTCTAACCAACTGAACTACCACTCCGCAGTGGAAGACTTGTCGTCGCTGACAAGTGTTCAAATATAAAGCCTGGCGATGTCCTACTCTCACATGGGGAAGCCCCACACTACCATCGGCGCTATTGTGTTTCACTTCTGAGTTCGGCATGGAATCAGGTGGGTCCACAATGCTATGGTCGCCAAGCAAATTTTAAAATTCGGAAAGCTGCTTCTCT